>CACZCD010000063.1 GCA_902779565.1 uncultured bacterium | reverse complement strand
AAAAATTTTTTTTGCCACATTTCCTCCCACCAATCCGCCACGAAGATAGAATTCAGAGAAGCGACCATTCAAAGAAACAACAGTCCTGAGAGACTGCACTCTTGCCGCTTCAGAAAAAAAAGAAGCGACGCTTCCGTCGCTTCCCAATGAAACTATTCCCCATCTGCATTTTCAGGGGACGTCATTTTCCATGACTGATTACAATACGAAAATTCAAGCGCACAAGTTGGACCGCAGAACCATCAGAGATAGCAGCTGGGATCTTCACCCCAGATGTCGCCGGTGGCCGCCTCGCCGCGCGCGCGGAAGTTGCCGCCGCAGACATCCAGCCAACGGCAGCTGCGGCAGCGTCCCTTCACGAAATCTTTCTTGTGTCGCAGCAGGTCAAGCAGCGAGCCGTGCGGCGGATTTCCCCAGATCTCCGAAAACGGGCGCTCCCGCACGTTGCCCACGGGATGGTTCCTCCAGAACTGATCGGGGTACACTGTGCCGTCCCACGAAATGCAGGCGATGCCCGCGCCGCTCGAATTGCCGCCGTTGAGTTTGAGCAACGACATCAATCGTTCCGACGGACGCTTCAGATAGAGGTAGGGGCCATCACAATGGTTATCGACGGTCAGCACCTCTACAGGATTGCCTTCGGCGAAAGCGCGTTCCGTCTCCGCAATGATCGTATCGAGCGCGGCGCGGCGCTCCGCGGCGGAGAGGTCGCTGCCCGCAAGGGTCTGTCCCCTTCCCGTATAGACGAGATGGTAGAGGCAAATGCGCGGCACGCGCTCCGCACGCATCAGACGAAAGATGTCCGGGATCGCCTCCACGTTCAGACGCGTCATCGTCACGCGCAATCCCACCTTCACGCCGCGCGCGACAAGCCGACGGATCGCCGCCACGCTTGCGGCATACGCCCCTTCTTTCCGGCGGAAGGCATCGTGCATCTTCTCCGTGCCGTCGATGGAGATGCCCACATATCCCGTTCCGAGACACGCCAGCCAATCCGCCGTCTCGTCATCGATGAGTGTCCCGTTCGTCGAGAACGTGACGCGCAATCCTTTCCCCTTCGCATATTCGGAAAGCTCTCGGATGTCCGGACGGCAGAACGGTTCGCCGCCGGAAAAGAGCAGCACTGGCACACGCCACGCCGCAAGGTCTTCAATCACGCGCTTCGCCTCATCCGTGCTCAGAACGGAAGCGGCACCCTCGCCATTGGCGGCGTAGCAGTGGGCGCATGCCAGATTGCATGCGGGCGTCACATTCCAGACCACGATGGGTCTTGAATGGACGCCCGGCGCATACCGAAGTCCATCGTTCGGCTCGACGGCACCGAAAATCAGCTTGCTGATGCTCGTCATGCCCTGCGTGGAGCCGATGGGGAACTCAGACCAGTTCCCAACCCTTCGCGTACTCGCGGGACCAGAGTTTCTCAGCGCTCTTCGTGAGAAGCTTTCCGGTATTCGGATCGAGGCGGATCGTCTCGCCCACCTCCGTCGCGATGTTCGCGAGAAGCGGGAGATAGGTGGACTTCACGGCCTCGTCCGCCGGGGAGTTTGTCTGCTGGCTCTTGGCGCGGATGCACTCCGCGAACTTCGTCTGGTGCAGCACGTCGAGCGAAGAGGTCGGGTTCGTGAGCGAACCGGCCTGAGTCTGCCCGCCGGCGAGCCACGACTTGATCTCATTGCCCTTCACGTCATACAGCGTGGCGGTATCGCGCGGTCCGAGGAAGAGCGAACCATTCGTGCCGTAGATCATCGCGCCCGTGCCCACATCCATGTAGGGCTTCTCACGGCAGTGGCTCGCCAGCTCAAAGGTGATGAGCTTGTCGCCGGGGAACTTGAACGAAGCATTGAAGGTATCCGGCCAAACGTAATCGTCATTCTTCGGGAAGTACTGTCCACCGGCGCACTGCACGCTCTCCGGATAGCCCACGTCCAGCGCCCAGCGGGCGGCGTCGGCGAAGTGCGGGGCGTTGTTGCCCATCTCGGAGGTTCCCCAGTTGCGGAACCAGTGCCAGTTGTAGTGGACCACGTTCGAGAGGAGATCGCGACGCGGCGCCGGACCCTGCCAAAGTTCCCAGTCGAGCCACTCCGGCACATTGATCTTCACGCCTTTGCCGATGGAGGCGCGATCCGCCATGTACCAGCACTTCGCCCATTTCATTTCGCCGATCGCGTTCGTCTCGCGCAGGTAATCGAGCGCGGCCTTGTACGTAAGCGACGCGCGGCGCTGGTTGCCCATCTGGAACACCATCCCGGTCTTCCGCCAGGTATCGACGATAATCTCACCTTCGTGCGGACAGAACGCGCAGGGCTTCTCCACATAGACGGCCTTGCCCGCCCGCATCGCCAACACCGCCGAATAGGCGTGCCAATGGTCAGGCGTTTCGGAGATGATGCCGTCCAGTTCCTTGTCCTCGAGCACCTTGCGGAGATCCTTCTCCTTCTTCGGCTTGAAACCGCTCAGTTTCTCGACCTCGGCGGCCGCCCAATCACGCGCGCGGGAATCCACGTCGCACACGTAGGCGATCTCAACGCCCGGCACCTTCATCGCCGCCTTCATCACGGTTTGTCCGCGCCCCTTGGCGTGGCAGCCGACGATGGCCAGCCGCACGCGATTCGATGGCGCCGCGTCGCCGATGGCGCAACCCGCCGCCGCGATGGCGAACGCGCCCGATCCTGCCTTCACGAAATCACGTCTGTTCATGGTGTGTCTCCTTTTTGTGTTTTACTTTTCAACCTTCGCAAGCTTCTCCTTGCGCGCGTAGAATGTCTTGGCCGCCGACGCCAGCCGCTGCGCGTCGGGGAAGTTCGTCGGCTCCAGAGTCTTCGCGAGATCGTCCAGAAGCCCGCGCTGCTTCGCCGTCAGGCGCTGCGGCACCTCGAAGACAACGCGCGCCACGAGATCCCCCGTGCCCGTTCCGCGCAGGGACGGCATGCCCTTGCCGCGCATCCGGAAGAGCTTCCCGTTCGGCGTACCCGCCGGAATCTTCAGCGTCGCCAAACCATCGGGCGTGGGAACATCCACATCTCCACCGATCGCCGCCGTCACGGGCGACACCGGCACGTCAACGGCAAGATCAAGACCGTCCCGCAGGAAGATGTCGGAATCCCGCACGCTCACGACCACATAGAGGTCGCCCGGTTCGCCGCCGCGCAGACCGCCGCCGCCCTTGCCGGAGAGGCGGAGCCGCGAACCCGTATCCACGCCGCGCGGGATCTTGAGCGCCACCTTGCGGCGCGCCCGCGTCTGCCCCGTGCCGCCGCATTCGCGGCACGGGTGCTCGATCACCGAACCTTCGCCGCCGCACTTCGGGCAGGTCTGCCGCACCTGGAAGAACCCGTTCCCGCGCACGACCGCGCCACGCCCACCGCAGGTCGGACACTTCACGCGATGCGTGCCCGGCGCGGCACCCGTGCCGCCGCATGCGCGACACTGGTCGGGAAGCGTGAGTTCAAGCGTCCGTTCGCTGCCGAAGAGCGCCTCCTCGAAATCGATCTCCAGCTCCATCGACATGTCCGCCCCGCGCTCGGGCGCGTTCGGGTCGGCCGGGCGCCGCCCGCCGCCGAACATGCTGCTGAAGCCGAAACCGCCGCCGCCCATCGCGCTGCCGAAGACGGAATTGAGGATGTCGCTGAGATCGACATCCTGGAAGTGCGAGAAGTCGCGGCCGAAATCAAAGCCGCCCGGGCCGAAATCCACGCCCTGATGGCCGAACTGGTCGTACCGCTGGCGCTTCTCCGGGTTAGACAGCACCTCGTACGCTTCGGAGGCCTCCTGAAACTTGGCCTTCGCCGATTCGTCGCCCGGATTGCGGTCCGGGTGATATTTCATCGCCAGCTTGCGGTAGGCGGACTTGATCTCGTCCGCGCTCGCCGTCTTGGCGACACCCAACACCTCGTAATAGTCTCTCTTCTCCGCCATATCTGAAACGGAATCCTTTCCGCCTTCCGTTTAGCTTGCGCTCTTTCCGGACGACACCACGACCTGCGCGGCGCGCAGAAGCCGTCCGTTGAGCATCCATCCTTTCTTGACCTCCGTGGAGATCTTCCCTTCCTCGACTGTCTCGGAGGGAAGCGTGGCGATCGCCTCGTGTCGGTTCGGATCCAGCGTCTCGCCCACGGAATCGAACGGCTCAGCGCCGTGGTCCTTGAGCGCCTTGAGGAACCCGTCGTACGCAAGCTGCACGCCCTTCACGAACGGATCCTCCTTGTCCTTCGCCTGATCCAGCGCGAGCGCCAGATTATCGACCGTGGGAAGCATGTCCTTGACGGCCTCGGAGGTCGCGAACTTCACGAGCTCTTCACGGTCGCGCACCGCACGCTTGCGGTAGTTGTCGAAATCCGCGAGCGTCCGCGCGTACAGATCCTTCCAGTCCGTCGCCGGCTCGGTGGACTCCTCCGCCGTTTCCGGCTCCGGTTCGGCTTCCGCCGAAGCGTCTGCGGAATTCTCTTTCGGCGCCTCGGGTTCGGACTCTTCGTCCGCCACCGTTTCGCCTTCTGTCTTTTCGGGCTCAGGCTCCGCTTCGGCGGCGGTCTTCTCCGCCGTTGCGGCCGTCTCCGCCTCGACCTTCTTGTCGTTCTTCTCGTCCATCAGTCAATCGTTCACAATTGTGTTCTTGGCCTCGTTCACGCGCATCTTGCGACCCATGAACTCCTTCTCGGAATAGGCGGCGATGGCCTTCTCCGCCTCGGAACGGTTCGGCATCACCACGAAACCGAACCCCTTAGACTTGCCGTTGAACCGGTTAAGCACGATGCGCGCCGAGGAAACCTCGCCGTACTCGGCGAACAGCTTCTTGAGCTCCTCGTCCGTGAGATCGTAGCTGAGGTTGCCCACGTAGATCTCCACGCTTCCGGCCGGAATCGGCTGACGCGCCGGCTCCGGATTCACCACCGGCTTGCGCTCGGACGAACGGCGCTTCGCCTCGCCGCACTTGCAGTCCGCACTTTTCCCGCGCTTGGACAGGCGGCCAACGACGAATCCCACCACCAGCGCACCAACGATGGCAACAATGGCATGCCCCGGGCACTTCGCCGCACAGGCAGTCGCCAACATCATCATGTTCATGTTTTCTTTCCTCTTTCTTTCTCTCTTTTGACTAGGCCCCGAGGAAGCCATCCAGCTTCTTCAACCGGGACGGATGACGCAACTTGCGCAACGCCTTCGCCTCGATCTGACGAATGCGCTCGCGCGTCACGTTGAACTGTTTTCCGACCTCTTCAAGCGTGCGCGAAAAACCGTCGGTCAAACCGAACCGGTAATCGAGCACCTGACGTTCGCGGTCGGTCAGCGTCGTCAGAATTTCCTGCAATCGTTCGCGGAGCATGGCGTAGGCCGTCTGCTCCGACGGGTTTTCGGCGGACGTATCGGGGATAAAGTCGCCGTACTTCGCATCATCGGAATCGCCCACCTTCGACTGAAGCGAGATCGGCTGCTGCGCCATGCGGTAAACCTTCCGCACCTCCTCCGGCGACATCTCCATCTCCACGGCGAGTTCCTTCTCCTGCGGTTCCCGCCCCAGCTTCTGGATCAACCGCTTCTGCACGCGCATCAGCTTGTTGATGGTTTCGATCATGTGGACGGGGATGCGGATCGTGCGGGCCTGATCGGCGATGGCACGCGTGGCCGCCTGGCGGATCCACCAAGTGGCGTAGGTCGAGAACTTATAGCCCCGCTTGTACTCGAATTTCTCCACCGCCTTCATGAGCCCCGTGTTGCCCTCCTGAATGAGATCAAGGAAGGAAAGTCCGCGGTTCATGTACTTCTTCACGATGGAAATCACAAGACGGAGATTGGCCTCGACCATCTTCGTGCGCGCCTCCTGTCCGCGACGGAGCACCGTGCGGAGCACCTCGAAGTCGGCGAGGAACGTCTCAGGCAGCATGCCGAAGACGGACTCGTAGCGCGCGATGCGGCCACACACCTCGCGGATCTCGGCGTCGCGCTTCTTGGTCGGGCGGGCCTTCTTGAGCGCCTCCAACCGCGCACGCTGCTGCTTGTAGGGCAGATAGAGCTTCTCGTCCGCCTCGTTGCAGAGCTGCTCCAACACCTTCTGCTTGAAGTTGAGCTTGTCGAAGATGCGGCGCAGCGCGGCACGGATGTCCAAAAGGGACTTCTCGGCGGCCTTCATCTTGGCGGAGCTGGGCGGCGTGTGCGCCTTGACGAGCGTCACGTATTCCTGATTGGCCGTGGCCAACTTCGTGCCGATCTCCGCCAGCTTCTTGCGGAGCTTCGGGAGCTGCGTCATGTAGGCGTCGCGGTTGTCGTCGAACTTGTCGGTCACCACGCGGTCGAAACGCTCGTCCATGTGCTCCAGCTTGTCCAAAAGGCGCAGATACATCTTCGGTGCGAACGTGAACCGGTTGAACATCTCCTTCGCCTTGACCTCGGCCTCCTCGATGCGCATGCAGATTTCAACCTCCTGCTCGCGCGTGAGAAGCGGCACCTGCCCCATCTGGTGGAGATACATGCGGATCGGATCGTCGATCGAATCGCGCTGCGGCGCGGTCTTGACGGCCTTCTGATCCTTGCTCGCACGATACGCCTCCACGTCGTCAGCACGGATCACATCCACGTTCAGAGCTTGCAGGATCATCAGGTACTCGTCCGTCGTCGATTCGTCCTGCACAGTCTGGGGAACGATCGAGTTCAGCTGCTCATAGGTGACATAGCCGCCATTCTTCTCGGCCGCCTGCTTCACCTCCTGGATCACCGCATTGCGCTCCTCCGCGCCCAATACGCTCCGTGCCTTGAAATCGGCTACCGCGTCCACGCTCTCAGGATCGTATTCATCGGAGTTCGCGGTGGTGGGACGGCTCGACGGCGGCACCACGCCGGCAAGCGCCAGCTGCTCCTCCGTCGCAACGCCCTCCGTTCCATCGCCTTCCGCTCCCTGCCGATTCTCCTGACGATCCGCCTGCTTCGCAACCTCTTCAAGGTCCAATCGGCTCGCCTCACGCTCCGCGACATCTGCGCCCTTGGCAAGGGCCGCCTCGTCTGGTGCCTCATCGTCCGATCCGACTTCGTCAAGCTCCTCTTCAAGCTCTTGAATGTCTTCGTCATCCGCAAAACGCGAAAGCCGCTCCTGCTTCTTGGGAACAGCGTCCTTGCTCTTCTTCTTACCGGACTTCTTCGCGGGCTTCGACGTCGGCTTCACCGCTTTTGCTGCGGGTTTTGCGAGCTTTTTCGCGGCCTTTGCCACGGGCTTTTGAGCCTTTTTTCCTGCACTTTTTTTGATCGGCTTTTTCGATGCCATTGCTTCTCCAGACTACAATCCGACTATACTCCTAAATGTCAAGGCGCGCAATATACCATTTCCCATTGAAAAATGCAAGGGGAAATTTTATAATTTAGTTTTTTGTCAATAATCAAGATGGATTCTCAATCCATGTAACATGCCCATCGGCTCCAACCAGCATATAACCCCTATTGATCATCGTTTCAATGATGTAATCAATCTCAATCTCGTCCGTCTTTTTGAAATAGCTCTTGATGGCGTTGCGAAGACGCTTCCCCGTGCGGCACTTGCGCGCCTTGAGGTCTGCCACGATTTCCCTGAACCCTTCCGGTTCGGGGGTTTCTGTCATGCTCGAGACATCTCCCGCAGAGGTGCTCTGCACCTTGTCTGCCGTTGACGCCGTTGCGGATTGCTCCGTATTCTTTTTCCGGCGCCTTCCCCTTTTGGTCGGCTTCGCCTCTTCCACCGGCTGTTCCGGCTCCGGATCGGACGGTCGCTCCTCCTCGGGCGAGACGTCTTCCGGCTGCGGTGCAAGCGCACGCGGCGGCCGCACCGGCACGACGGCCGGCGCCGGCGTACCCGCCAGAAGGGCCAGCACCGTTTCAGGCGACTCGCGCACTTCATAGTCCAGACCATCACCGATCGGAACAACGATTGCCCCGCCGATAGGCGTCGGCTCCACCGTCACCACAAAGCTCGCATTCAGCCAGATTGGCCGCCCGTTCATCCTTGTCAGCTTGATATACATGCGCGTGATTATACCATATCGCCGTGTCCTTGTGGGCGATTCTTGCAAAGCGACGCGAAACAATCGCCACGTTCGCCATAGCTCTTGAACTGATCGAAGCTCGCCGTGCCGGGCGACAGCAGCACGCAGTCCCCCGTCTCGGCATCGCGCCCCGCCGCCGCGACCGCCCGATCAAGCGTACCGCACATCTCGCACGGAACCGTATCTTTCCACGCCGACTCCATCTCTCCAGCACATTGGCCAATGAGATAGACCTTCCGCACGCTTGCGGCAAGGCAGTCCCTCGCCATCGCGGGGTCATCCCCCTTCGGAAGCCCCCCGGCAATCAATCGCACCTTGGGGACAGACCCTGAAGCCTTGGGGACAGACCCTCGCACCATGGGGACAGACCCTGCAAAACGATGTGCCGCCATCGTCACCCCCGCCACCAGCGCGGCGATGCTGGTCGCTTTTGAGTCGTCAATCCATGCGACCCCCTCCGCCACGCCAACCGTCTGCATTCGATGCGGCAACGGCTCGAACCGGAGAAACGCCGCCCGTATCGCGTCGTCGGAGAGCCCCGCCGTCCGCAGAAGCTCCACCGCGCAGAGTGCATTACCCATCAATATCGGATTGTCAAAATAACTTTTTGCAAATAAATCAGCATCAGCGTCCTTGATCTCAGGGTCTGTCCCTACAATTTTTATCGCCAGAGCGCGAGGGTCTGTCCCCAAAGTTTCTCGGGGGCTGTCCCCAAAGTTTTCAGGGTCTGTCCCCAGAGATTCCATTCCCCATTCCCCATTCCCCATTCCCCATGATCCAGGGTCTGTCCCCATGATCTTGACTTTGGCGAATGTAAGGAGTTTCCGCTTGAGCGCGTGATAGACCGCCACCGACCCATGACGGTCGAGATGATCCTCCTGAAGATTCAGAACCGCCGCCGCCTCAAATGTATCGGGCGGCAGTTCGGTCGTCTCCATCTGGAAAGTGCTCACCTCCACCACGGCCCATTTCAGTTGGTCGTTGGTCGTTGGCAACTGGTGGTTACTGGCGGGGCGTTGTCGGTGGATAGCCCCCACTTCCCCGTTCTCCATCACAACTTCACAAAGGGGCTTGCCATAGTTTCCGCAGGGAACGCCTCCGAGCGCATCGGCGATAAGCTTCACGACGGAACTTTTCCCCTTGCTGCCCGTCACCGCCAGCATTCGACCGCCCATTGCACGATAGCGTTCGGCGCCAAGCTGCAGCTCCGAGATGACCGGCACGCCCGCCGCCCGCGCGGCCACCTGCCAAGGGTGGGTGAGCGGTATTCCAGGGCTCGTCACGCACAGGTCCCATGTCCCGTCAGGCCAGCGATCCTCGCCATCGAGGATGCTCACAGCGAAACCCTCGCGGCGCAGCAGCTCCGCCGCCGCCTGGCCGCTTCCGCCGTTTCCTAAAACGACAGCGCGCATGATGCTTTCACTTTGCCGACGGCTCGGCGTGAACGGCGTAGTCGCGCAGGCGACGGATCGCCTCTTCTCCTGTCGCCGCTCCCTTCGGCAACTCGCCCGCGAGCGGACGATACACCGAATACGGCGTCTCGCACGGACGCCCGACCGCAATGTGCATCACGGTCTCGGCCGGCGTCTCGCCCATCAGGCACACCATCGACTCGAGTGTGCCTTTGCGGCAGATCGGCTGCACATCCTTGTGGTTGTTCTCGGGATGGCGATCCTTCACCTCCCACGGCATCCCCTCATAGTGCGTGCGAAGCGCCCGCTTGATGTCGTCCACCCCCACCTTATGAGCCGGCTTCACCGAGAACGGATACTCCTTGCCCACCTCAAGATTCACGCCCGTGGCGAGACGGTACGCATCCTGCCAGCGGTGCAGGTTGTAGGCTGACTTCCATGTACGCGGCCCCTGATAGAACGCGATGAAATCGAAGTCCTTCCCCTTCGCGACAATGTTGTCGGACGCGATGTCGCCGGGCTGAAGTCTGTGTACGGTGAGGCAGTTCGGGAACGCCACCACCGCATCGTCCGGACAGCGCCGCGCGACGAAGCGCCGCCCCTGAATCACCTGCACCACCCAGATCTCGTCCTTGTCCGCGATGGTGAACAGGCGCGACGGTTCGGTATAGCCGTACTTCTTCACGAGCCCCGTCATGATCTCCACGCCCTCGCGCGCGGTGCGCGCCTTCTCGATCATGTCGCAGCGCAGGCGGTAGCCCTTGCCGCCGTCGGTCAGCGTGGAGTATTCCCCCTCGTCGGGCAGCCTGTACTTCACTCCGTCCCACTCGGGCATCACGCCGCCGTTGTTCGAGAACACAATCACACCGCTCTCGTTCAGGAACAGATGCGCGACGGTCTGCGGCCCGTAGCTCGCCTTCAGTTCGCTCCAGAACGCCGCCTGCGCACCCTCCCGCTTCGGCAGGAACGCATAGCGCATGAACGTACCAGCCCGGTTGTCCTCGTTGTGCGCGACGATCACGCGTCCCGTCGCACTCGCCTTCTTGCCCACGAGTATCGCGGTGCAGGCGCTTGCCTCATGCGCCGCAATGCCTGCCGTCAACGCAACGGCCAGCACGCCCCATCCAATCTTCCCAGACCACTTCACAATGAGCCACCTTTCCTTTTCAGTTTACGAATGCTCAGAAGTACCATCCTCGAGCAAACGGTTAAGCGCCATGCCGTGCGAGGCCTTGAGCAGAACCGAATCGCCCGGGCGCACATACGCAAACAACTCCGCCTTCGCCTCATCACGCGATACGCCGCCGAAATTCTCGCCCACGTAGATGACCTTGTCGAAATTCAGGGTCTCGGCGCGCTGCTTCACCGCCGCATGGTGCTGCGCACTTTCCGCACCCAGCTCGAACATGTCGCCCAACACGGCCACCCGCCGCCCTGAACACGGCTCCGCCGCAAACGTCTCAAGCGCGATGACCATCGAAGTCGGATTGGCGTTGTAGCAGTCCGCGATGAACGTCACGCCATCCCGCTCAACCTTGCGCCAACGGTCGCCCGGAAGCGAAAAGCCCTCCAGCGCCGCGCGCGCCATCGTCTCCGTCACGCCCAGTTCCTTCGCGCACGCCCACGCGAGCGCCATGTTCCAACGGTTGTGCTCGCCTGCCAGCGGACACGCGAATGGCGCCGCGCCCTCCACCGTCACCACGCGGCACTGGCACATTTCCTTCAGCCGCGCGTAACGATCGTTGTTCACGCCCAAAACGGCGAAACCCTCCGGCGGCAGGGAACGGAAGAGCGTTCCCTTCTCGTCGGCGATGCCGTCCTGCGTCTTGAAGAATTCGATATGCGCCGTGCCGATGGACGAGATGATGCCGGCATCGGGCGCGGCGATCCCCACGAGATGTGCGATCTCGCCCGGATGGTTCGTGCCCATCTCCACCACGAGAAAGTCGGCGTCGGGCGGACATTCCAGAATCGTGATCGGGAGCCCGAGATCGTTGTTGTAGTTGCCGTCCGTCGCGTGCGTCTTTCCCTTCTGCCGCAGGAACGCCGCCGTGAACTCCTTCACCGTCGTCTTGCCGGCGCTTCCCGTAATGCCGACGACCTTCGCCTTCAGGGTCTTGCGGTAGTCGCGCGCCGTCTCCGTGAGCGCCGCCTTCACATCTGGCACTGGAATGAGCGCCGCCGCTTCAGGACCCGTGAACTCCGCCGCGCGGTCCGCGCGCACCAGAAGCCCCTTCGCGCCTTTCTCAAACGCCTGCCGGACAAAGCGATGGCCATCGACCGTCGAACCGGGCAACGCCGCGAAAAGGCATCCCGGCTTCACCTTGCGGGAATCGAACACCACCCCCGCATAATCGGGCGGGCAAAACGACATCATGCCTTGGCGGCCTTTATCTTCGCCGCCACATCCAGCATGCGCGTGTTGAGGTCGGCAAAGGTGACGTCGGTGGAGTACACATCCTTGTAGTAGGCGTACGCCTTCTCGAGATCGCCGGACTGCTCGGCGCAGAGGCCCAGCTGATAGACGATCTTCTTCTTGAGCTCGTCCATCGTCGGGATCTGGTCGCGCGCCGTCTCAAGCTGCATCACGCCCATGTCAACCTGCCCCTTGTGGACGAAGCACATCGCCAGATAGTAGAGCGCCTCCAGACGATCCTTCGGGCTCTTCTGCGCAAGCTGGAAATGCTGCACGGCCTCATCGTAGTATTCGTAGGTGAAGTACTGGAGCCCCAGCTCGAAATGGAGATGGAGGTCGTTCGGATAGCGCTCCACGCGCGCCGCGAGATCGTCGAACACGAACTGGTTCTTCTCGGCCTCGAGATCCTCGGCCTCCTGCGTCTTGCCCGCCGCCTTGAGCTGCTCGATGCGGTACTCGTAATCCGCCGTGCGGGTGGAGGAGAGCATGCGGTCGAGCTCCGGATCGGAATTGTTGATCGCAACCGCCTTCTCGAGCGTGGCGATGGCGTCGCCGAAACGCTTGTTCTGGGAGTACAGACGCGCGAGCGCACGGTAGAAGTTGAGGTTGCCCGGCTCCTTCTCAATCTGGGCGATCTTCTCGGCGATGAGCGCATCGGCATCGTCGCCCACGACCATCGCCTTGTTGGCCTGGTCGAGCTTCTTCGCCTGTTCCTTGTTCGCGAGTATCTGCTGGAAGCCACCCTTCTTGCCGACGGCGTCGTTCCAGCCCGCCGACATCGTGGCCTGCGCTTCGGTGTTCTTGAGGAGCTGGAGAATGCGCTGGTCACCGGGCCTGAGGGCGACGAGCTTCGAATAGGCGTCGCGCGCCTTATCGTACCGCTTGGCGATCGTGTAGTAGGTCGCCACGCGCTCCAGAAGCGCCGGATCGTTGTTGCCGCACTCGTAGGCCGCCTCAACGGTGACCGCCGCCGCCTCGGGCTTGTTCGCCGCTTCAGCGGCCTTGACCGCGCACTCGATGTTGTTCGGGTCGAGAGGGTTCTGGCACATGAGCTTCTCGGCCTCGGCCATCGCCTCAACGCCCTGCCCCTTCTTGGCGAGCCCCAACACCTTCTGGCGCGCAAAGTAGCTGCCCATGCCCTGCATCTTCAGCGCCAGGGCGCTCGGCGGGTTGCTCTTGAACTTCGCAATCTGCGCCGCGCGCAGCATCCGCCGCGTCTCAAGGGCATCCGGCACGAACGTCAACGCCTGCAGGAACATCTCGACCGCCAGATCGAACTTCCGGCCTTCCATCGCCTGACGTCCGCGGTTCGTAAAGTTCTGGGCCTTCTGGGCCAATGCATCATTTGCCATTGCTATAAACCTTTCTCAAAACAGACCGTGAATATATCACATTCCACACCGCTTTTCAAGCGGTCAGCGCGGATCGAAGAGTCCGGGATTGTCCGTCACCACGATCCCCTCGTACATGTAGGGGCGCAGCCCGGTGCCACGCATCGTGAAGGTATGCCGACCCGCCTTGAGGTCGAAGCCGCTCACCCGCACATCATGTCCACAGTACGAGGGCAGCGAAACCGGCACCCAACTCATGTATTTGCGCGCCGTGCAGGTGAGCTTTGACCACTCGCCGTCGTCCACACGTCCCTGCGCCGTCCAGGTCGAACCCGTGTCGTTCCGGCCGCGCGCGAGGATGAAGTAGCGCCCGTCCTTCGGGAGGTCGAAGGCATACGTCACCTCGTTCTTCTTTCCGAAGCCCGAAGCCAGCGACACCACCTTCCCGTTCTGCGCATCGGGAGCGTCGGCCACGGCCGGGATCGTGCCGGACTGCGGCTTGAACGCATCCACGTACACCGCCACCGCATCGCCCGTCTCCGGCTTGAACGGACACTGGAAGTCCGTGTACACATAGACGGACACCGGACGCGAGAAACCCTCCTTCGTGCGGACGAGGAACGCGCCACGGTAGAAGTGGCGGTCGTTCAGACGCGCGGGATTGAACGTGACGGTGAACTCCGTCTTCGTGCCGCTCTTCAGCACGCCTTGCGCCGGCTGCACGTCGAACCAGTCGAACACATCATTCTTCGCGACCTTGAAAGGCGAGCTCCAGCCCTTCCCGCCCGTCGTCACGGTGAGCTTGACGGTCTTCTGCGACAGCACGCCCTTCTTGAACGTGATTCCGTCGATCATGCCGCGGTCAATGGTGAACGGCACCGGCCGGTACGGCAGCGCGATCGGCCCGTCGCGGTTGACCGTCACGCCGTTCACGGTCCCCTTCTCCACGGATTTGGGCGAATTGGCAAGGCCGTTGAAGTGGATATTCCCCTCAAAGCGGTTGTTAAAGAGACGGTACCAGATCGCCGGCTCGGAGACGTTGATGGTCTCGGATTTGTCGGCACCACCCACGGAATTCCAGAACTCGTTCCCCGTGATGTAGGCGCACGCCTCATCGCCGTAGAGCGAAATACCGCTCGTCTTGATGAGCGGGTAGGCGAAGCCCATGCTGTCACCGCCACCGGTGAACACGTTGTCGAACGTGTAGGACGGTCCCACCATGCAGCCCTGGATCGAAACGCCGGAAACCGCCTGCTCGAAACGGTTCTGGAAGCAGCGCACGTTCAACTGACCACCGTCAAGCTCGATGCAATCGTCGTTGCAGAAGATCATGAAGTTGCCGTACACGTCGGCATCGCGGTTGAGGCCGCCGTTCTCGATGAAGTTGCCGCCAGACTCCACGGCGTCGTTCCACCGGTGCTGGTCGGAGCCGATGAAGTCGTTGTATCGGATCACCGTTGAGTGGTCCGGCTGCGACGCGCCCACCGCCTGCGGCCCCGCCGGATGCGAGTAGAACCAGCTGTTCGCCGTCGAGATCGGGTCGTGGATCCAGCAGCGCTCCACCACGCATCCCTCGCAGCCGCGGCTGATCACGATCGCGGCGTCCCAGTTGATGATGCCGGCCTTCTTGCCGCGCGGGTTCGCCTCACGCAGCTTGCCGCCGGCGCGCTCGCTGTAGTCGGGAATGCCCTTGCGCCCCCAGCCGGCGATGTCGCAGTTGCGGATGCGCACGTACTTCGCCCCGTTCAGGGCGAACACGTTGCGCGACTCCGCGCAGCCGCGGATCGTCATGTCGTCAAAGAGAATGTACGCGGCGTTCTCCACCACGAACGCCGGCGACGCATTCGGTACGTTCAGCGTCGCGCCGCCCTTAACCGTGTAGCGTATCCAGCCGTCCTTCGTTCCCTTTTCGGTCACCTTCATCGGCGCTTTGAACGTCGCGGGATCGAGCGTCACCGTCCTCGCCACGGGCACGTTGCTCGCCCACGTGCGGAAGGACAACGTTGCGAACGTGCGTCCGCCCGCCGAGAGCTTCAGCTCGTAGAGGCTGTCCTCGTCCAGGTAGAAGATTGAGCCGCGGTAGTCCTTGGTCTCCGGGAAGTACTCGAACGCCGTCGCCTCCTTCCACGCGCCCTCGCCCGCCTTCGCGTACCGCGGATCCTTCCGGTACTCCACCTTGAACCCGTCGATCGCCTTCGCCGCGCCCCAGCAAACGCCGGCAGAGTTGAACGTAGGCCGGATCCGCAATTCGCCGTCGGCGACAGGCGCGATAAGCGCGATGCGCTTCGCCTTTTCCTCCGGCTTGCGCTCCCTGTACTCAGCCACCGCCGAGATCGCCAGCGCCGCAATGCATACGGCAACAGCACCCTTATACGTCATGTTCATTTCTCTTTCCCTTTCTTTAGACTCCACAAGACTTTCCGTGTATTCCGTGGTCCACAAACCAGCCGCTATCCCTTCCTCGGCGGAACCTTGAAATCCTCCGGCTTGAAGTAGTGTGTCTGGTGCGTATCGGCGGCGACGTTCGCCGCCAGCACCGCCACGGCCGACTCGTACGCGAGCTCCGCCGGGCAGTTCAGCTTCTCGCCGTGCCGGCAGGCCGCAAAGAAGTTCTCGAGGTGCGGCATGTGCGCGGGCTTGTTCATCTCAACGGCGAGCGGGTTGCCCGTCGCCTGCGCCGAGATGCGCGTATCCACCGCAATGTCCTTCGTGACCTCCTTCTTGATCTTGTCGCCCTCGGTCGGCAGGATAAACCCCTTGTCGATGAACGCCTGCCAGTCGGCATCCGAATAGCCGCCCTCGCGCAGCTCGCGCTGCACAGTGTTGCCGCGCGCCGAGATCTCGGCAATGGTGAGGGCGGCGTTCGTGCCCATGAACTGCTCGTAGAACCCGCCGCGCGCGTTGGACGAAATCACCTGATACACAGCCTCGTTCTTCGTGCCGTCCGGCATCGCGAACTCGTAGATGCAGTACACGCGGTCATACGTCTGCCGGCGCGGCGTGAACGCATCGCGTCCGCCAATCGCCGTCACGCTCGTCGGCGGCACACCCCAGGCCCAGAAGAAGAGGTCAATCTGGTGCGAACCGAGATCCACCATCGAACCGCCGCCGTACTTGTGGAACCAGCGCCAGTTGAGATACTGCTCCGCGTTCTCGTACCCGTACTTCGTGAGAATCGCCTGTTTCGGCGGACGCTTCA
>CACZCD010000062.1 GCA_902779565.1 uncultured bacterium | reverse complement strand
CGGCCGGCAATACGGAGATCAAGTATGCCGACCGGAGCCCCGCCATCCTGAACCATGTGTATTTCCACGGCGTGACGATGAGCGAGAACTTCTCCAACAACACGAAGACACAAACGGGAGGCATCGTCTTTCCGGCCGGCACCACGAACGTGTTCAACGGTACGGTCGAGGATGCCGCTGCCGACATGTACACATACAACAACAACACGAAGATCGTGTACAACGGCAAGGCGACATTCCCCAATCCGTCGGCAGAGCTCAAGGCGTCCACCGTGGTGGAGTTCAATGGAGACGGTTCTGGGTTCGGGTGGGACTATTTCGGCGGCCCGGGCGTGATCTCCTACGGTGGCCAGTGCTATGTGAAAGACAGCAGCCACTGGGTGCGGATCAACACCAACCAGAAGCGTTATTTCAACTGCGAGAACGCCATGTACTACAACAACGTCCCCGCCACCTTGCGCGTCTATGGCGCGGGAGGTCTCGCCGACATGTGCGGCTACGACCAGACGTTCTGGTACATCTCGTGCGGCAGCGGGAATGCCAGCACGGTGATCACAAGCGCGGCGCCGAGCACGGTGCATCTCAATCTCCGCGAGGCCGGAACATGGAGCTATGCAGGGGACCGCGTGAGCTATGCGACGATCAAGGGGCCGATCTCGCTTTCGTTCGAAGGGCCCCTGCCGTTCTCGATTGGCGGCAACTGCTCGGCGGCAACAGGTTCGCTCTCGCTCACCAACGCTTCCGACATTACGTTCCTCGCGGGACTCGAGTGGGGCGGCAATTCGCTCACGGTGTCCGGCGGTTCGCGTCTTACGGTCAATGCCGTCACCATGCCGGAGGATCTTGCGGTCGCCATCATAGACGAGCCGGGCGCCGATGGCGTCACGGTGCCGTATTCGCGGATGGCCCTTGCCGGCAATCTCCCGCTTGCGTCGCTGACCCTGAACGGCGTGACGCTTGCGGCCGGGAAGACATACGGTTCGAGCGATTCTGACGCAGACGTGAAAGATGACGACCATTTCTCGGGAATGGGGGTGCTGGTTGTCGGCAACGCCCATGTGGCCGCGACCGAAGGCACGTGGACGGGCGGCGGGGACAACGATTTCGCGGGCGAGGCTGCGAACTGGAGCATCAGCCCCGAAGCGCCCAACCTCGCAAGTGGGCTTTTCACCGCCACGTTCGCCGAGGGCGGCGAACAGGCGTTGCTCACGGGGAACGCCAATCTCGCCGGCGTCATCTTCGACGGGCCGACGAACGGCGCCGACACGGCGTTCCGGCTGGGTGCCGACACCTCCGCGCCGGACGCCACGCTGACCCTCGGTGGCGGCGGCATCTCGGTGAGGGATGCCGCTGACGGCTTCGCGCACACCTATACGGTGGATGTGCCGCTCGTGTTGGCCGCCACCGTGCCGACGTGGACCGTGGCCGACGAGAAAACCACGTTGGTTTTGGCGAAGCCCGTTTCCTCGTCGGTTGCCTCCATGAATTTCACGTATGCTGGTGCCGGAACTTTCAAGCTGCTCACGACCAACTCCGTGCCGGGCAACCGCACGATCAACGCCGGCAACCTCTACGCCACAACGGGGTCTCTCGGCCCAGCCGATACCGCCGTGACCATAACCCCTTCGGGCAATCAGGTCTTTATGCACTTCGACGGCGGAACGTTCGATCAGAACATCACCATCACGCGTCGGACATCCCCGGCGTTCAGGATGTACTACGAATCGTTCAAGACGAACGTCTTCACGCGCAAGGTCACGCAGAGCGAAAGCTACGGCTGCGAGCACTACTACCTTGGCACGAACACGACGGTGTTCGCCGAAGGCTACAGCATGAGCGGCTGGTATCTGAACAACATCTACTCCCCCGGCGCGACGGTCATCTACGAAAAGAAACTCGTGGTCAACACCACGGCGGCGGTCGGGTTCCTGATGTACGCACCGTCCACGCTGAAGACGAACGACTACGCGAAGCTTGTGTTCCAGGAGAGCGGCGGCACGTCCACGAACGGTTGGCGGTTCATCGATGGCGTTTACGTGCGGTTCGAGGCGCCGTTTGCGTGCGTCACGAACGGGTGGGCCTCACCGCTTACGTTGCAGTTGCGGTATCCGGGCTCTAAAAACTCGCCGATCCTTGACCTGAATGGATTTGACCAGTCGTTCGGTGACCTGCGCCAGCAATGGTACAACTCCACGACGTATCCGCCTTCCACGAACGGACTCATCTGCAGCGAGACGCCGGCCACGATGTACGTGTGGCAGAACAAGCTCGACTCCGACGAGGGAAGCCTCGTGGAGCCTGGCGGCTGGCGGGCGCGGTATCAGGGCGCGGTGTCGCTCGAGAAGTCCGGTCCCAAGCATCTCATCCTTGGAGGCTACAGCACCACGACGGGGCGGCTCACGGTAGTGGAAGGCAGACTTTCGTTCGCCGGGGACGGCGCGTGGCCCAACGCCTCGGAGATTGTGGTGAAGGGCGGCACGCTGGAGATCGATTCCGCCGCGCGGGTGAAGGACAAGGCGATCTACCGGCTCTCGCCCGACGGCAAGCTGAATCTGGCGGCGGGCGTGACCGTGCTTGCGAACGAGCTGTACGTGCCGAACGGCACGGGCGGATGGGCGCTGGCCTCCGCAGGACGCTACACGGCGGCGAACGCGCCTTCGCTCATCTCCGGCGCGGGCGTGCTGATCGTGAGGCGCCATGGGATGATGGTCACGTTCCGGTAAGATATTTCTGGCGTTCAACGGGAAATTCTGGAGGGAATCGAGATGAAGACCAAAACCACTGTTTTTACGCTGCTGGGTGGCGTGATCCTGCCGCTTGCCGCTTTAACGTTCAATCTCTTCATCATTTCCGACTGTGGCGACGACGCGTTCTTTCTCGGTCTTATGCCAACGCCGTTCCACATTGCGCTCATCGCTTTCGTCCCTGTCGCTAACTTCATCGCTTGGGTGTGTCTGAAAAGAAAATGTGCCGCCGGGAGCAGGCTCCTGCGCGCACTCTGCGGGTTTACCGTTGGCGTCTGCCTGGTCTATGCCCTTGAACTCCTGCCGCTTGCGTTTATGGGGATGATCGTTTGCGCCCTTGGATTCTGGTATTTCGGCGTTGGGCTGCTGGGTCTTCTTCCTTGTGCGCCCGCGACGGCCCTTGTGAGCGCGTTTCTCTTCAGATCCCGTCTCACGGCCGCGGCGAAGGAGAAGGGGCTTCCGCACGTGAAAGGATTCGCGTTCGGTCTTCTCGCCTTTGCGCTCGTTTGGTTGATCCTCCTCGGCGATGCGGCCCTTGCGTACTATGGCTGCCGGAAGGGCGTGTCGGAGGATCCGGCCGTTTCCGTCCAGGGCGTGCGCCTTGCACGATGCAGCTCGCGTGCTGACGTGATAGAGGCGTATTGCCGGCGGGGCGGGCGTGCCGGATGGCTGTGGTCGGTCTTCTGGGGGCGGATCTTTGATACGGCAGAGGCGTCGGTCGAGGCGCGAGAATTGCTTTACTATCGCATTACAGGCAAGAATCCGGCCTATCTTCGTTCAAGTCGCTCCCGGCGGGGCTTCCTCTCCTGGGATGGTCTCGTCGGCGGCGAGAAGGTGGGCGGGGTCCTTGAGGGACTTTCGCTTAAAGACTCCGTCTATGATACGACCGTTGATCGCGTCGCCGGCACCGGTTACTGCGAATGGACGATGACCTTCGCCAATTCGAAGAGTTGGGGCAATGCCGAAGCGCGCTGCCGCATCGTTCTGCCGCCGGGGGGCGTCGTCTCTCGTCTTACGCTCTGGGTGAACGGTGAGGAGAGTGAGGCCGCGTTCGGCACGAGAGGGCAGGTGCGCCGCGCCTACGAATCGGTCGTCCGCCGCAACCGGGATCCCGTGCTGGTCAACGTGTGCGGTCCCGACCAGGTTCAGCTCCAATGCTTCCCCGTTCCGGCAGGCGGCGAGATGAAGGTGCGTCTCGGCGTGACGCTGCCCCTGCAGGTTGCCTTGGATGGCAAGTCCGCGCGATTCCCTGCGCCGGCGCTTGTCTCGCGCAACTTCTCCGTCTCTTCGAACTTGATCGGTCTTCCGGCCGTTGAGACGGTCTCGCTCGAGAATCCGCCCGCCGCCGTCGCGGTGGCAAAGGCTCAGGGGGACTCCGCGCCGCCGCCGACCGAGGCCATCGTGCAGACATCCTCCGTCGGCAAGCCCTGGCGCCCCTCGCGCGTCGCCTTCGTCATTGATACGTCTTTGGCGATGGCGGACTCGATGGACGCCACGCTCGCCGCGCTCGCCCAGGCGCCGGCGGGTCTGACGAAAGAGTTCTACTTCACCCGCGACGAGTCTCCCGCGAAGCTCGAAACCGCGCTGCCGCAGGCCGTCACATGCTGTGGTGGACGACCTGCGCTCGGTACGCTCATTGAGGCTCTCGATTCGCTTGCTGCCGCGGGCGGCCCTGCCGCGCTCGTCTGGATACATGCGGGCGAGCCGGTTGTCCAGCAGGCGGGCGACGCGCTTGCGCTCAAGCTCCGGAAGAATCCGCAGTTGCGCCTCTATCTCTGTCAAGTGGCCAGTGGCGATTGTCCCCTCGTTGAGTCGATGTCTCCCTCGGTGGGTGTCGTCTCGCTTACGGCCGATGCGCTTCTTGGCGGCGTCGGCCCTGCGCTGAAGCGGCTCTTCGCCGACTGGAGCGCGGAATCCTGGCTGTCGGAGCGCCGGAAGGTGCCGGTCGCGGAAGTGCCGGCCGCAGCCGCGCCCGCAAGCGATCATCTGGGGCGCCTCTGGGCCGCCGAGGAGACGGCGCGTGTTTTCCGGACGGGTGATCCGGTCGCCTTGGAGAAGGCGCAGAAGACGGCTCTTCCCTGGCACATCGTGACGGCCGCGACGGGGGCGGTTGTCCTTGAGACGAAAGAGCAGTTCGCGGCGAACGCGCTTGAGCAGGTCTCTTCGTCCTCCGTCCCGACGACGCCCGAACCTGCCGCGCTGCTTTCGCTCGGTGTCGTCGTTTTCGTCTTCGTGGCGGTTTGCTTCATCCGCCGCCGTCGCAACGCGGCATGAGCGGTGGCGTTGAGCGTGCGGCGTCCCTCGTCCTTTGGACGCTTTCCGTCTGGCCGTTCTGGCGGTGGTGGGTGCGTCGCCTCGTCGAACCGATCGATGCGGATGTCGCCGCCTGGGCGGTGTTCGCTCTTTTCGTTTTCGCGCTCTGGCGCCGTGCCGGAAGCTCGGCGTGGCGACGTTCGCTCCCGTCCTGGAAATGGTGGTCGGCCGCAGCATTCCTTTTGGCCTATCACGGCCTCGGCGGTATCCTGCCGCCGACGGCAAGCGGCATTTTCGCCGTCCTGGCCGGCGTTCCGCTGCTTCTTCCCGAGGAGGAAGGAAGAGGACCGGTGCCGCTTCCGCTGGTCGCGCTCGCGCTCCTTGGTCTTCCCTCCGCGATGATCGTTGATTTTTTCCTTGGCTTTCCGTTGCGCGTTGTCGCAACACATCTCTCGGCGTGGTTGCTGGGGGCGGCGGGATGGGAGGTTGCCGTGGAAGGGGTGGGGCTTTCGCTCGATGGCGTTGCGGTTTGGGTTGATGCGCCGTGCGCGGGCGTGCGGATGCTTGGTGCGGGACTGGTTCTCGCCTTCGCGCTTGCGCAGGCCTTTCGTCTCAGCGTCGGGCGCACGGCGGCGCTTGCCGTCCTCGCCGGGACGTCGGTCGTAGCGGCAAATGTCGCGCGCGTCACGGCGCTGACGGTCTGCGAGGCGAACGCCTTTCATCTGTCCCCCGCGGCGCATGCGGCACTCGGTTGCCTTTCGCTATTCTTCGGTGCGATGGCGTGCGCGTTCGCGGCGCATCTCCTCGCCGGTGGAAGGGGGGAGCGATGAGACGTCTTCTCGCGAAGGTCGCGTTTCTGCTGGCGGCGAGTGCGGTCTTGCTGCCGCGTCCCGAGCGGGCGGCGTCTGGCGGCGAAGGTTTCCCCGGCTGGCCGGATTCGTTCGAGGGGCGGGCGCTCGTGGAGGAACCGATTGAAGGGCGCGAGGCGCTTTTCGGCAAGCGTTTCCCGGGACGGATCGCCCGTTTCC
Organism: uncultured bacterium; assembly: GCA_902779565.1. Lineage (GTDB taxonomy): Bacteria > Verrucomicrobiota > Kiritimatiellia > RFP12 > UBA1067 > UBA1731. The sequence continues at coordinate 10,524 of CACZCD010000062.1, read as the reverse complement.
GCGCCGGTGGCGACATCGTTCTCATGCGCTGGACCGACCGCGCCACTCACCAAGTGCATCCGCTGGCTGTCTGCCTGCGCGCGAACGGCTGGGAGGTCGAGGCGAGGCCGCTGATGCGCCGCGCGGACGGAGCCTGGTCCGCGTTCCGGGCGCGGAAGGGTGCGCGGGTGATCGAGGTGCGCGAGCAGATTCGTGCCGCGGATGGCAAGACGGTTCCGGATGTGTCCAACTGGTTCTGGCACGCATTCTTTGGCCTCAGCACGGGCCCTTGGCTTGTCATCTCCGTCGTGACCGCAGCGTGAGTTCCGCGCAGCGACCGGCTACCAGGGTGGGTTCCCCGAAGCGCCCACCGCGCGCTCTTCACGGAGCGCCTACTACCAACTTCGGGGGAATTGTGATATACTTGCGGCCATTGAAAACGAAAGGAATTGTTGGCCCATGCAAAACAGAAGAGGATTCCTCAGAAATGCGGCGGCGTTCGGCGCGTTCGCCATCGTCCCGGCGCGCGTGCTGCGCGGCGAGACCGCACCCTCCAACCAGCTCACCCGTGCGCTGATCGGCTTCGGCTCGATCGCGCATTCCGCGAACCATCTCGGGTTCAAGGGCTCACGCCTGATCGGTCTGTGCGACCCTTACGCGGCGCGCGTCGCCGCTGGTCTCGCCGCCGCCGAGAAGAACGGCTTCGGCAAGATCAAAGCCTACGGCAACTTTATGGAGCTGCTGGCCGACAAGGACGTCGATATCGTCCACATCTGCACGCCGCCCCACTGGCACGGCTGCATGAGCGTGATGGCGGCGAACGCCGGCAAGGACATCTGGTGCGAGAAGCCCATGACGCGCACAGTCGGCGAGGGCAAGCGCGTGAAGGAGGTCGTGCAGGCGAAGAAGCGCATGTTCCGTCTCAACACGTGGTTCCGCTTCCAGGGCAACTTCTACGGGTTCGGCACAACGGTGAAGCCGATTCGCCAGATCGTGGAGAACGGTCTGCTCGGCGAGGGTCCGCTGAAGTGCACGTTCGGCGCCGGACAGGGCTTCTCCTGGAAGTTCGGCTGGTCGGGCCGCATCAATGCCAAGCCTGAGCCGTTGCCGCAGGGCTTCGACTGGGACATGTGGCTCGGCCCGGCACCGTGGAAGCCCTACACGGCCCATCGCGCCGGCACGTCCTTCCGCGGCTACTGGGACTACGATTCCGGCGGGCTCGGCGACATGGCGCAGCACTACCTCGACCCGCTCCAGTATCTTCTCTGCAAGGATGAGACGAGTCCGGTGAAGATCGACTACGTCGGACCGAAGCAGCATCCGGAATGCGTCGGACGCTTCGACCGCATCACCCTCACCTACGAGGATGGCACCGAGGTGGTTCTGGACGGCAACGAGACGCTGAAGGGCGAGCCGCTCCTGCGCGGCGCGAACGGCCTCTGCGTGTATCCCAAGGCGAAGGACACCACCACGCTCCGTCTCAAGGACGCCAACGGCTGGTGGCCGGACGAGAAGGTGGTGAAGAAGCTGGCCGAGCTGCCGGAGCCTGCGCCGCAGCAGACCGACTTCATCGACAGCTGCAAGACCCGCAAGACCTTCGCGCTCAACGAGGCGAACGGCTTCCGCTCCTGCACGATGTTCAACCTCGGCATCGCGGCCGAGCGTCTCGGACGCGGCTTCCGGTTCGATCCCGTGTCGTTGCACGCCGTGGACGATCCGGCGGCGGATCGCTTCCTGTACCAGTCCATGCGCGAACCGTGGCGTACGGAGATGTGGGGGTAGTTCAGTTTAGAGTTACGAGTTTAGAGTTTAGAGTTTCGAGTTGAGAGTTGAGAGAGAGAAGGAGAAAGAGAATGAAGAAGATTGCAGTGATGGGATGGATTGCGGTCTGTGCGGCGGCGTTTGCGGCAGACCCCAATCCGTTTGCGAACTACACGGCGGGTACCGCCTCCGTCAAGGAAGATCCCTCGGCGGCGGACTGGCATGGCACCTCGGCCGCCGCGATCGCGGCGGAGACGGACGATGCGAAGCTCGCGGAGATTGCGGGTTGCCCCGAGCGCGCCAAGGCGCTGCTCGCCGAGGTGAAGCCGGCCTACGCGACCGATCCCCTGACGGCGACGAAGATCGCCGCCGTGAGCCAGTACGTGATGCGTGCGGGCGAAACCTCCTGGTGGGAGTTCTGGGCGTGGTTCTCCGATTCGCCGCGTGAGATCTGGACGGCCGCGCTTCTTGATGCGGCGAAGACCTCCGACAATTCCTACCGCACGGAGTTCATGCTCGACCAGCTGCGCTGGTGCGGTTACCCCGAACAGGCGAAGGATGTGCGCGCGATCGGGCGGGCGGCCAAGTGCAAGGCGGTGCGCGATTTCGCCTGCGTGGTCGCCAAGGAACTTGATCCCGCGCCGAAGTGCCCGAAGGACTGCGCGCTCCGCTGCAAGGCCGGATGGCCCTACGGCAGTTGGGGAATGAAGCTTCCGTTCGACGCCATGAATGCCGGCCATCTCATCCTTTCGGAGGGCAAGGCCGAGCTTCTCTGGCGCTGGGGAAGTCCGTTCGAGATCACGGGCAAGGATCTCAAGATCGAGAAGGGCGGCTTCACCCTCACGTTCGGAAACCACAAGCCGAAGGATCTGCCGCAGGACAAGAGCGCGTGGCGGCTCGACCGCGTGACCGCCAAGGTCGTCGGCGACTGGGCCGTCTGCACGCTGCAGAAGGTGGACGGCAACGGCAAGCCCGTCGGCGACGTGCAGACCTTCTCCGCGAAGCGCAACCCGCCGATCGGCCCTGCGCCCGACCTCAAGGCGGCGGTGCGCGGCACGCCCATCAACCTGCTTGCCGGCACCATTGCCGACTTCGCGCTGATGGAGCCGACCAAGGTCAATGGATGGACGCTCAAGGACGGCGTGCTCTCCAACCGCATCCAGCGCGGTGCGGACGGCAAGTCGCTCCACAAGAACGGCAACCTCCGCACGAAGCGCGCGGACTTCTTCGACTTCAACCTCAAGTACGAGGTGCGCGTGCTGCCCGAGTGCAACTCCGGCGTGTACCTGCGCGGCATCTACGAGATTCAGGTGCTCGACAGCTTCGGCAAGCCGGTGGACAAGCACAACATGGCCGCCTACTACGGGCGCGTGACGCCGCGCGTGGCGGCGGAGAAGAAGGCCGGTGAATGGCAGACGGTTGAGGTCACGCTCTACAAGCGCCATCTCACCGTGGTGCTCAACGGCGTGAACATCATCGACAACGTGCCGGTGGTGGGCATCACGGGCGGCGCCATGACGGCCGACGAGTTCGTGCCGGGGCCGATTTACATCCAGGGCGACCATTCCGATGCGGACTTCCGCAACATGGTTCTCACGCCGCTGAAGTGATCGCACGCGTGGGTTTTCCGGTGCATCTTGACTTGCGGGGCGCGAAGTGATATACTTCGCGCCGTTTTTTCACCTCCTGAAGGTGTTTCGTGTTTTCGGAGCGTAGCGCAGTCTGGTAGCGCGTTTGGTTCGGGACCAAAAGGCCGAGGGTTCAAATCCCTCCGCTCCGACCATTTCGACCATTTTGAAAAGAATAAAATCACCACTTGATTTTCAAAATGTTTTTCTGTATCATACGCATTGTTTTTCACACCACAGACTTTAAAACGAAAAAGAGGAAAGAAAATGAAGTTCTCAAAGACGATGATGGCTGTCATGGGTGCGCTGGCACTCACGGTTGTTGGCTGCAAGTACGACGATGCCGCCGATGATGACGCGCTCAACGATTCGAGCAAGGGCGTCAAAGGTCAAGCTCTGGAGACTGAGTCCGGTCCGGCTTATGATGAGAGCGGCACGCCTGCGACGGAGCTTCCGTTTGACAAGGATCCCAACTACGCCCGTTGCACGGATGTCGAGTTCGAGCCGGTCTATTTCAGCTTTGACGCCTCCAACCTTGCCTCCACCGAACTCGCGAAGATCGAGGCTGTGGCGCAGCACCTCAAGGAGAACGCCGACCGTGTGGTGATTGTCGAGGGCAACTGCGACGAGCGCGGCTCCAACGAATACAACCTCGAGCTCGGCAGCCTGCGTGCCATCTCCATCCGCGACTATCTCGCGACGCTTGGCATCGACGGCAACCGCATCCAGACGAAGAGCTACGGCGAGGAGAAGCCGGCTGTTCAGGGTGCGGGCGAAGAGGCCTGGGCGCGCAACCGCCGCGGCGAGTTCGCGATCTACAAGCACAAGTAAGATCTCGGCTGACGGATGTTCGCTTTCGTGTTTGAATCCGTCGGAAGCGGCGAGTGGCTTGTGCTGCTCGCCGTGATTCTTATTATCGTCGGTCCGAGGAATCTGCCGGCCGCCGCCCGCAAGATGGGGCAGGTGATGAGCAAGCTCCGTCGCGCGGCGGACGAGTTCAAGCGGCAGCTGATGACGATGGACGAGGAGATGAAGAAGACGGCGGACGAGATCAAGCGCGACTACATCGACATTCCGGAGGATTCCGCGGGCGACAGGGCCATTTCGGAATCGGGTGAGACTGAGGACTCCGCGGATGAACCCGTGGAGGAATACGAGGGCCATGACGACTATCCCGATGGCTATCCCGAAGAGGATTACTACGGGATGACGGACGAGAGTGGATTGGAGGTCTCTTCGCCTTCGGAAGAGTCGGGAGCGGCGGAGCCGGTCGAGACGCCGGCGGAGTCCCCCAAGGAAACGGCGGCAGAAGCGCCGGAAAAGACGAATGGGCAAGATACGGGAAATACTCAAGGATCCTGATGCGGTCAACGATCCGCCGCGTCCGTTCTTCGAGCACATTGTGGCGTTGCGCCAGTGTCTCGTGAATGCGGCGACGGCCTGGGCGCTTTCGTGCGTGGTGGCCGGCATCTTCTCCCCGCAGGTGCTCGATTGGTTGAAGTCGCCGGCGGCGGCGCTTGAGGCGGCGAACAAGCTTCACATCGAGGGCCTTGATCTGATGAGCGGATTCTCCGCGATTCTTTCGATCGCGATGTGGGGCGGCACGGCGCTTTCGTTTCCGTTCGTGATGTACTTTCTGCTGCGCTTCATCTTCCCGGCTCTCACGAAGCGGGAGAAGGTGGCGATCCTCTTCTACCTTTTCGCCGGTGCGGGCTGTTTCGCGGTGGGCGTGTGGTTCTCCTATTCCCGCATCGCGCCGCGTGCGGTGGAGTTCTTCGACTGGCTGAACGGCTGGGTGCATCTGCCGGTCACGACCGTCCGGATCGAAGGCTACATCTCCATCGTCCTCAAGCTGATCATCGCCTTCGGTATGGTGTTCCAGATCCCGCTGATCCTTTTTGTGCTGGGATGGCTGGGCATCATCACGTCCGATACGCTGCGCAAGTACCGCCGGTTCGCGATCGTGATCGCGTTCTTCCTCGGCATGGCGCTCACGCCGCCGGATCCGATGAGCCAGATCCTGATGGCCGTGCCGCTCTGCCTCCTGTACGAGGTGTGCGTCTGGGCCGTCTGGGCCAAGGAGCATCTGGGGATCAAGCTCTGAGGCGGAGACCTCACCGTGAAAGCGAAATACGCAATACCGCTGGGATTCATCGGCGTCATTCTTGCCGGCGCGGGACTCTTTTGCCTGCCGGTCGCCGGCGGCCTTGGGTTTCTGGATGCGCTGTTCACCTCCTGCTCGGCGGTGTGCATCACGGGGTTGACCGTCATCGATCCGGGCGTTTCGCTCACGACGTTCGGACGGATCGTGCTGCTGACGCTCGTGGAGATCGGCTGTACCGGAATCATGACGTTCGGCACGTTCATTCTGGTGGTGGCGGGGCAGCGGCTCTCGCTGGCGCAGGAGTTTTCGCTCTCCAACGCGTACGGGGTCAAGGGCGTGAAGGGGTTCCGCGGCCTGGTGCTGTGGGTGGTGCTCTCCATGCTGGTGATCGAGGCGCTGGGCGCCTGGGCGTTGAACGCCGAGCTCCACGACCCGTTCCGCGCCTGCTACTATTCCGTCATGGCGTTCTGCAACGCGGGCTTCACGATGGATCCGGGCGGGCTGGAGCACTTTGCGCACCGGCCGCTGTTCCTCGTGGAGATGGGGATGCTCATCGTCATCGGCGGTTTCGGCTTCATGGTCATCTACAACTTCTGCACGATCAAGTTCTGGCGGCGTTCCCTGATCAAGCAGGGACGGCTTTCGCTCCATACCCGCGTGGTCGTCTGGGCGACCCTCGCGTTCGTGGCGGGGGCCTATGTCATCTTTCTGGTCAGCGAATACGGCCGATCCCTCGTTGATTTTCCGTGGCGCGAGAAGCTGGCCATTACATTTCTCCAGGCGGTGACGCCCCGCACGAGCGGCTTCTCGGTGGTGCCGCTTGAGGCCCTGCATCCGTTTACGCGTTTCTTCTCGGAGATCCTGATGTTCATCGGCGCGGCGCCGGGATCGGCGGGCGGCGGCATCAAGATCACGACGTTCGTCGTGTTCCTCTGCACCGTGCACTCCTACTGCCGCCGTCGCCGCGAGGTGGTCCTTTCCAAGCGCACGATTCCGCCGGAGACGATCCGCGAGGCGCTCATCATCACCTTCACCTTCTTCTTCTGCATCGCGCTCACCACGGCGGCGCTTCTGGTCACGGAGCATGGAGGGCCGGCCTACGACTTCGAGAAGCTGCTGTTTGAGGCGGTTTCGGCGGTGACCACGACCGGCCTTGCCTTCTCCGATACGACCGTTCTGCTATCGCAGCCAGGACGTCTCGTGGTGATGATCGCCATGTTCGTGGGACGTTTGGGCGCGTTGACCGTCGTGCTGATGATTGCCGGCGACGATGCGCCGGAGACGGTCCGCTATCCCAAGGAAGACGTTCTCGTCGGTTGACGGCCGTCAGCGGCGCAGGGAACCGAGGAGCCCCGTCTCGGCGGTCTTCAGCATTTTCAGCATCGTCTCCGCGTCCGGCGCGGCGCGCAGGTCGGGAAGGAGCGTGGTGCCGTGCGCCAAAAGGCAGAGACGCGCGAGCACATGGAGATGCAGGGCGCGGTCCGTGCAGTTGATGAGGAAGAAGATGTCGGTGCCGCCGTCGTCGGGCGCGCCGAAGAACACCGGACGCGCCGTGCGGCCGAGCGCGAGGAACGATTCCGAGACGAGGTACTCGTCGTGGAACTTCACGTGCAGGAACGCCGCACCGCCGCCCACCGCCGTCGAGGCGGCCTCTTCGCGTTCCGTCAGACCCTGGAAGAGCGCGTCCTTGTCATAGACCTTGCCCGTTGAATCGGCCAGTTCGGTCATGTCGCGCAGCACGCCGCCCTTGTTGCGGGCGCTCAGGCAGGGGTTGATCGCCTCTACACTGAGAAGGTCGGAGATCCTCACCTCGCCCGTCGAACGGGCGCGTTCGGTCATGTCATGGGTGTGCTCGCCGGTCAGCTGCTTCGGGGGAAGACCGATCATCCGCCGCTGCGCCCATTCGTCGAGAAGGTGCTGCGCGAAGAAGAAGTCGTCGCCGCGCTTCTGCGCGGGGACCTCTTCGCGCTGCGCAAAGTGCTTGAGCTCCAGCTCGTCCATGTGGAGACGGGCGGCGGCGGCTTTGAGATCGAGGAATCCGAAGTCCATGGCGAGTAAACGGTCAGCGGTAGCGGCGGCACTTCACGCCGGACTGCCGGAACATCTGTTCAACGGTGTCGAGATAGGGATAGTCGCCGCCGTACACGACCTCCTTGATGCCGGAATTGATGATAAGCTTGGCGCAGGTCAGGCAGGGCGAGATCGTCACGTAGATCGTCGCGCCGGCGGTGGCGTGTCCGTAATAGGCGGCTTGGCAGATGGCGTTCTGCTCGGCATGCACGCAGAGACACTCCTCCAGATGCTCGCCGCTCTTGACGCGACCGGCGCAGCGGGGGCATCCGCCGTCGAAGCAGTTCTTCACGCCGCGCGGGGTGCCGTTGTAGCCGGTGGAGATGATGTGGTTCGACTGCACGATCACGGCGGCGACTTGCCGACGCGAGCAGTTGGAACGCTTCGCCACCACCTGGGCGATCTCCATGAAGTATTCATCCCATCCCGGACGCGGATCTACGGTTTTCTTTCTTTTCATGGCGCTGTATTTTAGCATATTTCCGCTCCTCTGGCCGAAACGAACTGCGACAAAACAAATGTTTTCGTCATTGGAGGATTGGGTGATTGGAGGATTTGGGATTGGAGGATTCAATCACCCAATTACCCAATCCACCAATCACCCAATTTCATTTTTGTGGTTGCGCTGCTTGCATCGGGCGGCGTGATTTCGTATAATTCGCCGCGTTTTGACCATAAATGATGAAGCGTGAAGATTGCCCGCGTGGATTTATGGTATAATGCTCGCCAAATGAAACATCTTAAGAAGTCTTGGAATCATAAACTTGAAGTATGCGAAGCAACGACATGCCTTGAGCTGCGACAAGAAGGGCATGCTTAAATTGGCGCAGAAGGATGTGGCAAGCGGTAGATTGCATCGGGAAGAAAAGGCGACGGGAAATGAGTGAGTTTGTGAAAGGGCTTTCAAGGCGGCTTTTTTGGGATGTCGATCCTGAGACGATCGACGAGCGAGCGCATTGTCGCTATGTGATACAGCGTGTCCTGGAACGCGGCACGCTGGAGGACATCCAGGCTGCCGTTGCCCACTATACGTTGCCGTTCATGATAGCAGAGGCGCAGAAGATACGGTCGCTTGATTCTGTCACTCTCGCTTTTGCCGCCTGTCTCGGAAACGTCAAAGAGGAGACTTTCAGATGCTTCACTTTGAAACGATAGCGCCGGCGACGCTCGACCTGCTCAGGCGGATTCAACAGCTCCCGGTGCTTGCGGAGACGAGGCTTGTAGGCGGAACGGCTCTCGCCCTCCACCTCGGGCACCGCATCAGCGTTGATCTCGACATTTTCGGCAAGTGGAATTACGCCGAAGACCTTGGCTTGGCTTGGTCAAATGTCGGGCGTGTTGAGAAGGAGAGCAAGACACAGAGCAGGAAGATGGCGTTTTTCTATGTTGACGATGTGAAGGTGGATTGCGTGTCGTACGAGATGTACAAATGGCTCGATCCCGCAATCGAGGATTCCGGCATTAGGCTTGCGAGCGTGAGGGATATAGCCGCGATGAAGATCAATGCCGTCACGAACCGTGGGACGCGCAAGGATTTTGTGGATGTGGCGCGATTACTCGTCGATCATTCGCTCGCGGAAATGTTCAGCTGGTACAGAATGAAATATCCGGAGGCAAATCCGGCCTTGGCGGTACGCAGTCTTGCCTATTTTGCCGACGCCGAGACGATGCCAATGCCCCGGATGCTCATGCCTTTCAATTGGGAAGAGGCTAAAGAACGAATCCGCGCCGCAGTGCGTGAACTTGTAATGAGAGGAGTGGCCAAATGACCTATATGCACACTCCCGGTATTATCTCCGAAGTTGGCGTTGCCAGTAGCGCAAAAAGTGGCGCAAAAAGTAGCGCAAAAGTGGTGCGCAGTTGGAAGTTCAATGGCTTTGTGGTGTGTATTGGCGGGCCAACTCATGGCGGCCATTGTGAGGTCGTGAAGTGAGGCGTGGGAACGGAAGGAAAACGATTTTGAAAGGAATGGTGAAATGAAGAGACTGATGACGCTGGCGGTGGCATTTGCTGCCGCGATGATGGCGATAGCCGAGACGGAAAAGGTTGGCGGCTATACGTGGAGATACCGAATCAACGGCGACACTGCGGAGATTTACGGCTATCGCGATGGCTCAGGTGCTTTTAATTCCGCAATCTGGCCGAGGCCTTCTTCTACTGTGACGATACCCTCCACGCTCGGTGGCAAGCCCGTAACGAGCATCGGGAATTATGCGTTCGCTTGGTGCAGTGATCTTACGAGCATGACGATTCCGGACGGCGTGACGAGCATAGAATCGTATGTGTTCTCCGGCTGCACCAAGCTTACGAGTGTGACAATCCCAGACAGCGTTACGAGCATCGGGGATTTTGCGTTTGAGGGCTGCAGCGGGCTTTATCGCATGACGATACCTGACAGCGTAACGAGTATCGGGTATTTGGCGTTCAAATCCTGCAGCGATTCTCTTTTTGATACGACAACGATCCCGGGCGTCAAGTTGAAGGGTGGATGGGCGGTTGGCAATACGGGATCGCTTTCGGGTGTGTTGGATTTGACAGGCGTTTGCGGCATAGGGGGGGGAGCGTTCGAAGGCTGTGGACTTGCGAGCGTGACGATACCCGACAGCGTGATGCTCATCGGTAATTCTGCGTTCGCTAGTTGCACCAATCTTACGAGTGTTACGATACCGAACAGCGTCACGCTCATCGGTAATTCTGCGTTCGCTAGTTGTACTAATCTTACGAGTGTTACGATACCAAACAACGTCACGAGTATCGGTAATCTTGCGTTCTACAACTGCAGTGGTCTTATGAGCGTGACGATATCGGACAGTGTGACGAACATTGGTATGAGTGCGTTCTCTGGATGTAGCGGGCTTACAAATGTGACGATGGGCATCGGTGTTACAAACATCGGGGGAAATGCGTTCTACGGCTGCAGCGGGCTTACGAACGTGACGATACCTGACAGCGTGACGAGCATCGGGTCTTCTGCGTTCTACG
>CACZCD010000061.1 GCA_902779565.1 uncultured bacterium | reverse complement strand
GAATTCGATGGCGCAGCTGCGCGCCCCGGCGCATTCGTAGATGGAGTGCGGGATGCCGGGCGTGCGGATGAACGCCTCGTAGGCGGCGTCGAAGAGCAGCAGCGCCTTCTCGGCGTTGGCCCAGTCCACCCATTCCTGAAGCTGCGCCTTGGTGGCGACGGCGCCGGTCGGGTTGTTCGGGAAGCAGAGATAGACGACATCGGCCTTTACGCCGGCGGGCGACGGCACGAAGCCGTTCGCGGCGTTCCCCTCAAGGTAGGTCAGCCCCGGATAGCGGCCTTCGGCGCTCGCGCCCGTGCGTCCGGCCATCACGTTGGTATCGACATAGACGGGATAGACGGGGTCGGGAACCGCAATCTTGACGTCCAGACCGAAGAGCTCCTGGATGTTGCCGCAGTCGCACTTCGCGCCGTCCGAGACGAAGATCTCGTCGGCGGCGACATCGACGCCGTGCGCCTGGAAGTCCGTCCGGGCGATCGCTTCGCGCAGGAAGTCGTAGCCCTGCTCCGGGCCGTAGCCGCGGAAGGTCTCGCGGGCCGCCTCGTCGTCCACGGCCTTGTGCATGGCCGCCACGACGGCGGGCGGCAGCGGCTCCGTGACGTCGCCGATGCCGAGGCGGATGATCTTGGCGGAGGGGTTCTTCTCCTGATACGCCTTCACGCGGTGGGCGATCTCGGTGAAAAGATAGCTGGACTGTATTTTGAGGTAGTTTTCGTTGACGCGGACCATAAGGACTTTCCTTTGCTAAAATGAGTTGCGGATTATACCACATTTCGGCGCGCCGCTTTCCCGAATTCTTTTTTCCGCCGTTTTGCAACTTATGCTATAATTCCGTGCCATGAAAACACAGGATATCTACTGGAACCGCGCGGCCGAGACGATGAGCCGCGACGAATACGCCAAAGTGCAGCTCGAAGGGCTGCAGAAAAGCCTGCGCCGCGTGTGGCAGAACGACTTCTACCGCGAGCGTCTGAAGAAGGGCGGGTTGGGGAACCCCGAGGACGTGAAGTCCCTTGACGATCTCGTGCGTCTGCCGTTCTTCACGAAGGAGGATTTCCGCGAGGCGTATCCGCTCAAGATGAACTGCATGGACCGCCGCGATCTTCTGGAGTTCCACATGTCCTCGGGCGCCACCGGCACGCCGGTGGTGATGGCCTACACGAAGAACGACCTGAACCAGTGGGCGGAGACGATGGCGCGCTGCTTCACGATGGCGGGGCTCGAGAAGGGTGACGCCTTCCAGATCATGCCGACCTTCGGGCTGTTCAACGGCGGTTTCGGGTGCTACCACGGCTGCCGCAAGGCGGGGCTTTTCTGCGTGCCGGCGTCCTCCGGCAACACCGAGCGCCAGATCCGGCTCATGCGCGACTTCCGTGTGAAGGGCTTCTGCAGCGTGGTCTCCTATGTGCCGCGCGTGATCGAGAAGCTGGACGCCGATGCGAACGGCGACCATGACATTCCGTCCCTCCGCGTGGGCATCTTCGGCTCCGAGACCTTCTCGGACGAGATGCGCCGCCGCATCGAGAGCCGCCTGCACATCGAGTGCTTCGACATCTACGGCATGACGGAGACGGGCGGCATCGGCACCACGGGCCAGGACTGCAAGGCGCACGCCGGCATCCATGTGTGGGAGGATCAGTACATCACCGAGATCATCGACCCCAAGACGGGTGCGCCGGTGCCGGACGGCGAGTACGGCGAGGTGGTGTTCACGTCGCTCACGCGCGAAGCGATGCCGATCATCCGCTACCGCACGCACGACATCTCCCGCATCCTTTCGCGCGAGAAGTGCGACTGCGGGCGCACCTCGCTCCGCATCGACCGCATCACGGGTCGCACGGACGACATGCTGATCGTCAAGGGCGTGAACTTCTATCCGCGTCAGGTCGAGCAGGCGCTGATGGAGATCCCGGGCGTGAAGGACGAGTTCCAGATCATCCTGGAGGAGCACAACGGCATGACCGATGTGACGGTCAACGTGGAGGCGGAGCCGGGCGTGACGGGTCACACCGTGGCGAAGCATCTGCGTGAACGCCTCGGCTTCCTGCCGAAGGGCGACGTGTTCCCCATCGGCGCCCTGCCGCGCAGCGAAGGCAAGGCGAAGCGCGTAATCCGGAAGAGCGTCTGACATTCAGGAGACAGCGATGAACATCTCAAGAAGGCAGTTCTTCATCGGCGGTGCGGCCGCGACCGGCATGTTTGGCGCATTCGGCGGAAACCGGTTCTTCGCTGCCGCTGGTTTCAAGGCGGATGGTGCGCCCAAACTCCGGTTCGGCGTGGTCTCGGACATCCACATCACCAAGGTCGGTGCCGATGAGAAGATGGAGGGATGGGGCAACAACCTCACCTTCAAGCACACGCTCGAATGGTTCCGCAGCCAGAACGTCGATGCCGTGGTGATCGCCGGCGACATGGCCGACAAGGGCATGGTTGACCAGATGGAGGCCGTTGCGCAGGCGTGGTACGCCGTGTTCCCGGACGACCGCTATCCTGATGGCCGCCCGATTGAGAAGGTTTTCGTGATGGGCAACCATGATTACCATGGCTACCTCTACGGCGACTATGCGGCGAAGGTCTACCCTGACAAGGACGAACGCGTGAAGCATGTGCTGCGTTCCGATTTCGCCACCCGCTGGAAGCGCATCTTCAACGAGGACTACGCGCGCTTCTACTGCAAGAAGATCAAGGGCTACACCTTTCTGGGCCAGCACTGGGACGACGGGAAGGGGATGGAGACGGGGCACGGCTCCTGCGACTTCGGCGCGGAGCTTCAGGCGTTCCTCGCCGCGAAGGGCGGAACGCTCGACCCGTCCCTCCCGTTCTTCTACGTGCAGCATCCACATCCCAAGGATACGTGCTACGGTTCCTGGGCGTGGGGGCACGACAGCGGCAAGGTGACGCAGGCGCTCTCCGCCTATCCGAACGCGATTGCGTTCTCCGGACATTCGCACTACTCCCTCACGGATGAGCGTTCGGTGTGGCAGGGCGCGTTCACGTCCGTCGGCACGAGCTCGCTCCGTTATTCGGGGATGCCCTACAACGAGTGTCCTCCGTTCGGCTACGAGAACACCGCGACCGAAGGCAAGAAGGGCTGGCGGTACGATGCCGCCAAGCTGATGCGGCGGTTCGCCGCCGGCGACTGCCGGCAGGGGATGCTCTGGAGTGTCTATGACGACTGCATCGTCGTCAAGCGACGCGAGTTCCTCTCCAACCTCGATCTTGGCGACGATTGGGTGCTTCCGCTTCCGTCGGTCGAGCCTAAGCCGTTCGCCTTCGCCGAACGCGCGAAGAAGTTCCGCGCGCCGTCTTTCCCGGCCGGGGCGAAGCTTGCGGTCTCCACCGTCAAGGCGAAGAGCCGCGGCGGCAAATCGCGTAACGGCAAGGAGTCGTTGCCGTCCGTCGAGAAGTCTGCCTTCAAGGTCGTTGTGCCGGCGGCGGTGGCGGACCGGAATGCGCGCCTCTACAAGCTTGAGTTCGTGGCGGAGTCGAAGGACGGCACGAAGAAGACGAAGCTCATCATGCCGGAAGGGTTCAACCACGCGGTCGGTCACGCGAAGGCCTCCGCACCCTCGTTCTGCCTCTTTGCCCGCGACGAGTTCAACGGGGAGGTCCGCTTTACCGTGACCCCGTTCAACTGCTTCGGCGCGCGTGGCACGCCGCTCGTTTCCGATTGGGTCGCCAACACTTGACGTTATAAATTAGTACCATTAAAAAAGTAAGGAGAAGATGCAATGAAAAAACTGATGATCCTGACGGCGGCGATGGCCGCGCTCACCACCCTGTCGGCGGCCGACATCTATGTGTCGCTTTCCACCGGCAAGAAAAAGAATGCGGGCACGAAGGAGGCGCCGCTCAAGAACCTCTGGCATGCGCTTCAGAAGGCGGCGGATGGGGATGTGATCCATCTGGCGGAGGGAATCTATCCCGGCAACGCCAAGTGCAACTGGTTCCTGATCGACAAGGCCGTCTCCATCATCGGCGGCTATTCGCCGGACTTCGCGGCGCGCGATCCGCTCAAGCACCGCACGATGTTCCAGCCGCTCAACGAGAACAACGACAAGAAGGGGACGGGACTCGGCATCTTCACGATCCAGTTCGACATGTCCAAGCCCGCGCCCAAGGGCGTGAACATGGTGTTCGACGGTCTCATCTTCGATGATGGCCAGGCGCAGAGCTACCATCCCGTGAAGGGCAAGCCGGAGGGCGTTGAGACCGGCATGTGGCTGGAGCCGCCGGCGAAGGGCAATACGCCGTTCGCGTCCTCGAAGCGCTATCTCGTCTATTCCGCCACGGCCAACCGCGCGGAGGGCGACATCACGTTCAAGAACTGCCTGTTCCTGAACGCCGGTAACATCGCGATGAACCTCAACTGGTACAAGGGCAAGGTGAAGATGGAGAACAACGTGTTCTGCAACAACCTGATGGTCGGCGCGAACGTGTACAGCTCCAATCCGCAGCCGGGCGCGGTTGAATGGGAGTTCAAGAAGAACACCGTGCTCTTCACCTGGAGCCGGACGAGCGAGCTCTCCGACATGGGCTTCGGCATCCGCACCACGGCCAACATGAAGAGCGAGATCGAGGATAACATCATCGGTCTCAGCGTGCTGACCGGCTGGGACAACACCAAGGGGCTCGACAAGACGAAGAAGATCGAGGCGAAGGGCAACGTGTTCTTCCTCAACCGCCAGTCCGACGCGCAGGTCACGAAGTCGCCGAGCGTCGTGAAGGTGAAGGTGGAGGACTTTGAGGATGACCTTGAGGGCAACTACGGCATCGAGACGGCCTCCGACAACGTGGCGCTCGCCGATCCGAAGGTGTTCAACGGCCGCCTGAACACGGCGTTCCTCAATGCGTTCCTGTCGATGAAGTATTCCGAGACTGCCACGCTCGACGCGGGCAAGCTCAACGCGTTCCGTCAGGCGGTCGGTCTGCCGCAGCAGGGCACCATCGTCTCGAAGGTCGATATGTTCGGCAACCGCTATCCGCTCGAGGATGCGCTGAAGCTCTTTGGCGCGATGGCCGGCAAGGGCGCCCAGGCGATTCAGTAAGGAACCGAGGATCGCGCGCCCTCAAGCGCAGGGAAAGTTCCGCCGGATGCGATTCGCGTCCGGCGGACTTTTTTTAGGGCGAATGTGAGGCTCGTCAAGATGTGGGATAATTGTTTCTCGTGAACGTGTCGGGCGAAGTATGCTATAATTCCGCACGTAAAAAGGTTCAGCATGAAATTGAGAGTCCTCTTGATGACCGTCGGGATTGTGGCGGGTTTGTGCGGTGCGGGGTTCGACCTCGACTGGTGCACGGCGTATGATACGGGCGTTCCGTACGAGGTGGAGATCTCAACAAACAAGCTGGAAACGCTTGCAGGTGTTGCCGCCGGTTCCGGCTTTGTGGTGAAGGCCGACGGCCAGCCGCAGGATGTTCAGGCGTTCGGAGGGAAGATGCAGGGAACGCTGCGTCTTCGCTTCCGCGTGCCCGCCGGCACGAAGCGGCTCACCTGCGAAACCGGCACCGCCCGACTCGCGACCGTGGACTCCGCCGTCCTCGACAACCTCTTCGCCGGCGCATTGCGCCCCGAGAACCTTTCGCGTTGGACGTTGCCGCCCGGTGTGACGGTCCGGCCCGTGGACGGGGGACTTGAGTTCCGCGGAACGGACGCATCCCTGCCGCGACGGAACTTCGTTTCCTACATGGTCGATCTGCCGCCGGAACTCGCGGGCAAGCCGGCCCAGCAGGAGATGGCTGTCACGGGTCTCACTGTGCTGGCGCGCGGAAGCCACGCGCGGATATGCCAGCTTGATGCGAACGGGCGCGTGCTGCCCGAGACGGTGGTGGATGAGCGGTGGACGACGCACATGCGCCCGAACGGAAAGCTGGCGCAATACCGCGACGCCGGGCATTTCCACAGGGAGGCGCGCCGCCTGCGCGCGGAGTTCGAGTTGCGCGTTCTCAATACGGACTTCGATGCGCACGGCCAGCCGCTGAAGGATCCGGAACTGCGTCTGCCGCGCCTGACGGTTACGCGGCTTGCGGTGCGTCCTGGCGCATTGCTTCAGTTCCCGAAGTTCGACGATGCGAATTTCGCGCCTGGCGTGACGGGAGCCGCCGGAGATCATGCGCTGGTCTCGGGAGGACCGCGCGGAAACGGCTTCTTCTACCAGACGCGCAGCCGTGGCGCCTGGGCCGGAACGCACGAGTTCAAGAGGGAGTCCTCCATCTACTTCCCCGCCGGGGCGGGAACGGTGGAGGCCTGGTTCAAACCCTCATCACTCAACCCTCAATCCACCGTTCTCTTCGAGGCGTACCATGGATACAGCCGAAAACTGCGCAAGGCGGGGCGAGGCGTTGTGATGCAGCTCGCTTTTGCGTCGAAGTCGGATACACTTTCGCTTTTGCTTGTGGACTGGAAGGGGAACCGCTTTGAGAAGAAGTGGAGCAACACTGGATTCTCGCTCCCGGAGGGGAAATGGACGCACGTGGCGCTGCAGTGGACGCCCGGCGGGACGGCGGAGGTTTTCTGTGGCGGCCGGACATGTGCCACCTTGCCTCTCAAGAAATTCAGCGCCTTGCCCCTCGCCACCGAAAAGGCGCCGAACGAAAAGTGGGCGATGGAGCTGTACGTGGGCACGTCGTGCAGCCAGTCGCGGCTCAATGACGGAACGAAAGACCGCAGCGGCATCTTTCAGGGGGCGATCGACGAACTGAGGGTTTCGAGCGGGCGGCGCTTTGCGTCCGATTTCGAACCCAAACCCTCCACGGAGATCACGCCGGATACGCGGGCGTTCTTCGGTTTCGACCGCTCGTTCGACGGCGTCTCCGGCGGCGGATTCGGTTTCGTTCCGGGGTCGTTCGATTCTCAGGCCGACCGGGTTGACCACATCCTTTCCCTGGATGGCCGCCCGCTCCAGTATTTCCCCAACGCGGTCGTCCCCGCGAACGAGCCGCGCAAGATTTTCAACGTGTACAACATGCCGGATGTGCCGTCGGTCCAGGACTACCGCCTCGCGCGCAGGATGTGCCACGAAAAGGCGGTGCTGTCGAACGGCGGCCGGATATCTGTGAAATGTCCAGAGGGGAGCGTGCCGGACTACGTGGAAATCGCCAACAACGACGAGACGGAATGTCTCTTGTGTCCGATTCTGGTGAACCGCGGCCGTCTTGATCCGCGCAGCTTCGGCGACCTTGCTGACTCGCTTTCGCTCGGGGCGCTCACCGACCGCGACCGGGTCAACCGCGTGTTCCAGTATGCGCTGAGCGCCTCCGACTATTTCATGGTCCATCCGCTTGACTTCCCGGCCGGGAGCGATGTGCCGAGGGATGTCGTGTTCAATGCGATGGTGATGCTGAACGGCTACTGCGGCTTCGACTGCGGCCCGCTGAACAACCTTGCCGCGAACATGTTCACGACGGTCGCGGGGTGCCTCGCTTCGCAGACATATGGATACGGGCACAGCTTTGAGCAGGTATTCTTCGACGGGAAGAATCACATCTACGACCTCTCCGCGCAGCAGTTCTTCCCGGCGTACGACAACGAGACGGCGGCGTATCTCGAGGAGGCGGCGAACCAGCCGGGGCTCTTCAACCGCTACGGAAAGTCTGGCGACCACTTCATTCGGAAGGGCGCGACACGGGAACCGACCGCATACGATCCCGCCTATCAGAAGCGGATCGGCGTTGCGCTCAATCCCGGCGAACGTTTCCGCGTGATGTACCGCAACGACGGAACGGCGAACAACCTGCACACCTACGCACGCAAAGGAGCCATGGCGCTCAATTCGTCCAGTTCCGGGCTTGTTGACTATGGCAAGGTGATCGGGGCGGACGATTCCAACGGATGGGTGGTGCGCCGCGACAGGATCTTCCCGCAGTACTCCACCGGCATCCTCACATTTGACGGAAGGCCTTCCGCGAAGAGTCCGGCGGTCGAACGTGTCGAAAGTTCGTCATTCTGCTACCGCGTCCGCTGCGGCTATCCGATCATGTGGGCGGAATATGCGGCCGAGCTGTCAGGCGGCGGAATGGCCAAGCTGGAGATTTCGACCGATGGCGGCCAGAAGTTCCGTCCGCTTCCGGCGGCCGCAGATGGCGTATCGCATCTCGAATACCTTGTGAAGGGACGCCACGAATACCTAATCCGCGTGCTGGCGCCGCTCAAGGACGTCAAGCGCCTTTCGTTGCGCACGCATGCAATGGTGAATCTGCGGACGTACCCTGGCTGGCCAAGGCCCGGAAAGAACGAGCTGACATTCCGGACGGACGGACGCGGCAAGGGAGAGGTGTCCGTCGCTTGGCGCGAACCGGCGCAGGAGATCGATATGGAGGGATGCGCCTATTCTGGCGCCATGGTCGGATGCGAACGCGCAATTGCGCTGATGGATCCGGCAAAGGGTCTGTCGCTTCCCCTGAAAGGACTTTCGCCGTCGGCCAAGGTGTGTGTACGCGGCCGGATCTCGGCGAGGATTGAAGGCGGAAGACTGGCGATCGCCTACGCGCCGCAGAATGCGCCCTACATGAAGCATGGCGACGACCTGCCGCAGCCCCCGCGTGAATTTCCGGCGTTTGCCGCCGTGGACATCCTGGATCGTGGCGCGAAGCGCACGTTGACGTTGATCGTTTCGCCGTCGGCGCGGCTGCTGAAGGCGACCGAGGCCAAGACAACGGGGAAGGCGAAGCTTCTTGCCGCCGATGCGGGCAGCATCCAACCGCGCATCATGCTTGAGAAGGACGGCGATTCGGCGGACTTCAACTTCGAGAGGCTGCCAAAGGGAAGGTACGTGGTTTTCCCGCTGGTGCGGTATGTCTGCGAGGGCGCGAAGATCGAGAACCGTTCGGCAAAGGTGTCGCTGATGCTGGTCACTCCGTCTCAACCCTCAACCTTTGAATGTTCCCGCCGGATCAACGGCTGCGAGGAGTTCCTGAAGGCGCCTGTCGGGCGGTTGGGCGAACGGTCGCGGTGGAAGTGGGATACTTCGAGTCGATGGGATCTTCCGGGGCAGACGAGATGGAGCGGATGGATCGTTCGGACGTATGATCTTCCCGAATTCGGCGAGCTGAGTTTCCGTCTGCAGGGTGATTTGCCGTCCGGCTTGGAACTGGCGGCCGCTTTGGTGCTGCCTGATCCTGACGCGGAGTTCCTGCTCGATGCGAAAAAACTGCTTTTCGGCCTGAACTGCGAGCCGTGAGGTGAAGGAGACATTTTCTATAAAACATAAGGAGTCATAAAGTCATGAATAGAGTCAAACTGGGTGCGGTCATGATTGCTTGTTCGCTTCTGCTTGCTGCGAACGGGGCGAAAGCGACGAAGTCCAAGAGCTTCGCGCGGGAGTCGCCGCAGCAGCGCATTGAGCGCATCGATGCCGCCAAGGAGGGCGAGCTGCGTCTGAGGCCTACGTTCGTCTCGTGCGGGTTCTCGTTTGGCGCTGCGCAACCGACGGAAGGTGCGCGACTGGAATATCGCGAGAAGGGGGCGGCCGAATGGAGCGAGGGGAAGCCCGAGCTTCTGTACTTCAAGGAGACGAAGGACTACCGCGGTTCAATCCTCGATCTCAAGGAGGATACGCAGTATGAGATGCGGCTTGTTGCGGGTGGCAAGGCGTTCGCCGAAGGAAGTTTCCGCACATGGGCGAGCGAAGTGCCGGTGGCGCGGACGGTTGTGCTGGATCCGGAAACGTTCAGGACGCCGCTCGTGATCTCGGATCGCGGGACGGCGGATGGATGGATCCGCTACACGGCGAAGAAAGGCACGACGCTCCGCAACACGGATGCCGCCCTCTGTTCGTTCGCCGTCACGAACGCGGCGTATGTGCTCATCGACGACATCGTTCTGCGCGACTACACGGGCGAGTCGAGATGGGTGGTGACCTTGTCCGAGTCCGAGAATGTGCGCGTGCGGAACTGCGACTTCGCGGGCTGGGGGCGGCGCCCTGCGCGCGTGGACTACTCGCGCAACGACTGGCTGTACGGCCCCGGCTACGGGCGCGATGAGGACAAGAAGGGCGACGTGATAGACTATGACGGGGCCGTGGTTCTGGGACATGGCGCGCAAGGTTCCGTGATCGAACGCTGCTGGTTCCATGATGCGGTGCCCAACTCCTGCAGTTGGTATTATTCGCATCCGAAAGGGCCGCAGGCGATCGTCGCCTCCGGCTGCGGGCCTTGCACGGTGATCCGCTGGAACGACTTCACCGGCTCCGACGACCACCGCTGGAACGACGCCATCGAGGGGCCGGGCAACTTCGTGACGCGAGGTGGGCTGAACCGCGACGCCGACATCTACGGCAACTTCTTCATCTTCGCGAACGACGACGGCATCGAGATGGACGGCGGGCAGCAGAACCTCCGCTGCTTCGGCAACCGCTTCGAGGGCTGCAACAGCGGCGTCTCCGTGCAGGGCTGCATGGTCAGTCCGTCCTATGTTTACGACAACATGATCTCCAGCCTCAACAACCGTTTCGGGCCGGGCGGTCAGACGATCAAGCTCGGCGGCGGCGGCTTCGGTCCCGAGGCGACGACCTTCATCTGGGGAAATCTTCTGTGGGGTGAAGGAAGCGGAATGTCGCTTTGGCCGGAGCTGCGCGTGATCGCGAACCGGAACGTCTTTTGCGGCACGAATCAGATCGTGAAAGGGGAGTCCCCCGCGTCCGTCATCGCGAAGGACAACGTGTTCGGCGCGAATGTGGCGGAGCGTGATCTCGATCCCACGTATCCGAAGCGTCCGGCCGGATTCGTGCTCGACTGCGTGCGCCGCTCGGACATCACGCTCAAGAACGGCAAGCTCTCGCGGGATTCGTTCACCTTCACGGCAAAAGCGGTCGGTGAGGCGGTGACGGATTTCACCGTTGGGCAGGACCTCGTGATGGACTGGCTTGACGTCTCGCCGAAGTCCGGCCGCATCGCGCCGGGCAAGGACGTGAAGTTCACCGTGCGCCTGAACGCGGAGAAGATGCGCGGCCGCCGCCATTGGCGGGCCTGCTTCCTGGTGCGCGGCTCGAACGGCCTGTCGCGTCCTGTGTCCGTCCTGGCCGAGGACGTGGGGTACGAATCGATCCTCCGTCCCGAAAAGCCCGGCGAATTTGCGCTCTATTCCGAACCGTTCTCGCTCAGGAACGGCGGCTCGCAGGAGTGGACGTTCGACGTGCCGCGGACCGGGCGGTACTGGATCTACATCCATGGCGCGATGTCCACGCCCGACAAGTTCGGCACGACCTCCAAGCCACGCCTCAAGGTGATGTTCGACGGCGCACCGGTGGAGGACTACGTGGACCCGAAGAAGGACAGGAGCGGGCGGTCGAAGAAGAGCGACCGTCCCTCCGAGAGCGTGCAGTACACGAAGGGGCACCCGACGTGGACGATGGTGGTGCCGAACCACATGCTGGGGCGTGCCGTGTGGCACTGGGATTTCGACAAGCCGGGACGTCATGTCATTTCGCTGACGGCGTTTGGCAAGTGCGATTTCGAATTCGACCGTCTCGCCCTCACCGACGCGCCGCGCTCGTTCGAGACCGAGGCGGAAAGCCGCCGCCGCGAAACGGTGTTCCTCGGTCTGCCCGAGAAGGCCGATCCCGCGCGCGTGAGCCGCATCGTCACCGAGCAGTTCCTGCGCACGCGGCCCGAGGCGTACTGTCCGCCCGGCTACTCCAGCCCGGCCGGCTACGCGAAGAAGGGCTACGGCGGCGGAAAGTACGTGCAGTATTCGGTGGCGAGCATCTGGGTGAACGCGCTCGAGTGCGCCCGGTACGCCGGGCACAGGGACCTCGAAGAGAAGCTGATCCGCCTCTACGACGAGTTCGCTCCGGGCGGGCCGAAGAACGCCTGCTGCTCGCACCCGTACCACGTGGACTTCACGGTGTTCGGCGCGGTGCCGTACCAGGTGTACCTGCAGAGCGGCAGCAAGGTGGCGCTCGCCGAAGGGAACCGCTACGCCGATACGCAGTGGGAGCCGCCGAGCGAGAACACGCTCAACAAGAACGGTTCGCTTCCGATGGAGGAGCAGCAGAAGCTCTGGAAGGACGGCTACACCGCGCAGACGCGCCTTTGGATCGACGACATGTACATGATCATCGCCCTGCAGAGCCAGGCGTACAAGGCGACGCACGACCGGAAGTACATCGACCGCACCGCGCGCGAGATGTGCCTCTACCTCGAAAAGCTCCAGCTCAAGGACGGGCCCGCGAAGGGGCTCTTCTACCACGCACCGGACGTTCCGTACGTGTGGGGTCGCGGTGATGGTTGGATGGCGGCCGGCATGACGCTCGTTCTGAAGACCCTGCCGAAAGACAGCGAATACCGCGCCCGCATCATGGAGGGCTACCTGGCGATGATGTCCGCGCTGCTGAAGTACCAGCGCAAGGATGGCCAGTGGAGTCAGCTCGTCACGCGGCCCGACGATCCGCGCAACTGGGCGGAGCTCTCGTGCACGGGGATGTTCGCGTATGCGTTCATCTCGGGCGTGCGGCAGGGGTGGCTCGATCCCGTCACCTACGGCGCGGCGGCGCGGAAGGCGTGGATCGCGATCTGCGAGTCGCTGGACGAATATGGCAACGTGCCGGACGTCTGTTGCGGCACGAACCGCAAGGACGACGCCGAATGGTACTTCAACCGTCCGCGCATCAACGGCGATCCCCATGGTCAGGCGCCCGTCCTCTGGTGCGCCGGCGCGCTTCTGGAGTCGCGCTAACTTGCTGACTCCACAACATTCCGCTTGACAGGAAAAGTGGTCTATTGATACACTTCTGCCGTTTTTCACCTTATTAGATGAGGAAAAGGGCATGAAAAGGATCTATCTCTGCATGGCACTGGCCGCGTCCGTTTGGGGCGTACAGATGGCTTCAGCTCGCCAAATCACGGCGAATGAGACGGTTACGCTGACCGCCGACAGTTCAGAGGACTACGAGGTTGCCGCGAACGTGGCACTGACCTTCGAGGTGGCAAGCGGAACGCGCACCCACTCCGGCACGATCACCGGCGCCGGCAAGGTGATAAAGACGGGTGCGGGAACCCTCGCAATCTCCGGCAACAATTCCTATTCGGGCGGATTCGATCTCTCCAATGGCGTAATTCGTGCGGATAGCGCCACCGCGTTCGGTACGGGGGATTTCGTGGCGCACAGCACGGCAGCTGCAGGAAGCCTTCGGCTTATATTCAATGCCCCTGACGGCGTTTTCGCAAACAACTTCTCAAATACCGGCACTGGGACGAAGGGACTGGTCGGCAAGCCGTATCTTCTTTTCCAAGCCAATACCACAATCGATGGAGACTTCTTCATAGGGTCCGAGACGTGGATCGGCAGCAGCAGCGCCATCCCACAGGTGACTTTCAACGGGAAGTATGGCGGCAAGTCCTCAAACGTGGGCACGATATACAATACATACGGCACCGTCCAGTTCAAGGACGCGGTGAGGTTGGCCAATTTTCACATCGGCAACAACAGCGGAGAGACGGGCAACGTCCATCTATGGTCGCAAGACAATTCCATCAGCGGGCATTTGGCGTTTTACAATGGGTCGGTGGTGTGCAGGGCGGAGAACGTGCTGTCTGGCGCATCCATCTCGCTTTGGCGCGACTGCGGTTCTTCTCCGTCCGTGCTTGACATGGGCGGCTGGAACCAGACGGTCAAGTGCTTCACCGCATACGGCAGCACGTACCCCACCGTCAATACGCCCGGCATGAAGGTGCATAGCCCGGATCCGGCATGGCTTACGCTCACAGGCACCGGCGCGAACACGACACGGACAGGATACCATGCGATCTCCGGCAAGGTGTCGCTGCGGCTGAACGCCGCCGCCACGTTCAAGCAGATATTCACACGCAGGACGAGCGACACCACCGGCTCGATCGAGGTGATGAGCGGCATTTTTGAGATGACGGAGCAGGCAACGTTCAAGAACCTCTTGTCGATAACGGTGGAGGAAGGGATGTCGTTCCTGATGAACTCCACGGCGCCGCTCGCCTTGGAGAACGTGGGCAAGCTCACATTGTATGGCACATTCACGGTGGGCGAATCGAGTTCACAGCCGTTCGGGTACGGAACGCTCGATCTCGAGCTTGGACCGGACGCGCAACTGACGCTGCCGGCAGGATCGGTTCTTACGGTCAAATCGCTGACGGTGGACGGCGATGACGTGACGGGCGTCGTAACCGCCGGGCAATATGGACTTGTATCCGGGACTATTTTCGTGAAGGGGGAGGAGTCTTCGGACGCCTGGACCGGTGCGGGCGCCTCGCAGTCCATCGCCCTTGCCGACAACTGGCAGTCGCAGTCGACGCCGGGCTTGAACGGCGGCCTTTCTGCCACGTTTGCGGCGGCGGACGCGGTGGGGCTTACTGCGAACATCGACCGGGACGTCATCCTCAGCTCGATGACCCTCTCGTCCGCCTCGGGTTTCACCTTCACGGGAGATCATCAGATCTCGATGATGGGTGGCATCACGGTGGCGGCGCCGGCGGTGGGCGACAATCCGTTCTATCGGTTTCTTGCGCCGCTTACGTTGCTTTCCGTTCAGACATTCGACTTCCCGGCCAATGCAACGTTTGGCTTGTTGGGAGGTTCGTGGTTCAGGGATGCATTCACCAAAGAGGGTGAGGGCGATTTCATCGTCGCCGGCAGCAACGTGTGGGATCGCATGGTGATCGTGCGGGACTGCGACATGTACCTATCCGGCACGATCACGTCCTCGACCGGGGTGGACGAAGGAAAACTTTCGGATGACAAACTCAAGGTTGACAGAGAGAACGGCATCTATGTGCACATGGATACCACAGGCGATACTGGTCTGCGGAGGTCCACGAAGGACGCCATCTGCACGATTTCGAACTCGGTTATCGAGCGCCCGTTTCAGATACGAACCAAATCCATCAACACCCGTGACAAGTTCATGTGCGCGCCCAATTCCACAAACTACTTCAAGGCATACTTCCTCTCGGCGGATCAGTCCAATAACGGACTCAAGATACCGCCCAGTTCCGAGGCGTACTTCGATGGCGGTGGGTCGTTCATCTGGAGCTTCTACCTGAACGGCGGCGGCACGGCGTACTTCCGCAACAAGCCGATCAAGACGCTCAACAGCGGCTATGGCCTTGCGGTCGTCGGCGGCACGAAGGCCGTATTTGAGGTGGGCGGGAACACCATCAAGGCGATGTCCATCACGAGCGGAACGTTCGACTTCCGGGCGGACGACGTAGTCGGGGCGGCCGGGAACCTGCTGGTAAGCGACAACAATTCCGTGCTGCACCTCAACTCGACGTTCCAGACGATGGGAACCTTCTCGAACCACGTGGCACGGACCGCTTCGTACATCGACGGGGACGGGGCGACGCTCTTCATCACGAACAATGCCGCCAACAGACACTCATGGATCCGCATACCGTTCAACGGCGACGTTTCGCTGAAGGTGAACACGCCGAGCCAGGTGTGGCTTGACAGCGCGGCGAGCACCTCGACGGGCAACATCGCCGTGGAGCGCGGCACGCTGGAGTTCCGCAGTGGCGCTTCGTGGACGAACGTGAGCGAGGTGGCGGTCTCTGGCACGGGGACGCTCAAGATACTTGCGGCGTCCGGCGTCACGGCGCGTCCGGTGTTCGGCAAGACGGCCACGATGCGGCTTTCGGACGATGGCGTGATCTCGTTGCCGGACGGCGCGGCGGTGTGGGTGAAATACCTGTATGTGAACGGGGTTCTGCAGCCGCGGGGCGCGTACCGTTACGATACAATCCAGGATGCGACCGTGAAGGCGCACTTTGATTCGGCCTCCACCGGCACGCTGATCGTGCGCGGCGATGGCGGCTTTTCGCTCACCATCCGTTAGCGCCGGCCGGTAACAAACTCCGAGCGTTATGGCTCTCGCTAACACATCCTGAAGAGGATCTTTGATCCGCTCACCTTGTACGGCGGAATATGGGTCTCTGGTTCTTTCATCGTTCCGGTTTTCAATGATGCGTATCATGCCACATCCCATGTCCTTCCGAATTATGGTACAATGTGCGGCAATGAAACACCTGTACGACAGTCTGCGTCCGTGCGCGAAGGAGGAGGAGGTCAAGGCCGAGTTCTGCAAGTTCTTCAAGATGAAGATCTTCGCCTTGCGCGGCATCGACCACTACACCGAGCACGTCCTCTTCGAGTTCAAGTGCGACCTCAATTTCCGAAACGCCGAGAACGTGGCGAAGGTTCTGGCGCAGACGATGTACTACGCGCGGCTCCTGAAGTACGGCGCGGGGCTTACCAAGTACCCGCTCCCGCCATACATCTGCGTGGTGGACAAGAACGAGGCGTTCTTCGCCGAGACCAAGGACTACGCGAAGTTCTACACGTAATAAACACCCTTTGAAATTCACGGCATATCTTTTACGCCATTTCCGCGAGCGATACGAACCCTTGCCCATTGGCAGAGTCGGGCGAACCAATGACGAGATGATCAAGCAACTTAATGCCAAGTAGTCCGGCGGCGGATTGAAGCATGTCAGTAAGATGTAAATCAGACTTGCTTGGCGTCGGATCTCCAGAGGGATGGTTGTGGGCGACGATAATTGCATCGGCGTTACACTTGAACGCCTCACGGAACACCTCGCGGAACTCCACTGCAGTCGTGCCGCGAAGATGCCCAAGCGAAACGAGAACCGGCTTGCATATCGGGCGGCGTTCCACATCGATAGGCAACACGAAGAACCCCTCATAGTCCTTGGCAATCGGAATCGCCGCACGGAAAAGCGGATAAACGTCTTCTGCAGTCTCGATGCGCATACGCAAGAGCCCGTCCGCTGCCGACACCTTGTCGGCAAGCTCCGGCGGCATCTGCCACATCCCCACATTGCCACGGCACGGAATCGGCTCGGGCAACCGCACCACGTCCGACAAATCCCACCAATACCGATAACCTTCGTCCCACAATTCGTTCCCGTTCCGTTCCCGCGCCTTGTAGTCGCAAACGCCGACAATCTTCCCCGGCCAGTCCTTCACCTCGCGCCATGATGGCAGCTTCTCGAAATCCTCCGGCGTCAGATTGACGGACGCCCACGCGATGAACCGCCCGTACTCTTCAGAATCAAGATCGCATACGGTCCAGTGCAGGTGAAGGCAGAAGAAATCATCTCGACAAATCGTAACTGCGTTCAAGCATACACGAATCTATCCAAGCTTGATTTTCAACGACGGATCTGTTTCACATGCATCCACAATCACGTTGTATGACTCGATCAGACGGACTGCCATATCCTTTCGACCTTTATGATTGAACAAGCCATGTTCATTGAGATTCATAGATAGGAACTGCTCAATATCCCATACCTCAAGCCTATTCACAATACCAGCAGATTCAGCCAAACCCTCTGCGAGAGCAATCCGCTTGCTCGTTGTTATGATAATCGGATGCCAGCCACCGCTGATATTCCTTTCGCACTTCCTGATAACGGCCTCTCCTGGGGCACTGGTGACATGTATCACTACATCCCCATACGAAAAATCTCCCTCCCTGTCGGATACCGCGTCTGCAACAGAGGCTCCATGCATTGGAAGCATGTTGCCTTGTGGCACAATCAATGACAATTTAGCACCAACAAGGTGTTGCATGACCGCACCAACAATCTGCATCCCCGTATTCTGCGACTGCCGTTTTTCTGCCCGCGCAATTAACTCATGTACGATGCACCTAATGGATTTCGATTGATCAAACCTAAGTTCCAGAGGCTTGCCGGCAAAGAATTCACGGACTCGATCAATCCACCATGCCTCTATGGCCTTTAATTCTTTGTTGTCTGGCCTCTCCACGTTTAGGAAATTAAGATATCGTTCAGCAAGTCCCATGCTACCTCTACTTGTACGTCCGCCTTCTTCGGCAAGCACCGTGGTTATGCCGTAATCTGCCAGAATCTTCTGCACTTTGGGCTTGCCAAGAGACCTAACCTGCCCCTTGTTTTTGGTGAGGAGCGTGCAAAATTTGACTGGTAGGCCTCGCGTGATGGCCTCTCTGGTAATGCCAAGGCCAACGCACAATGCTCCCTTTGATCTCATTTTGTTGGCATCAAAAAAAGTCTTTAGCTTAATAATGTCCATTATGCATCTCCTTTGTTTGCTCGATATGCCAGCGGAGCTAAAAGTGATTCTGACAGGAATCTAACCACTGGTAAAGCTACGGCATCTCCCATGGCCATATATCCGTCATTGTATGACCCCGGGATCTTATAAGTGTCTGGTGCACCCATCAATCGAGCTGCTTCGCGAACAGTCAACAACCGTGTTCGCAGATGCCCATTCTCTGCAATCAGAAGGATTTGGCGACTGCTCCCACCACATGGAGTTCGCAAACAACCTGCGACACCATCCGTGCGGACTTCAAGAACTTGCCGGTGATTACGTGTACGCTTATACCCAGTAAAAGCCCTTCTTCGATTGTGAGCCAATCTATTAATTTCATTAATCTTTTTCGATGCAATCAATGCGAGTTTTCGCGCTTCCTCTTTTGGCGAATCGCATGGGCTATCAAAATCAATGATAGAATCTAATGCAACATTCCGCACCGGAGGCTCTTTCAGCTTCCACCAAATCCACGTTTTCACTCGTTTAGAAACTTTAACAACCGGCGCTGGATGACACCAAATTGGACCATCTGTTATCAACCCCGAAACATCCACACCATTCTTGATTCCTATAACAAATATTCTTTTGCGCGACTGAGGCAACCAATGAAGTGCATCAAGCATTATAGCCCCTACTCTGTACCCGCGCTTGATAAGTTCGTTATGCAAGGTAACGTAATATTCGCCACCACCAGCAGAAACGAGACCAACAACATTCTCTGCAACCAGCAATGACGGTTTAATCGGCATTTCATCCATCACCCTAAGCCACTGCCAAAACAAACCACTTCTAGGCGCAAAAAGACCATTGATATCCCCTGCAAGCGAAAGATCCTGACAAGGGAAACTTCCCCACGACATATCTGCTTTGGGCAATAAATCGCCACGTACATTCTCAATAGGACAAACCTGTAAAACGGAAGCGGTGTTGTTTGCATTAAATACAGCCGCTTTCTTGGCGCTTATGTCATTGGCCCATATGGTACTAAACTCATTTGACAGCCCTGCAGACACCAACCCACTTCCCGCAAAGAAATCAAGACAAGTTAGCCGATTCCTACCCCCAGCAACTTGCTCCGCTATAGACAAACTCATTTGCTGATCTAGTACGGGCAAGAAATCCAACTGCAACGCTGCTTCGCAGACGCGGAGCTGGTTGTGCTTGAGCGGGGCGAGTGCGGCAGGGAGATAGTCGAGCAGGCAGCCAAGTTCGCCGCCCGCCTGATACGCCTTGATCGCTTTTGCGATCTTGGGCGTCCGTTTCGCGAAGTCCTTCACACGGACTGTCACTACGGAATCTTCAATCGTCGGCTGGTACTTGTGGGTGGTCTTGAACACCGCGTAGAAATCGCCGTGCCCCTTCCCCTTGCCCTTGGGATAGTCGGGATGCTCGGCGAGAAAATCCTTGCGCGTTTTGACGCCAACAAAATCCGCCGCGTAGATGTGCCGCCTGTCCCTCGCACCAGAGTAAAGCCAAAGCTCCTTGACCTTGCCCCAATCTTCCTTCTCCGCCTCTTCCTTTGAAAGCGGATAGTTGTAAAGGTGATGCCGGGCTATCCACGGCAACTGTTGAGATTGCTTCCTGTACGTGCCCACGAGTACGATGCGCTTTGTCGCCTCGCCTTTTGCCGCCTTTGTCTCTCTCTTGCTCATTGCCATATATTATACCACAACCTCTTGTGTGATGTTGGATCGATGAACATCGTATTCTTCATTTTCCTACTATCGGCAATTTTGAGATTTTGTCGACGCGTAGACGCTCGTGATAGAAGCCCGATACATCAGTTTCTTTTCTTTTGCTTGGCATGTCCATGGTTTATAAACCGTGAACATGATTTCGCCGTGCGTCGTTGGCCGTGCGCACACAGCGACATTGCCACGCAGCTTGCGGCGGCGAATGAAGACCGTTATCTTGCGAAGTGGATTGATGCGCACAAACTTTCGCCCGAGGCGCGCGCCGTCCTTGATGCCGCCCGTGTGCTCTATCGCGAGTTCTACGACAACATCACCCACACGCCGTGGATGGATTGGAAGATCGAGACGTGGGATGTGGGCTACTACCAAATCCGCAACGCGATGAAATCGATCAGTGATCTTTATGCGCCAACTGATCCCGTGGAAAGCCTTCGCAAGGTGCACGATGCCCTCCGTGCGAAGCTTCTGCCGCAGGTCTATTCCCTCGGCTTCCTCAATCCCGATGTGGTGTATTTTGAATAGCGAGTCTTAAGCATGAGGGGACAGACCCTGAAAGGTGATGCCGTGAAGAGGCGTTCGGCTTCCCTTGGCGAGGGGATTTTTGAGACCCTATGAGGGGATTTTTGAGACCCTTGTTCGGGATTTATGAGACCCTATGAGGGGAATTTTGAGACCCATGGACAGAATGACTTTGCCTTATCAATGGGAATTATGAGCCCCTTTGAGCGGATTAGATGCCCAGTATGGCCCTCATCGCAGGGTTAGACTTTCTTGAGCCGATAAGCAATGTGCATGATTTTTGAACCTGGGCGGATGGGGATGCCGACACTTTCGATGAACCCTGAGTTCCGCAGGCGTGCGACGACTCGGCTGATGGTCGAACGGCTTACTTTCAGTTCCCTTGCCATGCCTTTCCAGTCGGGCCAGACCATCTGCGTAGCAGGATCCAGCCGACGTTCAAGCGAATTCAGCACTAGGTCATCGATTTCAAATGGGACCGTCGGTGGTCGGCCTCTTGGTCTTCCAGTAGCTCTATGACTTTTCATGGCGCATATTTTACCATATCCATTGGAATCTGGCGGGGACAGACCCTGGATGGTTG
>CACZCD010000060.1 GCA_902779565.1 uncultured bacterium | reverse complement strand
CTCGATCAGCGAGGACTGGCCGGACGGCGGCCGGAAACGCACGATCAAGGCGGCGCGCGCGGAATATCTGGACGGCGAGTGGTGGCTTTCCTCGCCGACCACCTTCTACTTCGACCGGCACGGCACGGAGATGCCGTCCGACAAGCCGGCCCTTGAGGCGCTTGCCTTCCGCTGCTTCCCTGAACTCGACGAGAAGCCCCGCGACTTCATTCTCCAGAACCGTTCCCCGGAATACTACTCCACGGCGGATCGGCTCCGCTTCCTCGCCACGCATCCGAACATGTCGGCGAAGTTCCGCCGGGAGATGGAGTACGATCTCTGGGCGCAGATCGCCTCGCCGTTGGCCTGTCTCGTGATCACGCTCTTCGCGATTCCCGCCGGTGTCGCCACGGGGCGGCAATCCGTGTTCAAGGGCATTGTGGGGGCGCTCCTGATGTTCTTTGCCTTCTACGCCACGACCATCGGTTGTCTCGTGCTGGCCCGTCTCGGCTATCTGCCGGCGATCCCCGCTGCGTTCCTGCCGGATGCCCTGTTTCTGGGGATTGGCATCTATTTGTTTCACCGTCAACGATAACGGAAGAGAGGTTTTTGTTCCATGGTTACCAGAAGACAGGCGCGCGAATGGGCGGTGATGCTGCTCTGCCAATGCGATCAGAATCCGCCGGAACGTCTGGAGGATGCGATTGCGGCATTCTGGGTGCAGCTGGCGGAGATTGAGAAGGATCGTGCCGAGGCGAACGAATATGGCGTGAAGAACGTGTTCGGTTCGCACAACGCGAAGCATATCGCCTCGCTGGAGGAGATGAAGGGCTTTGCGGAGGAACGGGTGCGGGGCGTGCTGAAGGAGCGCGAGGCGTTGGACGCGGAACTGGATCCGTTCCTGCAGCAGTGGCCGATGTACCGGCTCGGCACCGTGGAGCGCAACGTGCTCCGTCTCGGGGCCTGGGAGCTTTCCCGCTGCCCGGAGATTCCCGCGCCCATCGCCATCAACGAGGCCGTGGATCTCGCCAAGTTCTTCTCCGAGACGCAGAGCGGCAAGTTCGTGAACGGCGTGCTGGACCGTTTCGCGAAATCGGTGGCCGCGCATCCGTTTACCCCCGGCGCGTGACGAGGCCGAACGCATGGGGAAGGGAACCTCACCGACGATTGACGAAACGCGCTTCATGGTGCGTGCGCTGGCGTTGGCCGCCCGGAGCCGTGGACATACGCGCCCGAATCCGCCGGTTGGCGCCGTCGTGGTGAAGGATGGTCGCATCCTCGGCGAAGGACGGCATGTGCGCTGCGGGAAGGATCATGCGGAGGTGGCGGCGCTTCGGTGCGTGCGTCGTCGCGGCGGCGAGACGCGCGGAGCGACCGTCTATGTGACGCTTGAACCCTGTTCGCGTCCGGGGCGCGTGGGGGCTTGCTGCGAGGCGCTGATTGCCGCGCACGTTGCGAAAGTCGTCTGGGCGATCCCCGATCCGAATCCCAAAAACGCGAACCGCGCCACGCGTGTGCTGCGGCGCGCGGGGATTAAGACGGAATGCTGGGGGCGTACACGCGAACCGGCGCGGCGGCAGTGCGCCGAAGCCGCGCGGCGGCTGATTGCGCCGTTCGCCAAGCATGTCGCCACGGGACTTCCGTTCGTGACGGTGAAGCTGGCGATGTCGCTCGACGGGAAGATCTGCGACGAGCGGGGAGAGGCGAAGTGGATCTCAAGCGCGGCGGCGCGGCGCGAGACGGGACGTCTGCGTGAAGTGGTGGATGTGATCCTCGTGGGCGCGGAGACCGTGCGGCGTGACAATCCAAGCTTGCTGAGCCACGGACGCCGCAACGACGATCTTTTCCGCGCGGTTGCCACGCGCAGCGGGCGCTTGCCGCGCACGTCACAGATCTTCACAGATGCCGCGCGGGATCGCACACTTGTCTTTCAGGTGGGAACGGGGAATGGGGAACGGGGAATGGGGAACGGGAAACGGGGAACGGGGAACGGGAAACGGGGAACGGGGAATGGGGAACGGGGAACGGTTGTGTCCGTTCCGGATCTGAAGGCGATGCTCCAGAATCTTGGCGACAGGGGATTTCTGCATGTGCTGTGCGAGGGCGGACTTGAACTCGCCCGTGCATTGGCGCAGGAGGGGCTTGTCGATGAATGGTTGACCGTCCTCGCGCCCAAGGTCATCGGGCATGGCCGTTTGGCGGCGGCGGCGCGCATCCCAAAGGTTTCTGTTCTCGCCGATTTCTGAAGATTTGTTAATGAATCCTTGATAAATGAAGTATGGTATGATGTTTCAAGTTTTCTTTTCAAAACTGGGCGGGCTTTGTCCGATCCGTAACAGACCGCTACGACAGGGACATGTAAGTTTGTAACCTTTTGGCCGGTTGTGTGTAAACAGGGCAGAAAAGTCTTAAAGGCAAGGAGGAAAGCAATGAGTGGACATGCAGGTTTTTCGCCGATCGGGAACAACATTCCCCGGCCAATCATCAACAACGTTCCGTCCGTGGACAGCAACGTGAACGCGGGCGGCAACGTCAACAACGTGCCGGGCGGCGGAGAGCCGCAGAACCCTGCCGAAGCGCCGGTTCGCGCGGCGGATGTTGCCGGACAGCTCGATGTCCTTCTCCTCAAGGCCGCGAAGGCTGTTGCGGTCGGTACCGACGCGAAGGGCGTCGAGACGGCTGCGAATGCCGCAGGTCTCCCGAAGGCGACGGTCAAGCAGCTCTTGTCGCTCGCGGAAGCGGCGCAGAAGAGCCTCGTCAAGCTGGACAGATTCACGGGCCGCCAGCTCGCCGCCGCGATGGTCAACAATGAGGACGGCACGATCGGGTGGAAGCCCAAAGACGCCGCCGCGAAAGCCCTTGACGCCGCGCAGACGGCGCAGATAAAGCTTTCGTCCGCTCTTGCCACCGCCCTCGGCACGGCGTCCGACGCCACAACCCAGGCCGCGCTCGAGGAGATCATGCTGCAGTGCGACAGGCGCGTCGCCGAAATCGAGACGCTCGTCCTGCAGATGACGGAGATCGTGGAGAAGGGCGGCGACAAGGTGCAGGATGAGGCGGACAAGCTCGCGGGCGGCAAGATCAGCGCATTCACGAGCAAGGACGCCTTGGATAAGTTCGACCGTGGCCGCGCGCTCGCGGCGATGCAGGCCGAGATCAAACCGCTCGCCGACAGGCTCGCGGGCTATGCACAGGGCGTGGCGCGGTCCATTACCGAAGCGGACGTCGCAAGCTGCACGCAGGAACTCAATGCGGTCAAGGCGAAGCTTTCCGAAGCGGCGGCGTCCGGCAAGATCGAGGTCGCCGGCAAGACCATCTTCTGCGACCGCTCCATGCTGGCAGAGGCCGCGAAGCTTCTGTCGGGCGTGGAGGACAAGATCGCCTCCATGCACCGCGACATCATCAAGGGGGCCATGCGCAACCTCGTTGAGAAGTCCTTCCCATTCCTCAAAAACGAAATCTTCGAGGACCGCTTCGTGAAGGAACTCTCCAAAGTAAGGACGCTGGACGGCGAAACGGCGGACGAACTGGCGCATTTCATCAACCTGATGAACGTCTTGCGAAACGCCGCGCGTGCCTACGTGGAGTCGCCGACGCCGGAGAACAAGGAGGCGCTCGACAACGCCGCAGAAGTTCTCCGGAACATGAACAGGGCTGACGCGATCGAATGTCTCGACGAGTCCTTCTTCAGCGAGGCCGTGCCCGGCAGCAAGGCGTCTGCCGAGTTCAAGGAGGCTTTGAAGAAGTTCAAGGTGGAGGTCGCGGGCGCGCAGGGCAAGAAGATGCTCGCGGATCTGGCGGTGACGGTCAAGCGTGCCTATGCCGGCATCGACGTCGCGGTGACGCATCTCGCGGAACTCGCCAAGAAGCTTGACGCAGGCCCGGAAAACAGGGTGTACGTGTCGAGCTGGGTGCTGGGCGCGTTCCGTGGCGAGCAGACGGTCTCGTCCATCGTCGAGGCGCGCGCACACGGCTACAGCGACAGCGACATCGACGCGCGGATCGACGACGCCAACGTCGCCGACTCCTATGAACTCGGCAGTGGCGCCTTCAACACCGTCACGCTTCTCAAGCTCAAGGATGGCTCGGAATGGGTCTTCAAGCCGGAGATGCCGGGGTGCCTCACGACGTCGTACTCTTCTCATTACCACGGCATGGCCAAGAACATGGAGTTCACGCGCGTCAACCTCGCCGTGCAGGATACCGCCAACAGGCTCGGACTGAACGACGTCATGGTCAAGACCAAGGCCGGAACCCACAAGGGACGCTTCGGCATGTTCATGGAGAAGGCGCCTGGTCTGACGGGCCAGAAATACCTGAAGGCGAACGACGCCAAGGTCGGCGCCGGCAAGCTGAGCATGACGGCGTTGCGCACCCTCGACGAGGCGAAGTTCGGAAAGGTCGTCGGGCGCCTGATGCGTCAGGCAAACCGGCTCTTGTGGTTCGACATCCTCACCGGCCAGGGCGACCGCCACAACGATAACTACCTCGTCGAAATCGACAAGGAGACGCTCGACGTCAGCCTGAAAGCCATCGACAACGACGCGAGCTACGGTCTCATGCGCACAGGCCTCAACACCTTCAAATTCGCTGCGGGCTCCAAGGCGCTGATGGCATTCAATCAGACTCTGAATACGCTTGCCGCGTCGAGCGGAGCGAAGACCGATTTTCTGAAACGAGTCAAGAACGACCCCGGAATCAAGATCGACAAGGAAGGTACGGTCGAGATCGACATGGAGAAGGTCGCTAACAGGCAGCTCGTTCAGGGGCTGTTCCATTTCTGCGGCTTGCGGTGCACCGCCGTGCCGGAGGAGATGGATAGCGAACTCCATGACAAGCTTGTGGCCCTCGCGGCGGATGCCCCGGATGGCGGAGCGGCCCGGGCTGAATATCTCGATTCCCTCGCCACGCGCCTTGGCGCGGAGAGCGAGCAGTACAAGTGCGCGGTGAAGCGTCTCGACGAGGCGATCGCCCACGCTCGCAAGCTCAAGAACGAAGGCAAGGTGTACACGGCCGAACAGTGGGAGTCGCATGACGTCCAGAAGTCTGTCGCCAAGGTTGCGCTCAAGAAGGCGAAAAATCACCCCGATCTGCCGTCGGCAAGCCTGCAGAACAGCGAAGCGGTGAGGATCCGGAGCGACTACGTCGGCAACACGAACTTCTTCATGCGCGATTTCTACGCGATGGTGACATCCCGCGGCTTCCACACGAACTGGTTCAAGTGAGAAGGAATCCGCAGATAACGAAGGGACTATTCCCGTAGATTCAGAACTCCACGGAGAGACCAACGCCGCCATAGGCGAGATCGCACGTGGCGTCCACATGGTGCATCGCCTTGACCGCATGGCGGGCATCATCCGATACGAGGCCATAGTAGCCAGCGAACGCAAACACGCCAAGGTAGTCCGTGATATGGTAGTCAAGCCGCACGACGGCGTTGATGGACTGGATTCCGCCGTGGTAGTTGGAATACGGGTTCCCGGGCTTGGGCCCGAAGAGGTTCCTGCAGTGCCTCGCGTCGCCCAGATCGCCAAAGAAATCAAGCGTCAGGTCCAGACGCTCCACGAAAAACGGGAACGTCCGCCTCACGCCGGCGATCCAGTAGAATTCCATGAAGGGCTTGTAGATGTAGCGCATCTTCCAGTACGGCGTAAGATAGGGGTTGTGCAGCGATTGGAACGCCTCCCAGTCTATGACCGAATGGGAATCGCTGTAACCGCGGCCCGGAAACGTCACCCACTGTTTGGCCGCGCCGGAGGTCAGCTTCCAGTCCTCCGCCAGCGCCAAATCGAAAGCGTAGCGCAGACCGTAGTCGATTTCGCTGAAGCGGTAATGGATGTCGCACACGTGCGAGGCGGGCGACCACGAGAGCATGCTCCACGCATAGCCGCTGAACCGTCCGAACGTCCCAAAGTCAATCGTCCCATCCGCGTATTGGGACGAGAACGGATGCGTATCCCACACGAACCCCCGGCAGAGATAGGCCGTCTCCACATCCGCAAATCCACTGAACGAGAGCCACTTGTGCGGCTCTTCCGGTACGCTCGCCTCAACCCTGTCTTCGGCACGCAGGGCACCCGACACCATGAGCGATGCAAGAAGGAAAAACGTCAAAGGTCTCATAGCTATCCTATTTCGCGAATGTTCTTGAGCTTGTCCACGGTGATGGGCTTCAGGAGAATTCCCGTGAAGCCGGTCTCCTTGAACTGTTTCAGCATCTCCACGTCCGCCGTCACCACATAGACCGGTAGCGACGCGGGCTTCTTGTTGGCACGGATCGCCTGCACAAGCCCCACGCCATCCATCTCCGGCATCCACATATCCGTCAGCACCAGATCGAAGTTCGGTGCATCTGGCGCGGTCAGGATGTCCAACGCCTTCTTGCCGTCCTCGGCCGTTGCAATTTCAAACGAGCCCAGCTTCATGAGCATGGCCTTGAGGACCATCAGGTTCATCTTCTGGTCGTCGGCGATCAGGACGCGCTTCTTCCCGGTTGGGGCGGCTGGCGCCTCCGCGGACGGTGCCACCGGCGTTGGTTGTGCAACCACCGCGTCCTGATCGACCTCCAGAATCTCTTTCTCGATGTGTGCGGCGGCATCCTGGACGATCTCGTTTTCGACCATCCGCGATTCCGCCGCAGGCGCCACGTCGCTGACCTTCACATTCGGAATCGTCACAATGAACGTGGAGCCTTTCCCGAGAGTGGACGTAATTGTCATCTCGCCGCCCATCGCTGTCGCAAGCTGGCGGCAGATCGAAAGGCCAAGACCCGTTCCGCCGTGACGCGAGGCCTTTGAGCGCACCTGTACGTATGGCTTGGAGATGCGTTTCAGGTCATCCTCGCTTATGCCGATGCCGGTATCCTCCACCTCAAGGCGCAAGGTGCCGGAATCCGCGCCGTCATTCCGCGTGAACGAGGCCCGCACCTCGATGAAGCCGTCATGCGTGAACTTCGCGGCGTTCCCCACGAAATTGAACAGCATCTGCCGGATGCGCTGCGGGTCAATCATCAGCACCGGCATGTCACTGGCTTTGCAGCGGATTTCCAGCTTTGTCTTCTTGTTCGCAAGACGGAACGACTCCACGATCTCGTTCAGCATGAGCCTGCAATCCGTCGGTTCCGGAACAATCTCCATGCGCCCCGATTCGAGCTTCGAGAAGTCGAGCACGTCGTTGATGAGGCACAGCAGCGTCTTGCCGCTCACGAGGATGGAATCGACGGCCTGATTGCGTTCCTCATCCGTCTTGAAGCCCATCTTGAGCATCTGCGAAAAGCCGATGATCGCGTTGAGCGGCGTGCGGATATCGTGGCTGACCGTCGAGAAGAAGTAGCTTCGCGATTGGCTTGCGCTCTTCTCCGCCTTGAGCTTTTGAATGCTCAGCACCTTC
Source organism: uncultured bacterium (assembly GCA_902779565.1). Lineage (GTDB taxonomy): Bacteria > Verrucomicrobiota > Kiritimatiellia > RFP12 > UBA1067 > UBA1731. The sequence continues at coordinate 9,833 of CACZCD010000060.1, read as the reverse complement.
TCTCGCTTGCGCAGGATGGCGAAGAGGCTGATCACGATCGCAAGGGATGAGACCAGCAGGCACAGTTCAACGAGGGAATTCTTTAGCAGGTCGGCGTTCACGTGCCGCAAGATCGAGGTCAGCGATTCTTTGGTGACGGTCGTGCCGATGAGATCCGAGTAGGCGTCTTTCGCCTCGTTGCAGATCGCCTGACGCGCCCACATCAGCGTGGAGAAGAAGATCGTGATGAGCATCCCGGTCCAGACAATCGTGGAATGACCGTAGGTGCCGTTGGCGTCCCGACGGAACGTGCGCCTGTAGAGCAGGAAGCCGAGAATGCACCAGATGGCGATCAGCAGATACGACTCCGCCGCAAGGGTGTCGCCGGAGATGTAGTCCGGCACGAGCATCAGCAGCCCGAACACCGCCGCCATCACCATGCCGAACAGACCCGCCGCCCTTGCGACGATCTTCCGGAAGCGCCCATCCTCGTCCGTGACAGCGAACGCCGCCGCAGACGTATAGCCGTAGGCGACGGCGGCGCCGAGGTTCGATACGTCCACCGGCCATCCGGTTACGGTGCGCCCGAAGAAAGGAATCACGAACGAGGTGCACATCACGAAAAGGATGGCGTTCACGGGTGAGCCATCCCTGTTGAGGACGGCGAACCAGCGCGGGAGTATCCTCTCCTGCGACATGGCGTACATCAGGCGGCTCGTGGCGATGAAGGTGGCGATTATGCCCGTCAGCTGCGCGGCCAGCATCGCGCCGCCGATCACGGGCACGCCGGCCGGGCCAAGCGCCTTGCGCGCCGCCGCGAACACCGGCATCGCGTCGATGCCCTTGAGGCCGGGAAGCGCGGCGATGTAGTCCAGCCAGTTTGCGTATCCATCCGGTTTCGACAGGACGGGCAGAAGCGCGAGCAGCAGGTAAACGAGCGAAGAGAGCACAATCGCCGCAAGCAGCAGACCGAACGTGCGCTTGACGGGGAAGCGGAATTCGCCGGACGAGTTGACGACCGCCTCAAACCCGACGAACGCCCATGGAATCATGGCGAGGATGCGGACAATCTGCAGACCGGGATTGCCGTCCGGCGCGAACGCCGGCGCCAGAGCGGCGAGTCCGCCTTCGTGCCGCCAGCACGCAGCGCAGAAGCAAGCCGCCACGCTTATGACGAATATGCCGGCCAGCAGCGTGTGAAGGCCCACGGCGAAACGCTTGCGGAAAAGGCAGACGCTTCCGCTAAACGCAATCGCGAGGATGCAGAGCAGCACTTCGCCGAAATAGACGTCGAAGCCCACCATCGTGTAGTGGAAGCCGAACTGGAACGCGTCGCCGAACAGGTAGCGGGCCAGAAGCACGAGCGCGGTGGCGTTCGCCCACAGGATCGCCATGTAGGTCAGCACAAGGAACCACGCGATGAGGAATCCGTGATCGGCGCCGAACGCCTTTACCGTAAATGCGAAGGCGCCGCCCGGGCCTGGCGTGTGCGTGACCATCCGGTGGTAGTTCAGCGCAAACACCGACATGGCCACCGCGCCGATCAGTATGCCGATGACCGTTCCCAGCGGCCCTGCGCCGGGAAGAAACGTCGTGCCGGGCATCACAAACGATCCCCACCCCACGGCATAGCCAAAGGAGAGCGCAATCACCGCCAATGGCGACAGGTACGCGCCAAGTCCCGGTTTATGTTCCGCGCAAACGTGAGTTTCTTTCATGTTCTACTGCCTCAGTATCCGGTACAGGCGTACTGGATCATTTTTGCAACTGATTCCATGTTTTCGTCCATCGCGAATCATCATCTATTTTTGCTTCAGGGCGCGTAGTATATCACACATCCGCCATTCCGTGCATCCCGTCCTGCCCCAAGAATGGTTCGCCGCCGATTTTTCTTTTCTTTTTACTTGTTTAGGATTTCTGATTTTGGTATCATTTCTTTGTTTTGAAAAGGGCTAATTATGTCCTGAAACGGAGCTTGAGAAAGATTTGATGACGATAATGAGCATGACGGCACCGTGCGATAGAATCAGGACGCCTGATTCTAGCGTCTGTGTGTTGTCGAAAGGGGGCTGGACGCATGACTGACGACAACGAAAAGCAGACGCAGGCGTACCTTGCTCGCATACGCAGGACGATCGCGGAGTCCAACCGTCTCGTGGAGCAGGTCGGTCTGCGCATGCGCGAGACGGACCGCATGCTGGAGCAGCAGGGCCTCACCCGTGAGCAGGTGATGGCGATGCACTTCTCTGAAGCGCAGATCGAAGCGGCGAACGCGGAGCTGAAGCGGCGCGGTCTCGATCCGATCGAGCAGTGGGAACGCGACGGGCTTACGGCGCAGGAGGAGCTCGCCGTCGGCCGTCCGCCATCGGCCGCCGAGTCGCCTGTAGACAACGAACTGGCCGAGCGGCAAAGAAAATTTGGCCTGATGATGAAACCTTTTCAGATCTGAGGTGTAGTCACTGCAGAAAGGAACACCTATCATGGCAATAGAACTCAATATCAACAAGGTCGCCACCACTGTGGCGGGCGACACGAAACTCTCCGAAGATCAGGGCACGGCGCAGAGCAAGAAGCTCGGCGCGGTGCTGGGCGGCGAAAACGTCAAGGTGACGTCCGGCGCGATGAGCGATCTGGAGAAACTGGTCGCCACGCTCAAGAACGAGACCGACGACACCAAGATGAGCGTGACGCAGAGGCGCATCTCGGTGCTCACGACGGTGCTTGACTCGATGAAGGACCGGATCACGCAGGCAGAACGGGAGAGCCTCATCAAAATCGAGGAGCTGAACGGCGAGAAGTCCGGGGTCGAGACGGAACTGGCCGGCTTGCTGAACGACAAGACCGCCACCAAGGGCCGCATCGACGCGCTCGACGTGAAGATTGCCGAGCTCGAAAGGGCGGTCGAGCGGGCCGTGCAGGAGGGTGCGGACCACCGCGAGAGCGTGGAAAAGCTAAAGGAGCAGCGCGAAAGGGAGCAGGAGAAGCTCGACCGGATCGACACGGCCATCGCATCCGCCAACGCCAAGATCGCCGGAATCGACGTGAAGATCGCGGAGTGCACCAAAGCGATCGCGCAGACCACGCTGAACGAGGTGGCCAACGCCCTGCGCACAGCTGCGCGCGACACGCGTTCGTCGTCTTTGACAACGGAAAATGCGGCCGAGCGCAACGCCGATCGCGTCGAAAAGGACAGGAAGGAAGCGGAGACCGACATCGGGAACGTCATAAGGGAATCGCTCGACAAGATCGACAGCCAGATCCGCGCGGTTCTCGACGAGGCCCAGATGAAGGTTGAAGGATAAGCCTCAAACCATCAAACCATTAAACTTTCAAACTCAAAAGGAGAACAAAAATGCAAAAGATTGACCCAGCGAAGATCGCCAATGACGTCAAGACGCTCATTGAGAAGCGCGCGACCCTGAAGCAAATGAAAGGTGTCACGAACGATGAGCTTGAGGCCGTCTATTCGCTGGCCTTCGGCTACTACCAGACCGGCAAGTACGAGGAGGCGCACAAGCTCTTCCAGTTCCTTGTCCTCTTCGACCACTTGAACGCGAAGTACTGGTTCGGGCTCGGCGCTGCGCAACAGGCGCTCAAGGACTTCCAGAACGCGGCGGTCTCCTACGGATACTGTTCGTTCCTGAAGCTCGACAACCCGAAGCCGCAGCTGCACGCGGCGGAGTGCTTCCTCGCACTCGGCGACAAGCGTAGCGCCGCCAGCGCGCTGGAGGCCCTGAACGAGTACTGCCCGAAGGACACCGACATTGGCCGCGAGTATCGCGCGAAGGCCGCAAAGCTCCGCGAGGTCGTCGGCGAGGCGGCGTTCGAGGCACTTGCCAAAGAAGACGAAAAAAAAGTGTAACCTTTTCCCGGCTCGCGTGTATACAGGGCAAAGGAGAAAAACATCATGGCAAACGAAATCAACATCAACACGAATCGGCCGCAGATCCAGAGCTCGGCGTTCGAACAGGCGGCGAAGCTCTCGGGAGACTCGACGAAGGCGAAGGAAATCGTTAGCAAGGCGCTGGAGATTTTGGCAGGTGCGAACGTCAGGGTGACGCGCAGCGACGACACCTCGGCATCCGGGGTCGGCGAGCGGAAGACGACTGGCGCGACCAACGTTCCGTCGCTCGACAATCCCGGCGACGCCAAGCAGCTGCAGGCGAACCTCGAAAAGCTCGTCGCCTATCTGCAGCTCGACAACGAAGAGCGCCAGACGCAGATGGCCAAGGACCGCATCGAGATCCAGAAGGACAACCTCGAAACCGAGCACAAGGGCCGCATGAAGGAGCTCGAAGCGTCGTTCAAGAAGATGGACGACGCCGAGAAGGCCCGCAAGGCAAGCCGTGTTTTCGGCTGGCTGGGCGCGATCATGGCGGTGGTTGCGGCGGTGGTCGTCACGGTCGTGACCGGCGGCATGGCGGCCGGGTTCGCCATCGCCGGCGCGGCGATGGCGGTCACGGCGCTCGTCATGAACGAGACGGGCGCAATGGAGTCGCTCACCAACAAGCTTTCCGAGCACCTACAGGAAAAGTACGGCATGAGCAAGTCGCAAGCGCAGCTCGCGGCCTCGCTCATCATCAACATCTCGATCATGGTGGCGCAGCTCGGTTGCGCGATCGGTTCGGCCGCCAGCGCGGCCGCCAGCGCGGCGAAGGCTGCCGCAGACGCGGCTGCCGCAGGCGCCACGGCCGCCTCGGCCTCCACGACGGCCACGACGGTCCAGAGCGTCGTGACCATCGCCAACACCGCAGTCAGCGCGGGCGGACTCGCCTCGGGCGGCGTCAACTCGTTCTTCACCTACCGGTCGGACGACGCGAAGGCGGACGTGATGGAGCTCCAGAAGTTCATCACGATGCTCCAGCAGCGGCTTGACGAGAGCGAGGAGGAGCTGCAGCTCATCGTCGAGCAGATTCAGGGCGCAATCGGCAAGATCGCGGACCTCATCTCGTCCGCGACCGACCAGAGCGCTGAAATCGCAAACAACATCGGCCAGATGGCCTGACGGGAACGGAGGTGTGAAATGAGCATTCAGGTAAACAGCAATTCCGTCGATGCGATGAAGATGTGGGAGACCATCCTCTCATCCGTCGGCGATGTCCAGAAGACGACGACGCCGGAGGGCAAGGATTCGCTTACCGTCACCATCGGCGAAGGCGAGGCCGCCCGAACCGTCACCATGGTCCCGGACGACCTGGAGCTGCCGGCGACGGCGGATTCCGCCGCGCTCGACTCGCTCGTCGCGAAGCTTGCGGGCCTCGGGCTCGAGATGACGCCGGACGAGATAGCCGCCTTCAAGGAGGCCGCGACGCAGGTGTATGCCGCGGCGACCAAGGCGCTCGCCGACGTGAAGGCGAGCTCCAAGGGCAACACCATGTTCGACCTCTACGCCCTCATGAAGCTGATGATCGAGGTCGCGCAGAAGCAGCGCGACGCGCAGCGCGAGATGCGCAACACCGAGAACCAGCTCGTCCAGAAGGCGATCCAGAACCAGGCCGACCAGCAGCGCGACGCCGCGTGGCTGGGGCTCGTCGTCGGCGTGACGTGCGGACTCATCTCGGCGGGCATCTCGCTCGGCATGATGCTGGGCCAGTCGTCCGCCGCCTCCAAGCAGTCGGATCTCGCGAACAACGCCGGGCTCGACGCCTCGAGCACCAAGGTGGACATGCTGAAGATGGCCGACTCGCAGATCCACGCCGACCAGCAGCTGGCGACGATCCAGAACAAGGTGGGCGGCGAGACGTCCAACCGCGTCCTGAACGAGTTCAACGCCAAGGTCAACGGCGGCGAGGCGGGAAACCTCAGGATGAAGTTCCAAGAGGCGAGCACAAAGCTCGATCAAGCCAAGGCGACGCTTGGGGCCAAGGAGATCCAGCTTGAGGCGGCGAAGGCCGTGCATGCCGAGAAGGTCGGCGCGCAGAACACCGCCCAGCAGCAGTATGACGCCAAGGCCGCCGAGGTGGGACTCGCCGACAAGCAGGCGGCGTTCGACCAGGCCGCCGGGGCGAAGCAGCAGTACATCCGCGAGGAGATGAACGCCGGCAGGGCACCGTCGCAGGACGAACTCGCGCGGCTCGACAACAACACGGCGCAGGCGAAGGCCGCGCTCGACGAGGCGAAGCAGACCCTCCAGCCGTTCGAGACCCGGCTCGCCAACGCGAAGCTCGAGGTCGCGGACGCGCAGGGCAACGTGGCCAACGCCCAGAATGACGTCACCCTCGCCAAGTCGGCCGTCGACACGGCCACGGCAGACCTCGCGAAGGCCAAGAACGACTACGTCGAGACGCTGAAGAGCGTGGGAGACGAGTACGCCGAGAAGTATCAGGTGGCGCTCGACCGCCAGAAGAACCCGCCGGAAGGCGTGGACAAGGCGACGCTCGACGCCGACGTCAAGAACGCGAAGAACGAGATGCTGATGGCCCGTGCGCTCGAGGCGAAGGCACTCTCCGAACCTGGAGTCCTCTCTCCGGCCGAGCATAAGCAGCTCGTCGGCGGCGCCAGGATGGAGAGCGACATGGCTTTGAGGCGCCTCAACGAAAGCGAGGACTACAAGCAGGTCGGCTTGCGCATCCAGTACCTGATGGGCATGAACGGAATCGTCCAGGCGATCGGCGGAACGCTCCAGTCGATGAGCCAGAACCTCTCCGCGCTCGAGCAGGCCGAGGCGACGCGCCAAGGCGCCGAGCAGCAGCGCGAGAACGAAATGCTCGACCAGACGAAGGACCTCTTCGCGCAGGACCAGAAGGTGATAGACGCGGTCGTCCAGCTGATGCAGGCCGTTCTGCAGGCGGAGACCACGTCAATCCGCGACGCGATTCAGGCGTAAGGAAAGGCAGTGCCGATGGCAGAACTGATAAAACCGACCGAAATCGCGGGAGGAGCCGTCTACGGCGTGAGACAGATGTCTTACGCCGTCGACGGCGTTTCCGGACAGGACTACGGAGCGGCCCTTGCGGCGGCGGCATTCAAGGAGTCGGTCGCCATCGAGACGTCGGCCTCCGCCTACGCGGAAGTCGTACGTCAGCGTGAGAAGAAGATCAGCGACCTTGGGGACGTCTTGGCGGTTCTGTCCAAGGCCATCGCCACGATGAATCCGAAGTCCAACGATACCGGCAAGAAGAGCGATGCGGACAACGCGCTCATCACGGCCAAGAACACATGCGCGAGCTACGGCGTCACGCTGAGCCTGTCCGACGGGAACAAGATCACCTTCAAGAACGCGCAGACGGGCCAGACGAACGTGCAGTATGCGCTTGACAAAGAGGACAACAACCTTCAGCAGGACTTGATCACGCTGCGGTCGTACATCACGAAGCGCGACAACGCCTACTCGACGGCCGCAAGGATCATCGACAAGTTTAACAACGCCGCGTCGAACACGATCGGCAACATCGGCGGTTAAAGGGAAAGGAGCATGTCATGGCGACAATCGAACGACGGGATCCGGTGCAGCTCAGCCAAAGCTGGGGCGCCTCTTTCAGCGACTACAAGGTCGGCGGCCAACAGGTCGATTTTCAGGACCTGATGGTGGCCATCGCCCAAAACCGCGCGGTGACGGTCGAGGGCGAGGTGGCGCCGCTTTCGACGCGCATCAAGAACCGCAACAAGTATCTGGAGGATCTCGGCCAGGCGCTCTCCGAGGCAACCAACAAGCAGGCCGGTTTCGCGTCCGACGACAAGGGCGACAAGGTCATGCCCGGCCGGTTTTCCGGCTCGGCCACGACGACGATGCGGAAGGCCGGCTGCAGCGACTTCTTCAAGTCGGTGAGCGGAAATCAGGCGGATGCGACCAAGGCCGGCGTGGAGGGCATCATACAGAAGTTGAAGTCGGTCATCGACGGCCAGAACAACCAGGCGCAGACCGACATGACACGTTTGCAGTCGCTCGTTGACCGCCGCGACGAGTCGTACTCGACGGCGACCAACCTGATGACTGCGATCAGCGACACGAGAAGCAACCTCATTCGGAACCTGTGAGGCTGAAAGGGGGAGGCAGGCATGATTTCCACTGTTGAGATCGCGACGAACCGGTATGCGCCGCGCGGAAGCGAGGCGATCAACCTGTATGCGACCGGCCTTGAAGGCGGCTCGAATCTTACGCTCGGGCAGCTTGTCATCGCGGTGTCGATCCGGTCGGCGGCCGCATACGAGGCGCAGAGCGTCATCAAGATGAACGCGATGTCCTCTGATTCGCTCGTTCTGGACGATGCCGCAGGCTGGATGGCGACGGTCGCGGATGGAACGGCGGACTGGGCGCAGGCGAAGGCGTTCTGCACCGGGAAGCTGGGCATTGACGCGAACACGCTGCCTGACAACTTGAAATCATACGACAAGCGCATGACGGTTGTGACCGCCATGAAGGCCAAGATCGACGCGATGGTCCAGCAGCAGCAGCAGGACATGATCGATCTGCAGACGCTCGTGAACCGCCGGGACGTGGCGTATTCCGCGTCTTCCAACATCGTACGCGCGCTCGGCACGTCCATGGACAACGATGCGAACAATTTCTGAGTTTGGAAGTTTGAAAGGAGCACAAAATGGCAATTGGCATTGACCAAATCTATCTTTCGATGACGGACCCCGATACGGGCAACTACCTGACGGCGAACATCTATACCGTCGATGGCGTCTATGAAGCCGATGGTGTAACGCCGAGGGTTCTGTCGATCGGCCAGCTTGTGATGGCGATCTGCCTTCAGCGCGCGGCCGAGCTGGAGGGCTCCATCATCGACAAGATGGCGACCATGGAGCTTGCCTCCACCCAGCTGGAGCTCATGACCGAGATCGAGTCGAATATCCTCGCAGGCGATGTGGACATGAGTGCGAAGATGGTCACGTACAACGGCCGACAGTACACGTACTACGCGTTCCTGACCGAAGTGATGGAGATTGAGAACGTGCCGAGAGGCACGGCTAACGCCGATTCGACAGATTTGCTCACGGCCATCGAGGCCAAGATGGACGAGAAGAACACCTTCAGCCAGCAGACGATGATCGAGTTGCAGTCGCTGACGGCCAAGCGCGACCAGAGCTACGACATGATCTCCAACGTCCTCAAGTCGTTCAGCACCGTGATGACAGCCAACGTGAACAACATGTGAAACTGATAAAATCCATATTTTTCGCAGGTTCAATCGTTTTGATCGCGCCGCTTGTGGCGGACGCGGGCTTAACGGTTTCCCGGTCCATATCGACGTCGGGGCACAGCAAGCATCTCGAGAACGGGACGATCTACACGATCACCAGCGACCTCGAATTCAAGTCGTCCTCGGAACTCAGCGCGTTCTACATGGACGCGAACTCGACTTCCGTCCTCTACGTCGCGACCGGCTGCACGCTGAAGCTGACCGGCGGCGCTGGCTCCGGCATGACTGGCGCGGGCGCCGGCATTGAGATTCCCTCAAGCTCCACGCTGATCGTGACGGGCGGCGGCAAGATCATTGCGACTGGCGGCAATGGCGCGAACGGCGGGAATGGCGACAACGGCGGGGACGGCCAGGTCATCAAAGACGATGATGATCCGCACGACGAATACGGCAAGGCCGGCAAGGGCGGCGCGGGCGGCGCGGGCGGCGGCGGCGCAGGCGCGGGCATCGGCGGCAGGGGTGGTGCAGGCGGCGCAAGCCGGAGCGAGCCCGATACCAGCTGGGAGGACACCGATGGTTCGTATGATCGTCGCGGGTACAACGGCTGGTCCGGCTATAGCGGCGGCGTGGGCGGAGGCTGCGGCACTCTTTATGTGCTTGGCACGGTGAACGCGACCGCGGTCGGTGGTGCGGGCGGGTCTGGCGGCTCTCAGGGGTCGTCCGGACGGTTTGCCGTCAGAGCCTGGACTTACTCCTACCGCGCGGGCG
>CACZCD010000059.1 GCA_902779565.1 uncultured bacterium | reverse complement strand
ACCTGCACGGTGACGGTCAAGGCGAAGATGGGCAAAGTGCGCCCGATGCCTACACGCAAGGGAAAGCCCAAGAAGGGGCTTTCAATCACGCAGGCGCTCGACGTGCTGGACCCGGAATGGAAGAAGGTGGCATCGGTCGAACTTCTTCCGCCGGACAAGTACGGCGAGGTTGACTGGAAACTCGACCTTCCGGCGGCAGGCGTCTATTCGTTTGGCGGGTTCGCCAACCGCGAGGTGACGGTGTTGGCGGCGGATGCGCCTCTCGCAATTGATGTGACGATGCGCGGGCACGTCTTCATCAAGGCGGAGGGCGACCTCTACGCGTACGTCCCGGCCGGAACGGAGCGCATTGTGGTGACGGCGAACGGCAAGAGCCGTCAGGACCGGATGAGCCTGGCGATCCTCGACCCGTCCGGCCAGATCCGCAGTAAGCGCACCTGGATCGAATCCTGCGAACGGTATTCGTTCCGGGATCCGAAGGAGGGGCTGTGGAAATTCGAGCTGCGCAAGCCGCATGTCGGCAACTTCAGCGCGTATGGCTTCGACGTGATCGGCGCCGTGGGCTACCTGTTCCTCGATCCCAACCGCACCTGGCGGTAAGGCAAAGAGACAAGCATCCGTGCGGTTGGCGACGGCGCGCTGATGATGGAGCTTACGGCGGGCGAAGCGCGCTGGTATGCGCTGGATGTGAAGAATGTAAAATGTAAAATGAAAAATGTAAAATGCAAAATGGAAAATGGCAGGGCGCGGACAAGGCTTGCAACGTCATGCGCACTTGCGCTGCTGGCGGCTCTGTCGCTGTCGCGGGCGGAGGTATCGGTTCAGGAGGTTGTGGTTACGCCGGCAGATGACGGACGCGCGCTCGTCAATCCTGGCATGGGCTGGGTGATGCACTACTACGACAACGGGTCGTTCTACGGCACGTCGATCGGCACGGGTGACGATCTTCGCTGGTTCCCGGGATGTTCCGTCGTGTACCTGCGTCTGCCGTGGGCACACCTCGAGCCGGAGGAGGGGAAGTACAACTGGAACTGCATCGACACGCCTGCGCAGCAGTGGATTGCGCGTGGCGGGCAGATTGCATTCCGCATCACCTGCAGCGAGACGATGAAGGAGGCCACACCGGAATGGGTGGCCCGCGCGGGGGCGAAGACGATCCGCTGGAACTGGCCGACCGGTCCTGCGCCGGACGGCCGGTACTGGGAGTGCGTGCCGGACGACCCAATCTACATCGAGAAGCTCGGCAACTTCTTGGCGGCGTTCGCGAAGCGCTATGATGGGCGTCCGGAAGTGGCGTTCGTGGACGTCGGCTCCGTCGGCATCTGGGGCGAGGGGCACACCAGCCGCACCATCCAACTCTCGCCGGAGGAGACGCAACGCATTGTGAAGCTGCACATCGATCTCCACCTGCGCCATTTCCGCCGCACGCTGATCGTGGCGAACGACGACTTCACCAGCTCGAACGCGATCCAGACGAGTCCCGCGATGGACTATGCGCTGGAGAAGGGGCTTGGCTGGCGCGACGATTCGATCATGGTGAGCCGGAAGTCCTGGCATCACGAGCAGCAGGCGGCGGCGTTCTGGCCCACGCGCCCCGTCATTCTCGAGCCGGGCCACTACCATACCGTCAAAGAGCGCGGCAACTGGAGCGCGGAGACGCTGGTCGCCTCAATCGAGGCGCACCATGCGAGCTACTGCTCCATCCACGGCGATCCGCGGCTCTTCTTGGATGAGAACCGGGCGGCGGTTGAGGCGGTGAACCGGCGGCTCGGCTACCGTCTGCAGGCACGGCGCATCGTCTATCCCGCCTGCGTGACGTCCGCTTCTGCGCCGGAACGGGCCGTGCCGTTCAGTGTGACGTTCTCCTTCGCGAACGCGGGTGTGGCGCCATGCTACCGCTCCGTGTTCCCGTGCCTGACGCTCAAGACAGCGACGGGTGGCATCGCTGCGGTGCTTGCGGACGGCGACTTTGATCTTTCCCGTCTGCCGGTTGCTGCGCCCGGCCAGGCGGAGGCGGTGTCGCATGCGGCTGCGTTCACGCTGGGCCGTTGGGATCGCCCGATTCTGCCGCCCGGCGAATATGATGTGTTCCTGTCTGTCGGTGAGGTGGACGGCACGCCCGTCTGCGAGTTGCCGCTCACCGGTGGCGACGGGGCGCGCCGCTACCGCATAGGGCGCATCAAAGTTGTGGCGCAGGAGGAACTTGGCTCCTGCAAGCCGAAACAAAAATCATGAACTCCAGTTACGCCTGACCTGCGCACCGCCCCGGACGCGAAAGAGGCGAGATATGGTATAATACGCGTTCAGATATGGCAGAAGAGCTTACCCCCATGATGCGCCAGTATCTCCGGATCAAGTCGGAGATACCGCGGGGCGCGATCCTGATGTTCCGTCTGGGCGATTTCTATGAAATGTTCGGAGAGGATGCGATCACGGCTTCGCCGGTTCTGGGCGCGACGCTGACGCATCGCGGCAACCAGCCGATGTGCGGCGTGCCGTACCACGCCCTGAACACCTATCTTTCCAAGCTCATCCGCGCGGGCATGACCGCCGCGCTCTGCGATCAGGTGGAGGATCCCAAGTCCGCCAAGGGTCTCGTCCGGCGCGAGGTGACGCGCATCGTCACCCCGGGCACCGTGACGGAGGATGGTCTCTTAGACGAATGCGCCAACAACTACATCGCCGCCGTTTATGAGACGGGGCTTGCGCTCCTCGACCTCTCCACCGGCGAATTTTCGGTGGAGGGCTTCGAGTCGGTGCCGCGTCTCGACGATGCGCTCGCGCGCTACCGCCCGGCGGAGGTCCTGCGTCCGGACGACTCCAACCGCTGGACGTTCTCCTTAGATGCCGCCACCGACGAGCTGCGCCGCCATTTCAATGTGCTCTCGCTCGATGGCTTTGGACTGGAGGGGAAGGGGAACCTCGTCTCCGCCGCCGGCGCGCTGCTGTACTACGTCCATACGACGTTGCATCATGCCGTCGATCACATCCGGGCGATCCGTCTGCGCGAGGCCACCGATTCGCTTGCGCTCGATGCCGGCACCATCCGCCATCTCGCCCTGCTGCCGGGCGATGGCGTTTCGCGCGAAGCGTCGCTCTTCGGCACGCTGAACGCGACCAAGACGCCCATGGGCGCGCGTCGTCTCTCCGCCTGGATCCGGCAGCCGCTCCGTCGCCCCGACGAGGTCAATGCCCGTCTCGATGCCGTCGGAACGTTCGTGGCCGACCGTTCCCGCCTGTCGCTTCTGCAGTCCCGTCTCGGCGGCGTGCGCGATCTTGAACGGCTCATCGCGAAGGTCGATTCGGGCCGCGCGAACGCCCGTGACCTGAAGGCGCTCGCCGAGTCGCTGCGTCCCGTGACATCGCTGAAGGAGGCGCTCGGTGCGAATGGTCCGGCCTTGGACGACATTCAGGCGCGGCTGACGCCCGAAACCGCGATCGTCGATCTCATCGACCATGGCATCGCCGAGGAGCCGAACGTCCTTCTGACGGAGGGGAATCTCATCGCGCCCGGCTACAGCGCGGAACTGGACGAGCTGCGCGACCTCGCCGAGAAGGGGCACCAGTGGATCGCCGAGTATCAGGCCCGCGAGATTGCGCGCACCGGCATCAAGACGCTGAAGGTCCGCCGAAACTCCGTGTTCGGCTTCTACATCGAGATTGCGAAGTCGCAGGTGCATCAGGCACCGCCCGAATACCAGCGCCGTCAGACGGTGACGAGCGGCGAGCGGTTCACCACGCCGGAGCTTACCGAGCATGAACGGAAGGTGATGGGGGCGCAGGAGCGGGCCTACGCGCTGGAGCAGGAAATCTTCCGTTCGATCGTCGCACAGGTGGCGGCCCGCACGATGGCGGTGCAGCAGACGGCCGGAGCGATCGGCGAGCTGGACGCCCTCCTTTCGTTCGCGGACCGCGCGCTCGCAGCGGGCTACGTGCGTCCCGAGATCGACGATTCGGACGCGCTGGAGATCGAGGACGGGCGGCATCCGATCATCGAGCAGCTGCCGGACGCCGAGCCGTTCGTGCCGAACTCCACGCATCTCAACTGCACGACCGACCAGATCATGCTGATCACGGGACCGAACATGGCCGGTAAATCAACTTACATCCGTCAGGTGGCGACCATCGCCGTGATGGCGCAGGCCGGTTCGTTCGTTCCGGCGTCGCGGATGCGTCTCGGCGCGCTCGACCGTATCTTCACGCGCATCGGTGCGGGCGACGATTTCTCGCGCGGACGCTCCACCTTCCTCGTGGAGATGCAGGAGACGGCGAACATCCTCAACAACGCCACCCCGAAGTCGCTCATCGTTCTGGACGAGATCGGGCGCGGCACCTCAACGTTCGACGGAATCTCCATTGCGTGGAGCGTGGCCGAATACCTGCACGAGAATCCGCGCGTGAAGGCCAAGACGCTGTTCGCCACGCACTATCACGAGTTGACGGATCTTGCCGAACGCTTCAGTGGCGTCAAGAACTGGACGGTGCGCGTGAAGCAGGAGGGTGACCGGATCGTGTTCCTGCGCCGCATCGCGCCGGGCGTCGCGGAGAAGTCCTTCGGCATCCATGTTGCGGCGATGGCGGGCTTGCCGGCCGAGGTCGTGGACCGCGCGGAGAAGATTCTTGAGAATCTCGAGGCGAACGACCTTGACGTCGATGCGCCGAAGATCGTGCGCCGCCCGCGCAAGAAGCTCTCCGACATTCCGGGCCAGATGACGCTCTTTTGATTGTTGCAGACTCACAGCCAATGCGGCGTCCGTCTGAAAATGGAGAAAGGGATGCAATGAAAGCAGACAGGATTACGAGAAGATCATTTTGCGGCATCCTTGCGGCGGAAGCGACCGCTTTGGGGCTTGGCGGAGCCGGTTGCCGTGGCTTGGGCCGTGAAGAGGATTGCGTGCGCGCGGCAGTCGGGAAATACATCGGCGAGGAGCTCTACGCGGGTTTGGCGTGCGTCTCGAACCATTGCAGTCTGCATGTGGCGGGCGTGCGGACGTTAGACGAGCCGAAGCTACCGGTCACCGCGCGTACGCTCTTTGATCTGGCGTCTGTTGGAAAGACCCAAACGGCATCGCTCTGTGCGCTTCTGTATGCGGATGGTCGGCTCGACGTGGATGCACCGTTTACGGAATACCTGCCGGAGCATGTCCTCGCGAAGGAGAATTGCCGCATCACGGTCCGTGATCTTGCCACGCATTCCGGCGGTTTCGACAACGCAAAGCCGTATATGCTGCCTGACAGCCAGAAGATGTTCGAAGAACTCTACCGCAAGCGCCCGGTGTGGCCGCGCCACAAGCGGTTCTGCTATGCCTGTTCAAACTTCGTCTATCTCGGGTTGATCGTGGAACGTCTGGTCGGCCTGGATTTGGATGCGGCGGCGAAGAAGATGCTTTGGGGGCCGTTGGGAATGGCGCGCACCACGTGGAAGACGGTTGTCGGGGATCCGGATGTGGCGGAATATCCGCCCTCCACCTATGGCGGACCGAAGCGCAAGATCGGCGAACGAAACGATATTTGCGCACACCTTGCGCCCGGTCCGATGGGGAACGGCGCAAACTTCTCCACGGCTCCAGACATGCAGCTGTTCGTTGGTGACCTGTTGCGGTGGGAGCGTTTCCCCAAGGCGTACTACGATCTGCTGTTCGCGCCGTCGTTTGTCGGGAACGGGCACAGGCGCAGCTTCGGATGGGACATGACGGCGGCCAAATCCACGTTCTCCAACTGGACGCCCACGGGATTCTCCGAGCATGCCATCTGTCACACCGGCTGGACCGGTGGGGCCATCGCGGTTGATCCGGACCGTGATTTTGCCGGCGTTGTCCTGGGAAACCGGCTCGCCAGCAAGGAAAAGACGATGGGGCCGCGTCTGCATCTTCTGGACCTCATGGCCACGACAGGATGCTGATAACTGTCCGTGTGTCGGATTACGGTGCGATGCTTTCATGTGAGGATGCTTTGTGATATAATACGGGCGTTTTCAACCAACCAATAAAGGAGACAAACAATGGCTCACAAGATTGATGCGGCGAAGTGCGTCGCGTGCGGATGCTGCAAGGACGCTTGCCCGGCGGAAGCGATTTCCGAAGGGGACACCTACTCGATCGATCCCGAGAAGTGCGTGGATTGCGGCGCTTGCGCGTCGTCCTGCCCTAACGAGGCGATCTCCGCCGCATGACGGAGTTCCTGTTAGACAATCTCCTGCTCCTGCCGTTTCTCTTCGTCACCTATCTGGTGCTTGAGATGCTGGAGGCGCGGGCGGAAGGTGCGCTCGAGCGTGGGCTCGGGCGCACCCGTCGTTTCGGGCCTCTCTTCGGTGCGCTGGCGGGCGTCTTTCCGCAGTGTGGCTTTTCGGCGGCGGCGGCCTCGCTCTATGCCGGCGGCGCGATCACGGCCGGCACGCTCGTCGCCGTGTTCCTCTCCACCTCGGACGAGCTGATCCCCGTGCTCATCTCCGAGAAGGTGCCGTTGGTGCTTCTCTTCAAGATTGTCGCCGTGAAGGTCGTGGCGGGCGTCGCGGTGGGCTTTGCGGTGAACGCCGTTCTGAAGATGCTCGGGAAGGGGGGTGTCCAGCTTCGCGTCGATGAGCTGTGCGCCCACAGCCGATGCAGCTGCAAGGATCGCAAGGGTGTGCTCGTGCCGGCGCTCGTCCACACCGCCGAGATCTTCGTGTTCATCCTCATCATTTCCGGAGCGGTCGAACTGACGCTCCATTTCGTCGGCGAGGACGGTCTTCGGAACCTCATCCTCAACAAGCCTTGGGCGGGCGAGGCGATTGCCGGGCTTCTCGGTTTCATCCCGAACTGTGCGGTCTCCGTCTCAGGCGCGCAGATCTACCTTAAGGCGGGCATGTCGTCGGGCGCGCTCATGGCGATGTCCCTCACCGGTTCCGGCGTGGGACTGCTTGTTCTCTTCCGCACGAACCGTCACTGGCGCGCGAATCTCGCCATCCTTGCGGTCCTCTACGTGACGGGCGTGGTTCTCGGCCGACTGGCGGGCTTTCTGATCTGACCGCACCATTTGTGGTATAACTGTGTGTCGATCATGTGGGCGCCGAACGAATGCTCAAGGTTCGGTGAATGCCAAGCGGGGCCAGGTCGGGAGATAGTCCCCGGCGCCGGGGATAGTCTTGAGCCCTGGCAGATCTTCAGGCGGACAGTTGGGTGAAAGCTCGCCGCAGAAGACCTGAATGTTCGGACGCGTCTTGCGGAACGAGAGCCATTTGCGCGGATCTTTGGGGGAGAGCACGCGGACCGTCTCCAGTTGCGGGAACGCACGGAGCGGTTTGTCCGTCTGTCCCGCCACCATACCGCATAGGATGAGATGCCGGACGTCTTTCGGTACGGCGTTGAGCTGGGTGGCGATTCCGACCGACCGCCTTGAGCCTTCGGGCGTACGCAGGAATTCACGCAGTGCACGGCCGTATGTGGGGCCGCCCATTGTCGTATCGTCAAAGACGATCCACGCCGTCGGTTCGTCCACGCCGACGATGATTCTCTCCCCGTCCGCCGTTCGATGGAGCGCGATGTTGTGTATCGGATTGAGATGCCCAATGACGGCGAAGAGGATCAGGAGAAGTCCGCTCGCCACGGAAGCCCCTGCGGAAAGGATCCCGCGGCGTGTGGGTGTTTCCGCAAGGAACGTCTGAACCAGCGGCACGGTTGCGAGCGCCGGCAGGATCCAGATGACGAGCTCTTCGGCGACGGAACTGAAGAAGCCGCCGATACCGAGACAGACCCAAAGGGCTAACGGCAAGGCGTCGGACCGTTTCTTCCAGCGCACGAGACCAAGCCCCAGGATGGAAAGCCAACCCGTCACGTACAACCAACGTCCGCACCACCCCCATTCGGTGAGCCAGGTCAGATGGCTGTTGACGAGCGTGCGGTAACGTTCGTGTCGATCCAGCGGTTGGTACCATCCCATAAACGCTTCGCCTGCGTGCCCAGCCCCCCATCCGCCCGGTGCGTCGACCATCATGCGGGGAACGGTTTTCCAGATCAGTAGCCGGTTCCCGATGGAAGCGTCCCGTGTCGGCACGCTATCGGCCATCCGTGCCGAGAACCCCGTCAGGATTGCGCCTGCCGCCAGTGAGAGACCGACGACGAGAAGGGGGATGAGACGTTTCCGGTCCGCACGGAGATGTCTTGCCGATGCCGCAAGAAGAAGGCCGCCTGCCGTCGCTAACGCCACAAAGCCGCCGCGCGAGAAGGTGTGGACAAAGGCGTAGCCGATGGGAAGCGCGAGCATTGCGCACCCCCAGACCATCCAACTTCGGCGGGCGCGCAGAATCACTGCCAGTAGCGGCAGGAGCAAAAGCGCGAGCAGGATCGCCGCTTTGTTGGGGTTGTCGAACCCGAGATCCCAGCGGAGAATGCCGTGATAGAAGGTTTCGTTTGCGGCCAGTACAATCATTCGTCGATCCAGGCGTCACGGATGGAGGGTGCAGGCAGAAGCATGCGGAAATTCGTCGGCACGCAAAGGTAGTCGAACTTTGAATAGACCGCCTGGTTGAAGATGTCCGCCAGGTCGAGCGAAGACGTGAAGATATCCACCCAGTCGGGTTTCGTGGGCTTGCCGCCGTTCAGGCGCGTCGCGCGGCTATACTCGCGAAGGGCGTACCGGAAACAGGCGAGCCCAAGCGAAACGACTTTCTCGTTTCCTTCATGTCCCAGTCCGGGATAGGCCTTATAGACGATCGGGTAGTCAAGGTCTCGGGCGGCGGAGAAGAAACGCCGGGAGCGCTCGTAGCCCAACTCATTCTCGCCGGTCGTTACGCACCAGAGGATGGAGGACCCGCCCTTGGTCGGCACGTCGAAACTGCTGGCGACATGTATATGGATGGCCAGAAAGCGATCGGGGCGACGCATCGCGAGACGTTGGGCATACTGCGCGGAGCCCGAGAAGCCGGTCATCAGGTAACCCGACGACGGAATCCCGTATTTCCGGACGAAGAAGCTGATGCCGGCATCCCAGGCCTTGGCGACGAGATCGAAGTCCGCATCGCATTTCTTCGCTTCGGTTTTGGAGAGTTCGTCCCAGTTGCGGTTGGGATCCCAGAGCCGATGCGAACCCCATGCGACGATGGCGAGGTTGTTCTCCGTCGCGAATTGCATGAGCCGGCCATAGCGCTCGGCCTTGTCGCCCCGGATCTGCTCGCGCACCTCGATTGGGCTTCTCGCCAGCATGCTCATGCACATCACGCCGTCCGCCTTGCCGCCGGGTGGCAGGCTCAGGAACATCGTCAGCTGCTCATAGCCCTTGACCTTCGTTTTTTCCACATGCTCGATCACGCCCTGCGACTTCCGTGCGGAGAGGGCACGCCATTCATCGACGAGGGACTTGTCCGGCAGCCACGTCTGGAGAGCCTTCGCCGTTGTGGCGGAGTGCACCACGTCCTCACCGCTGCCCACATCCAACCAGATGCCGGCCTGTTTCCGCTTGAGGGCGAGGAAGTAGCGGCGCGTGAAGGCCTCGAGTGCAGGGCTCCGTTCATGGCCGAGGTCGGGCACCTCGACCCATGTCAGCCGCCGGCCGGCCTTGCGTCCGATTCCGTAAAGCGCGAGCGCCGCGCCGATGCGTGAATCCTCCGAACCGCATGCGATGATGCCCGGCGGCGATTTCGCGTCCGGCTTGGGGGCGCGTTTCGGCCGTTCCCGCGCTTCGAACGAGGCGGCGCACCATCCGCGCAGCAGGGAGGGAAAGCGCTGGGCGAAACTGGCGGTGAAGTGTGCGCCGCCGGAGAATCCGTACATGAACACCGGGAGGCGTCCCGCGCCGATGGATTTCAGTGCGGCGGCCGCGATCTCACCAGAGCCCGCCGCCGCATCGTAGTAGCCGCGTTCTTCGCGCAGGTCGTCTTCGTCCGAAACGAACGTAAGCGCCGCGAGGACAAACTTGTTGTCGCGGGCGAATTCAGTCCAACCCGTATCGTTGAGCAGAAATGCACCGTTGCCGTTGCTGCCCGGCAGAAGCACGACGATGCCACTGGCTTCACTGACCGGAACATCCTTCCGGTAGTCTAATGCGGCAGTCGTGATACCCGGTGCGGGAGTCAGGTCAACATGCACCAATGCGCCAGCCGGGGCGCTCTCCAGCCGGAAGACCGCTAAAAGGGCCGCTGCCGCCAGAACGGCGGCGGATCGGTTCACTCGACGTGATCCGTTTTACCGCTGGCCGACCGGCACGCGGGCGGTGGCGTATTGTCCTGGCCCATGCGGGCGCTGGAGCTGCAGACGGGTGTGGGCGTCGGCTGGACATTGTCCGCTTTCGCGCCGTTCCCATGGCACTGGTCGGCCTTTCCATGCCCGTTGCAGGGATTGCCGTTCCCGTTGCCGGGTGTATTTCCGGCGATGAGCGAGAAGTTGGCCAACGCGCCAGCGGCCAGTATAGCGCCTGTGAACTTCCTTCTTGTGGTCATTGCTTCTTTCCTCCTGTTTCGGAATCGACATTCTTCGACTTGGAGAGGTAGTATACTCCATGTCGGATCCAATTGCAAGTCTCTTTGCACAAAAATTCAGAAAAGGCAAATGTGCCGTCCGAACGGGCGATTTCCCAAGGGCATGGTCCGCCGCAGACCTTGTAGGCCCAACAGGAACCGCATTTTTCCTTCATGCATTCGCGATGCCGCCGCCAGAACTGCGCGCAGCGTTCGCGATCGGGTCCGTTTTCCAGCGAGCCGATCGCCCAGGCCTCCATCCCGACGAAGCGGTGGCACGGGTAGAGCGTGCCGTCGGGCGCCACGGCCATGGAGCCGTGGCAGGCGCCGCATCGAAGCCCCCGCACTTTTTCGGGATGCTCCTTCTCGCCCTGGAAGTCGGCAATTTCATCGAACGGGTTGTAGATCGGCTCGCGTCCGGCCGCCTTTTCCGCCAGCATCCACGGGAGTATTTCATCCTCCATCGAACGGTCGAACGTACGGCAGTCCTCCTCCGTGAAGTCGCACGCGCTCGGAAACGCGGGGTTGCGCACCGTTCCCAGCACGATCCGCGAGAAGCCGAAGTCAACGAAGAAGCGGATCAGCTGCATGGCGTCTGGCGCGGGGTGGGCCATTGTGCAGCGGACCGTCACGCGGTCTCGCTTTTTCATCAGGCGGCGAATGCCTTCCGTTGCCTGGTCGAACGACCCCTCGCCGTCGCGCGTGGGGCACTGGCTGTCATGGAGCTCCTTTGGACCGTCGAGACTGACCATCAGTCCGAAGTCGCTGCCCAGCATCTCCACCGTTTCGTCGTCGATCAGCGTGCCGTTTGTCGTGATGGAGAATCCCGCCTTCAGGCCGCGTTCCGCCGCCAAGGCGTTGCAGCGTTCGACGACGCGCGCGATGACCGGCTTGTTCAGGAGCGGTTCGCCGCCAAAGAAGGTGATGCGCACGTCCGTCTTCGGGTCGGCCTTCGCAAACAGCTTGTCCACGGCGCGCAGGGCCGTCTCCACCGGCATCAACCCTTTGTTCGGAAGCTTGTCCCGGCAGACGCCGCAATAGCAGTACTTGCAGGCGAGGTTGCAGCCCGAGGCGACGGAGAGCATGACGCTGTTGCACGGACCCGAAAGCCGTTCGTCGAGTTCACGTTCAAAGGCCTCGCTGTCGAGCAGGGGGGATTCGGCGGGCTCGAAGAAACCGTCCGCCTCCAACGCCCGCACATCGGCCAGCACGCTTTCGGCTTCGTCGCCGTGGCGGCTCCGGAATTCGCTCTCGGCCGTTTCCTTCGGCAGCTGCATCCGCAGATCCAGCAGTTCATACGCCGCAGGACTAATCCGGATGAACCGTCCCGCCGCGAGATGGTAGACGAAGTGTTCGCCCGACTGGATGAAGAGGTGGTACGGCGTCATTCCAGCGGAACCTCCTCGTCGTTGACGCGCCGACGGATGGGCTTGCCCTCTTCGTTGAACCAGTGTTCTTCCTTGCCGCCCGCGTCGCCGTCGGTCGTGACGCGCCGGTACACAAGCCGTCCCGTCTCGTCGTAGGCGAAGTCTGTGCGCACGTGCGTGCCGTCCTTCCGCGTCACCTTGATCCACCGCGCGCGTCGTCCCGCGAGCGGGCCTGAGGTGAACATCCGGCATTCCTGGCAGCTGCCGTCGGGCAGCTCCACGAGTCGGATGCCGTTCTTGCGGTCGTAGGAATGCTGTTCGCGGCGACCGCTTTCGCGATGGCTGCGCGTAATGGCGGGCTCGTCGCCCTCATTCTGCGGATCGCCCACGATGTAGAACCAGCCGTCGTGCTCGGCGATCTTCCGCGTGACGGGGTTGAACTTCCAAAGGGAATCGTTGACCTGGAAGAACGCTTCCTCCGCGGTGCCGCCGTAAGCGAACGTCGTTTTGCCTCCGTTCGCCGCCGTGAGGGTTGCCAGGCAGGTTTCCTCTTTCGGCAGCATCGACTCGCCGACGGCTGGCAGGTCGAGCACCGTCGCCGGGCGGCAGACCGCCACGACCTGTTCGCGTCCCCCGTTGAAGCGCAGAAGGATCTGTCCGTCCGGCTCCGGCTTGCGGACGATCTCCAAGACCGTTTTCCCGCGCGAGAGGATCTTCTCCGCGACGCGTCCGGAATAGCGGATTTCGAAGTCGCCTTCTTCGCAGACCATGTGGACCAGCCGGCCCTGCTGAAAGGTGAACTCGGAGGTCGGGCCGCCGTCATGCGGGTCGGCGACCACGCGGATCGTGTCATCCGTCTTGAGCGTCGCGGTCCAGGCCGGACCGCCGGAGAGCTGCGTGCGGTTCTCGCGGGAGGCCGGCACGAACACGCGCACGAAGCCGTCCGGCTGATAGAATGCCCAGCGCCGCCTGTCGAGCTTCACGAAGTGCGATTCGAGCGCGGGGATGCTCCAGCCGAATCCGAAGATCGGGGACCGCGCGGTCCGGAGGGACGACCAGTAGGCGCAGATCGGCCAGCCGCCTGCGTTGCCGAGCGGACACACGAAGAGCGCTTCGCCCGCCTTGCCCGTTCCGTCGTAGGGACCGCGCACGTCGTCCAACCGCGTAAAGGGCAGGCTCTCCCCGCAGGCGGCGGAAGCGACCAGCAGGAGTGTCGCCACCGAAAGCCGAAATGTCGATTTGCGTTCCATGGGCGAGAAGGGTATCAGATTCTCCCTCTCCCGTCAATCCGCGTGTTGCAAGGTGTGCTATAATAGGCGCTGATGAACGAGGAAGAGAGAGAGGACGAAGCCATCATCCCGGAGGAGGACTTCCGGGAGGCGATTGCCGCCTGCTGCGAAGACCCTCTCCTCAAACGCTATTTCCAGCTGGCGCCGATGGGCGCAAAGCTGTTCATAGGCCTTGGCTTCTACTCTACCCATTTCGGCGACAAGGTCGATCCCCAGCAGTATGCCGAATGTCAGGCCGAGATCGAACCGGCGCTCACCCTTGTCGATCTCAAGTACCTCATCCGCTTCGAGGAGGATCGCAACACCAAGCGCTACTTGAAGGGCCTTCTCGCCCAGCGCGAGGCGGAAGAGGTGGACAAAACGGAGGAGACGGCCGAGACGGAAGCGCCGTCCGGGCTCCAACCGATTGACAACATCCCGCCGGTCCCACGCCGTCGTCTGCGCCGGCGGAACGCTGTCACTGGATTGCATTGGGCGTTGCGAAAGGATCGGGTGCGATTGCTTACGTTCCTCTCGCGGGCGGCCATTCTTGTCGCTCTGCTCGCCGGTGGTGCGGTGTTCCTCTACCTCAACCGCGACCGGATCAACATTGATTTCTGGCGTCCAAACACCGCGCCGTCCGAACCCGCGTCTGTCGCAAAGGTCGAGACGCCCGAGGCGCCGAAGGAACGCACGGTCCCCGAACCGGCAAAGGAGAAGGTTGATACGCCCGAACATCAGCCGGTGGCCGTTGCCGATGCCGCCGAAACGAATGCGCCCCTTGAACAGATCGCATCCGATGCCGTGGTCGCCTCTACGGCGGCGGTGGTGAAGGCGGAAACGCCTTTAAAGGAAGAGCTGTTGCCGGCGGACACAAACGTCGTGGCCGTAACGGAGGATATCGCCCCCGGCGATGTCGGCGAGCCGGAGCGTGTTCGTCGCGCCCGCGGACCGCACGTCGTCTTTACGGATGGACGCAAGATCGTGAGGCATCCTGGCGGCAAGATCGAAGTGCCGCGTCGATTCTCCTGTCTTGGGGCGGGCATCAAGCCGTTTTGGGTGTATGGTCCCCATCCGGAGGTCGAGGCCGAAAAGGAACGGAAAGCGCGATTGGAGTGGCGTTCGCTCGCTGAACAGGCGAAGTCGATGTCGATCGAAAGGTAGGTTCGTCGTTAGACAAACAAAAGGATGTTCAGGAGGTAATTGGTACAATGAAGACAAGAAGACGTGGATTTATTGGCGGTCTCGCCGCGACGGCCGGACTGGTGCCTTTTGCGGGATTTCCTGCCGTGGTGAAGCTGCGCAATCCCAATTCGCTGCTGTCGCACGCCTGTGTCGGCACGGCGCACATGGCCAAGGCCGATCTCTTGGGACTCAAGGAGTGCCGCGATCTGCACATCACGGCGCTGTGCGACGTGGACGCGACCTTCCTTGAGGCGGCGAAGCGGATTTGCCCCGACGCGCGGCTCTACCGCAACGCGCTCGAAATGTACGAGAAGGAAGGCTCGCGCATCGACTCCACGAACGTCTCGACGCCTGACCACACCCATGCGCGTTATGTGCTGGATGCGCTGGCGCGCGGGCTCAACGTCTATGCCCAGAAGCCGCTCTGCCATGATTTGGCGGACATCCGCCGGATCGAGGAGCTGGCAGCGAAGAAGAAGGCCGTCACGCAAATGGGAACGCAGGTTGCGGCCTGGGAATGCGACCGACAGACGGTGGCATTTCTGAAAAAGGGCGTGATTGGCGCGGTGAAGCATGTGTGGATTTTCTCGAATCGCGGTGGACAGACCACGGCCATACACGATTGGCCGCTCAAGGAGGATCCCGTGCCTGCGACGCTGGACTGGAAGGAATGGCTGGGCGATGCGCCCTACCGTCCGTTCACGGCGAAAGCCTATCATCCAGGCGTCTGGCGCCGCTGGCGCGACTTTGGCACCTCGTGGCTGGGCGACTTGGGACTGCACCTGCTCAGTCCGGTATGGATCGGCATGGGACTGGGCAAGACGGGGCCGACCGCCGTCGTTGCGGACGCGCCCTCGGAACCGGTCGCGATTCGCGCACAGTTCTGGCCACGCATGTCGCACATCGTCTGGCACATGCCCGGCGTGAAGGCTTCGGGGAACCAGCCCTTCGACATCGAATGGTGCGACGGCAATCTGGTCGATCCCAAGGTCACGGCGGCAACCGATCCCAAGTATCTGCCGCCGTCCAGGTTCAAGGAACTGTTTGCCAAGACGCCCATTGGTTCCCAGCCATTGCAGGGACGTGTCGTGGAAGGGGAGAAGGGATGGCTCCTGTCGGTGCACTACAACAAGTCGCCGGCGGTGGTCATGAAGAAGGGCGGCACCGCGCCAGAGCTGCCGTACGTGGGCCCGGCGCCGTCGCATTGGCGCGAATACGTGGATGCGTGCGTACAGGGCGGCACGACCACCAGTTCGTTCGCCTGGGTGGGACGGCTCACGGAAATGGTGCTGTTGGGCAATGTCGCCATGCTGAAGCCCGGCGTCGAGATCGCCTGGAATGCCGCCACAGGGAAAATCTCATAGAATTTGTGGTATAATTACGCCCATTGAACTTCAACCCAACAACAACCAAAGACAGGAGCAACTAATGGCTATCCCGAAAAAGTGCAAGGTCTCGGTTCTCAAGGAGCCGAAGAAGATGGAGATCGTGGAGGTCGCTATCCCCGCGATCGGCAACGACGAGATTCTCGTCAAGGTGGAAGGGTGCGGCATCTGCGGCACGGACGTCCACGAGTACAAGGGCGATCCCTTTGGGTTCTGCCCCGTGCAGCTCGGCCATGAGGGCACCGGCGAAATCGTCGCCCTCGGCAAGAACGTGAAGACGGACTTCACGGGCAAGCCGCTCAAGGTCGGCGACAAGATCGTGACCGGTCTCAAGCCGTGCGGCAAGTGCGACACGTGCAAGTTCCATCCCGAGATCATGGAGCTGTGCAACGGCGGCGAGATCTTCGGTCTGCTGCCCGGCCCGAACCACTACCTGAACGGCTGGTTCGGCGAGTACATGAAGGTGAACAAGGGCGGCGTCGTCTTCAACGTGAGCGACATGGACCGCGACCTGCGCATCCTCATCGAGCCGGCGGCGGTGATCGTCCATGCCGTCGAGCAGGCGAAGCAGATCTTCAACTTCCAGTTCAACAGCTACGTGCTCGTGCAGGGCTGCGGCCCGATCGGCCTCCTGCTGCTGGCGATGGTCCGCTGCCTCGGCGTCCGCAACATCATCGCGTGCGACGGCGACAACAATCGTCTCGCGTTCGCGAAGAAGCTCGGCGCGAAGTACACGGTGAACGGCCTCAAGCCCGGTGCGATCGAGAAGGTGATGGCGCTCACCGAGGGCAAGGGCGCCGAGATGGTGTTCCAGTGCACCGGTTCGCCCAAGGCGGCGTCCGTTGCGTGGAAGTACATCCGCCGCGGCGGCAGCTTCTGCGAGCTCGGCTTCTTCACGAACAACGGCGACACCACGTACAGCCCGCATCTCGACATGTGCAACAAGCAGGTCAAGGCGTGCGGCAGCTGGACGTACCAGGCGAAGGACTGGGTGCAGGCGTTCGACTTCCTCAAGGAGGCGAAGGAGCGCAAGCTTCCGATCACGAAGCTCATCACGCACAAGTATCCGCTCGACAAGATGAACGAGGCGATGGAGATGAACATCTCCATGAAGGGTCTTAAGATCGCCTACATCGCGTAATGGACGCGTCGTTCAAGATCGGCTGTCATCTCTCCAGCGCGGGGGGCTACCTCGCGATGGGGAGGACGGCCGAATCGATCGGCGCGAACGTGTTCCAGTTCTTCACGCGCAACCCGCGCGGCGGCGCGTCGAAGCCGATCGATCCCGCGGACGTGGCGGACTTCCTCGCCTACGCCGCACAGGAGGGCATCGGGCCGATCCTGGCCCATGCCCCCTACACCCTCAACGCCGCCGGCGCCGATCCGCGCGTGCGGGAGTTCGCCGAGACGACGATGGCCGATGACCTGAAGCGGCTGGAATACACGCCGGGCGCGCTCTACAACTTCCACCCCGGCTCGCATGTCGGTCAGGGCGCGGAGAAGGGTATCGAACTGATCTCGGAGATGCTGGTACGCATCTTCGCGGCGAAGTTCAAGAAGGACGGCAAGGGCTTCGCCACGACCGTGCTTCTGGAGACGATGGCCGGGAAGGGCAGTGAGGTGGGACGCGACTTCAGCGAGATCCGGGCGATCATTGACCGCACGGAGTCGGGCTTCGCGGCGGCCGGCTTCGCGGCAGCGGGCTGAG
>CACZCD010000058.1 GCA_902779565.1 uncultured bacterium | reverse complement strand
TACCACGACTACAAGGTGAACATGTGCGCCGGGGCGAGGGCGGGGATCGGGATTGACGCGCTCGGGCCTGTAAGAGCGTCCATGCG
Source organism: uncultured bacterium (assembly GCA_902779565.1). Classification (GTDB taxonomy): domain Bacteria; phylum Verrucomicrobiota; class Kiritimatiellia; order RFP12; family UBA1067; genus UBA1731. The sequence goes on along the minus strand of CACZCD010000058.1, from coordinate 17,328 downwards.
CGATCCGCTGGAATCCAAGACCATAACGCTTTCGTGCGGCAAGTTGACGACAGGTGTCACGATAAGACCGTGGAGTGGAATCTTCATGCTACGCAACCTTTCGAGTCCCGAGACTTACTTCCAGGCGGCGTTCAGGGTGCAGAGTCCATGGGAAGTGAAGAAGGACGACGGCACGACTGAAATAGTGAAGAAGGTTTGCTACGTGTTCGATTTCGCTCTTGACAGAGCGCTGAGGCAGATTTCAGACTACAGTTGCAGGCTGAACGTCAGCGAAACGAACCCTGAGAAGAAGGTTAGCGAGTTCATCAAGTTCCTGCCGGTATTGGCTTATGACGGAAGTTCGATGAGGCAAGTCAATGCTGTGGACATCCTCGACATGGCGATGTCTGGGACGTCTGCGACACTCCTTGCGAAGCGGTGGGAAAGCGCGCTTCTGGTGAACGTGGATAACGAGACGCTGAAACGTCTCATGGCGAATGAAAAAGCGATGGACGCTTTGATGAGAATCGAAGGTTTCCGTAGCCTCAACAAGGAGATAGCGACCATCATCAACAAGTCCGAAGCCGTGAAAAAGGCGATGCAATCCGGGAAGAAACTCACCCCAAAAGAGAAGAAGGAGCTCACCCAGGCTGAAAAGGAGTACAAGTCGAAGCGGAAGGAGATACAGGAAAAGTTGATCAAGTTTGCGACGCGTATTCCAGTGTTTATGTACCTTACCGATTTCCGCGAAATGAGCCTCGTGGATGTGATAACGGAACTTGAGCCAGAATTGTTCAAGAAGGTGACAGGATTGAACGTCAAGGACTTCGAGCTGCTTGTTTCGCTCAATGTGTTCAACGAGGGGCTGATGAACGACGCGGTGTACAAGTTCAAGCGATACGAAGATGCGAGCCTCACCTATACCGGCATCGACAAGCATACCGGCGAGAACGTTGGCCTTTACAACACGGTGATTTCCCGCGATGACTACAACGCGATGGCGGGACTTCTGGAGCAGTCAAAGAAGCCCGACGAAAACGTCGACTACGGCAAGCTGAAGGTCAAGGCGGGGATGCTGGTTTCGCATGAGCGGTTCGGGACGGGGCAGGTGAAGGGGCTCGATGGCTCCGTTCTGGTAGTGACGTTCGGCAAATTCGATAAGAAATTCGCTTATCCCGAAGTGTTCGAGGAGGGGCTTCTGGAACCAGTGTAATGAGGGGTGATAAACAACGGCGGCTAATAGGAGGAAGAAATGGCGGACATCATGGAAGCGGGATATCTCACGAAGCTGAAAGCCGAGATGGAAGGGCGTCTCGGCTGCGGGATTGAAGTCGTGGAGGACGGGGATTCGAGCTATCCCTGCAAGCTGGAATACGCCCGGAACTACGCACGCCCGCACCATGTTCTCCGCGTTAATCCCGGAAGATGCCGCTTGAGGCCGTGCGGGCGCTCGCCCTTGAGATTGCGATGCTGGGCGCGAACGGCATCTCGCCGCACGGCCGGTACAATCTCAAGGCCCTGCCCAACCGCCGCGACATCTGGGGCGCCGAAATCCTTGCCTACTACTATGTGACGTGGGCGCGTGTCTTCCCGGACAAGCTCGACATGATCGGATTGCCGTACAAAAAGACCTACGAGAGCGCGCTCGCCATGCTCGACGCCATTCCGTAGTGGGAAAACAGGTCTGACCTGTTTTCCCACTTGAAACTGCGGGGTCTGTCCCCAAGTCTGAAGGGCGTTATGAAGCGGAAGGAGCGGGATTGTGGGACGGATGGGACAGATGGGACGGTTGATTTTCAAGCCAAGATGGTTCCCATAAATTAGTCGTCATCTTCAAGTTCAGGCCGCGAAAAAAAATTATCTGTGCAACTCAAATGTTGGAGGAATTTGGTATAATATCGCGCATAAAAATGGCAGACCTATCGCCAAAGACAGGTCAAGGGCGTTCTGTAGGCAGAAATGCGGCAGATCGGCTCTTGGTCGCAATTGGATATCCAGAGCGGATACCCAATACGGATGCTCCATTCACGCTTCGCGTGGACGGTAGGGAGGTGCTTGTCGAAATGTCGGCCGGGCGCATCGTCCTTTCTGTCGCATTGACGGAGGACGAATCAATGATTCCGGCGCTCGCCGCCTACGCGGCCGGAAGGATGCTCCGCGAGGAGGCGACGCTGGCGTATGGGAAAGGCAATGTTTTCCTTTGGCAGGATGCGCCAGTGGATGCGGACGACCGGACGCTTTTGAGATTGTTCGAATCGTTCACCGACTCGTGCGATTGGTGGCGCGCGCGCGTGGAGGAACGGGGAAAAGGCGAAGCGGTTGAAATATCGGAGTCGGTCATACGACCATAGGGGAGATGCGACTTGAAATGAAATCATTCATGATAGCAGTGCTGGCGGCCATGATGGCTGCGGCGGGTCTTGCGAGGGCGGAGGAGGCCCCCGTCGCACCTTCCATTCCGTGGAAGATGCCTACCTACACGCTCGTTGCGCGCGATATGGATCTTCGCATGGCGCTTGACACCTTTGCGGTTGCGCAGGGGCTTTCCGTCGTGATGTCCGATTCCGTCGTCGGGCGTTTTTCCGGCGATTTTAAAGATGTGCCTCCGGGCGACTTCCTTGACAGGATCGCGACGACGCACAACCTGATGTGGTATTACGACGGCGCCGCGCTTTATGTTTACGGCGCGAGCGAGATTGCGACGATGCTCGTGGATCTCAAGTACATGAAGGCCGGCGAGGTGAGACAGATGCTGGCGGAGCTGGGCGTGGAGGATCGGCGCTTCCCCCTCAAGACGACGTCGAACGACGAGCTGGTGATGGTGGCGGGGCCGCCGCGCTACGTGGCGCTCGTCGTGGAGATGATCGCAAAGGCCGACAGTCTGCGCGAGAAGCGGACCTTCAACGAGATCGAGGCGCGGATATTCCCGCTCGTGTACACGTGGGCGGACGATGTCTCCTTCACGGCAAACAGCCCGGAATCTTCGCTCCAGCTGCGTGGCGTTGCGCGCATTCTTGAGGAGATCATGTCGAACGGCACCCGGGAGGGCGTGCGCGAAGCGGCGCTGACCAATGAGATGTCGCGCCTTGAGACGACGAAGATGTCGGAGTACCGCCCGGTGATACGTCCCGACAACCGCCTGAACGCGGTTATCGTGCGCGATGTCGTTTCAAGGATGCCGATGTACGAGAAGCTGATCCGTCAGTTGGATGTGCCGCAGAAGCTTGTGGAGATCGATGTCACGGTGGTGGAGCTGTCACAGAAGGATGCGCTTGACTGGCAGCTGTCGCTTGCGTTCAACACGCAGCACGGACATTCCGACTTCGGGGCGGGACAGAACGCCGCCAACCTCTTCAGCCCGGAGAACATCGGCGGGAAGGGCCTCGCCGGCGCGCTCACGCACATCCATTCCGCCTACGCGCTCGCGTCGTCGATCACGGCGCTGCGCGAGAAGGGAAAGGCCCGGTCGATTTCCCGCACGTCGCTGCTGACCGTGAACAACCTCGCGGCCGAGATGAGCGATTCGCAAAGCTACCATGCGAAGGTCGTCGGGACGGAGGTGGCGTCGCTGGAGGAGGTCTCGGCCGGTACGAAGCTCCAGATCAAGCCGCGCATACAGCCGTCCATCGTCACGAACGTGCCGGATCAGGTGTGGCTGTCGCTTGAGCTGGATGACGGCGGCTTTGAGTCGATCACCGTCGATGCGATGCCGATGAAGCGCTCCTCAACGCTCACCACGCAGACGGCGGTGTTTGTGGACGAGTCCATCATGCTCGCCGGCTATCTGCGCGACATCGAGGAGGATGCCGGCTGGGGCATTCCGTATCTCCGCGATATTCCGTGGATCGGATGGATCTTTGGCGGCAAATCGACGCGCAAGGAGACGGTGCAGCGGATGTTCGTGATCACGCCGCATGTCGTGGACATCGATCAGGAGACGCTCGCCCGCCTTCAGGCGACACGGTTGCGGGATGTCATGGAGGCCGAGCAGATGCAGGATGATGCGGAAATAAGCGATGACGAACGCGAGAAGCGGGATCTGGAGCGTAAGGATAACCGCGAACGCCGCAAGGAGAAGCAGGAAGACTACCTGAAGCGCCGCAAGGCCGAGATCGAGCATGGCAAGGAAATGCGCCAATTCGACCGCAAGCGCGAGAAGAGCCGGCTTGAGAACGATATTCTCGACTGGAAGGAGCAGGCCAAGGCCGAGCGCGCAAAGCTTGATGCCGAGGAAAAGCTGGAAGAGGAGAAGCGGAAAAACAGGAAACCGTGATGCAAGAGACGGTGAAGATAGAAGGTGGATTCGCCGAAGTCGGGGCGGGCGCGTGGCTGATGGGCCGCGGCCAGCCGGCGGCTTTCTTCGGTTCCGCCGTCCGTCGCCGCCGCAAGGGTTTCTTCCTCCGCGACCGTTCGGCCCTTGACCTCGTAGAGACGACGGGTGCCGCCAAGTGCTCGGATGCGCGACGTCCGTTCCTTACGCACATCCCCTGCGCCGCGTCGATTTCCGCCGCGTCCGCCAAAGTGCTCGTTGCGCCTGCCGCCGCCCGTACGGGCTCGGAGGTGGTGAAGATGATTCCGATGAGCCTCAAGGGTTCGCTTTGCGTGACGGTGTTTGGTGAAGAGTGGGTCGTTCTGGCCACGGCCTCACGCACGGCGCGTCTTCAGGTGGCGGATGGCGACACGCTTTCCGTGCGGCCGGAGTCCGTTGTGGCGTGGACGGGGAACCGTCCGACGGGATTCTGCCCGAAGCTTGGCCTTTGGGACATCCTTTTGCCGCGCGGTCCGCGGAATCTGCTGCTCCATTTCCACGGCCCGTCAGTCGTTTGGGTGGAAGGGGTTCATGCCCCCAACCTCCAACCCTGCAAACTTCCAAACTTCTACCGGAGGCCTTATGGCGCTTGATGCGGCACAGATACTCCGGCAGACCTACGCGGCGGGTGCCGAGCGGATCGACGTCGCCTCTCTCATGCGCCAGGCGGAGCCGCAGGCCGTCGCGCGTGGTGAGCTGATGGGTACGGCGGTGGTGGTTGAGGCGGATCCGATGGCGGAGCTGATGGATTCGATGGAGGAGCTTTCGTTCCAGTTCGAGGAGAAGACGGCCAAGCGCGTCGGCGAACGTCGGCTCGGCGAAATGCAGGGGCCGCGGTCTGCGCTCCTCAAGGCCATCGAGACCTGGATGTCGATGATGCCCGACATGCCGGGCCGCGACTTCATCACGCGTCTGGCGAGAGGGCTCCGGTCAGCCTCGGCTGCGGGAAATCTCCCCGATGCGCGGGAGCTTCTCAAGGAGCTTGCGCGCGGCTCGACGGATCCGTCGCATCAGTTTGCCATGCTCGACATTCTCGAACAGGCGTTCGGTGCGGGCGAGGAGGAACTTGCGGCGCTCGTCCGGCAGGCCAAGGCGACGCTTGCGGAGGCGAAGGGACCCGAGATTCGGGCCGGCATCAATCTCGCGGAGGAGGTCAACGCGCGTGCCACGACCCCTGAGCAGATGCAGGAGCTGCGCGATCTGTACCGCAGCGAGGTCGTCGGCTTCACGAGTCCGCAGGACTGCTTCCGTTCGCTTCTCGCCGCGCGCGGGCCGGGGCATCTGGCCGAGGCGATCTCGTTCCTGATCGCGGGCTGCGGCAAGGACCTTTCGTCGTCCGCGCCGTCCCTTGAGGCCGCCGCGCTCGGGCGCATCCTTACGGATCTCGGTTGCGTGCAGAGTCTTCAGACGATTCTGGAGGAGTTCACGAAGCTTGCCACACGCATGGGACGCGAGTTCGGCGAGAACTGCCGTCTGAACGGCGAGCAGATGACGGGGCGCGTGGTGGACCTCACGGAGCAGGCGTTCGTTGTCGCCGGCGCGATCGCCGCGTTCGAGGGCGAGTGCGGGCTTGCGGGGCTGCTCGCGCGGATGGATTTCACGCGCGAGCTGACGCGCCTCTTCCGGAAGCTCTCGCCGCGCCTCTTCGCGAAGGAGGGCGACCGGCAGCGGCTTGTTGATGCGGCGCAGGAGCACTTAGACGGACTCGTCGCCGAAGAGAATGAAGAAGAGGAGGCAACGGCATGACGGTGCCGACATGGATCGATTCAGCCGTGAGCGCGTTCGGCCAGTCGGCCGGGCTGGGTTCGCTGTCGCTCGGTGACAGGGGCGTCGCGGCGCTTTCGTTCCAGAACGGTCTTGTCCTGCGCTTCGAGTATGCGTTCGACGCACTCTACGTCGCGATGACTGTTCCGGCGCGGATCGACGCGTCCACAGCCGGACGGCTTCTCGCATACGCGCATCCGCAGGCCCGCCTCGGCTTCCGGCTGCGCGCCGGCTACCTTGCGAGGGCGGGCCGTGCCGTGTTCGCCGTTCGGCTTGCCGACCGTGATGTGACGCTGCCGTCCCTGAACGCGGTGTTCGCCCTCCTGTGGCGCGTCGCACTTGAGTTTGGAGGTGCCGCATGAGCCTGAACGTCTCTCGGACGACGGAACCTCTGAGGTTCGATACGGGGATCGGCCAGGCGGGCTACGCCGAGGTGATGGACTCCCCGATCGCGGGCCAGCCGCAGAAGACGCTTCTGCCCGGCTCCACGACCGTGACGCAGGCGATCGACGAACTGTTCCCGGACCGGTCGGTCGGCGGAGAGGTCATGCGTGCGCTCGTCGCGGGGAACTCGGCGGTTCTGCGGACGCCGAGCGGGTTTGCGCAGACGGCGCGTTCGGCGATGCGCGCGCTGAAGGATCGCGGCAGCCCGGCGGCGGACGATGCGGCGGCGGAGATCGAGACGCTCCTGGCCGACACCGACCTGCTTGAGCGCTACAGGATGTCCCTGCTGGAAACATGAAAGGCAAGAATTTGATGTTCAGCAGATTTACAAATTTCTCCAACGTGTTCTCCCGGTTCGGCGACCTGGTGCTGGCCTTCCTTGTGGTCTGCATCATCGGGCTTCTCATCATCCCGTTGCCGACGCCGATGGTGGACCTTCTCATCTCCATCAACCTGATGATCTCGACGGTGATGCTGATGCTCTCGCTCTACCTGCCGCGTGCCCTGGCGTTCTCGACGTTCCCGTCGATGCTGCTCTTCACGACGCTGTACCGGCTCGCCCTGAACGTGACGACGACGCGTCTCATCCTCCTCAAGGCGGATGCCGGCGAGATCATCTACACGTTCGGCAACTTCGTCGTGGGCGGCAACTTCATCGTCGGTGCCGTCATCTTCCTCATCATCACGATCGTCCAGTTCGTCGTGATCGCCAAGGGCGCGGAGCGCGTCTCGGAGGTCGCGGCCCGGTTCACGCTCGACGCGATGCCCGGCAAGCAGATGTCCATCGACGCCGACATGCGCGCGGGCGCAATCGACCAGGAGACCGCCAAGCAGCGCCGCAACGAGCTCGCGAAGGAGAGCCAGCTCTACGGCGCGATGGACGGCGCGATGAAGTTCGTCAAGGGCGACGCGATCGCGGGCCTCATCATGACCGCCATCAACATCGTCGGCGGCATCTGCGTGGGCGTGTTCATGAACGGCAAGGAGATCGGCTGGGCCATCACGAAGTACGGCATCCTCACGATCGGCGACGGTCTCGTCTCGCAGATTCCGGCGCTGCTCGTCTCCATCACGTCCGGCGTCATCGTGACGCGCGTGGGTGACGTGGACAACAAGCCGCTCGGCCAAGACATCATCAACCAGTTCTTCGCGCAGCCGAAGGCCGTCCTGCTCGGCGCCGTGATGCTCGTGGCGATCGGCCTCATCCCCGGATTCCCGAAGATCCAGATCTTCGGGCTTGCGGCGTTTGTCGCGCTTGTCGGATGGAGCCTTATCGCGCGCGCCAAGATCGCCGCCGCGAAAGCCGCGAAGGCCGAGGATCCGCTCGCCGCCGCCGCGCCGTCGGAAGGCGCCGCGCCGCGCCCGAAGCGGAAGGACGGCGACGACTTCTCGATGGTGACGCCGCTGACGGTCGATATCGACGCCGACATCCGCGGGGCGCTTTCCTACGAGGCGCTCAACGATCAGATCATGTCCGTCCGTCGTGCGCTCTACCACGACCTCGGCGTGCCGTTCCCAGGCATCAACCTTTCGCTCAATCCTTCTATGAAAGAGGGGCGCTACCGCATTCTCGTCAACGAGGTGCCGGTCTCGGAGGGCGCGCTACGGAAGGGGTTTGTCTTTGCACTCGAGGAGCCGGAGAACCTGTCTGCCGCCGGTGTCGCGTTCGAGGGTGGCAAGCAGTTCCTCAATGGCTACGAGACGTGCTGGGTGAAGGAGGGGGACAAGGCCAAGCTCGACGAGGCCGGCGTCCGGTCGCTCGATCTCGGCGGCGTTCTCTCCTTCCATCTCTCCGGCGTGCTCAGGCGCTATGCGCACGAGTTCCTCTCGCTTCAGGAGACGCGGCTCCTCTTCGACCACATGGAGAAGGATGCGCCGGAGCTGGTCAAGGAAGTGCAGCGCGTGCTGCCGCTCCAGAAGATCACCGACGTTCTCCAGCGCCTTGTGCAGGAGGGCATCTGCATTCGCGACCTGAAGCGCATCACGCAGACGCTCATCGAGTGGGGGCAGAAGGAGAAGGATGCCGTGCTGCTCGTGGAATACGTCCGCTCCTCGCTCTCCCGCTACATCTCCTACAAGTTCTCGGGCGGGCAGAACATCGTCGCCGCGTACCTCCTCGACCCTTCGCTCGAGGAGAAGATCCGGAAGTCCGTGCGCCAGACCTCCGGCGGAAGCTATCTCGCGATGGATCCGGCCACGGTGCGGTCCATCCTCGCCGTCGTCAAGCGCACCATCGGCGATCTCGCGAAAATACCGCAGAAGCCGGTCATCATCGTTTCGGTCGATATCCGCCGCTACTTCCGCAAGATGATCGAGAAGGACTACTACGAGCTGCCGGTTTTGTCGTTCCAGGAGCTGAGCGCCGAGATCAACATCCAACCGCTCGGGAGGCTGAAACTTTAGAATGTGGAATGTAAAGTGTAAAATGTAAAATGAATTTTCTTCTAAAGATAGTCGAGGGGCCGAACAAGGGCGCGGAGATCGCGCTCGTCTCCGGCGTCGCCGTCACGCTCGGCAAGGGCGATGACTGCGACATCGTCCTCGCCGACCCCACGCTTCCGTCCGCGCCCGTCAGCATTGAGGCGTCTGATTCCGGCGTGACGGTTGACGGCGAACCTCTTGAGCCGTTCGCGGTGAAGACCTCCGGCGCGACCTCCTTCGCCATAGGACCGTCAGATGCGCCGTGGGGCGAGTTGAAGTGGCCGTCGAAAGCCGAAAGCCCGAAGCCGGAGGAAGAGAGGCGAGACGAAAGTGGCGGAGAAGGACGTGAAACGACAGAGGCGAAACATGACGAGACTTCCGAGTCTCCTGTCTCAAGTCCCGCGCCAGATGATGACGGCAAACCCAAGAAAAAGCGCGGCGGGTGCTGCGGTTGCCTTGTCGCGCTTGTTGTGCTGCTTCTCGTGATGGCTGGACTTGCCTGGTACTATAGGACGGCGATAAAGGATTTCTGCGATTCGAGGGGCTATGACATCCGTGCTGTCGGGAATGTCGTGCAGCTTGTCAGGTCGTCTGACAAATCCGAAAAGCCGACGTTGTCGGAGAGGATCACGCTTGCCTCCATCGCCGCGCGCTACGGCCTCTCGGTTGAGGAAAGGGACGGCGCGGCCAAGATCACTGGGAATCTCAAGACGCGCGCCGAGCGCCTTCGTGCCACGGCTGAGGCCTACGAGGCAAAGCCGGGCGTCGAACTGGATCTCTCGGATGACGAGTCGTTCCGGGCGGCGGCGGACGATGCGCTCTTCACCCTCACGGAAGGTGCGCTGAAGGTTTTGGTCGCAACGAACCGTGTGCTGACGATCAGCGGTGTTTCGCGTTCGCCGAGTGAACTCGCACGCATGCTCCGGGCGCTGAATGCCGATCTTCCTAAGCTCCGGAGCGCCGATGTGGCCGGCGTGAGGTTTGGTGTCGTACCGAAGCACGAGACGTCAGGTGTGGGACAAGAGGAGAATCCGGCCGTCGAGCCAGAGTTCGCGCGTCCTGTGGCGAAAAAGTCCAAGACGCCGTTGCTGCCTGTTTGCGGAATTTTGACGAAGCCGTATCCGTGCCTTGTGATGCGCGATGGGATGCGCGTGCTGGAAGGGGCGGCGTTAGGTGAAAACGTCATACTCAAGATCGAGGCGGACGCGGTGGTCGTGACCAATTCGATGGGGAGGTTCACTTGGAGGCCATGACCGAACCGAAGATGCTCCTGGAGATCGAGAAGGAGCTCGCGGGGCCGGATGCCGAAAGGTATCTCGCGCGCTACGACGCGGTGCTGGTCGCACTGGAACGGCGGCTGGGGGCCGCGATGAAGGAGGGTCTGCCGCCGGAAGAGTACCCGAAGGCAGAGGCGTTGAGGGAGGCCAACACCCTCGCAAGGAAGATTTTGCGTTTGACCGCCCGGGTGGACGGAAAAACGCGAAAAGCGTAGCCGGAAGGCGACGTTCAACAACAAAGACAAAACAAGCAAGGAAACAGAAAATGGCAATACCTAGCATACACAATCCCGGCCAGATGGTCAAGATGTATGACAACGTCAACACCATCTCGCGCGTCGGAGACGGCCAGCAGATCGGCCTCAACGAGGTGATACACACCGACAACGTGTACAACGCGATGCTCAACGCCGCAAACACGATGGAAAAGCGGCTTGACATCTCGCTGAAGAACTATCAGGAGCACCCGGACATCCAGGCGAACCTCCAGCAGCTGCAGTATGACCTGCAGATGTGGAATCTTGCGCTCACCACAATGACGAACATCAACAAGAACATGAGCGACGCGCTCAACTCGATCGCCTCCAATTTCCGCTGATGTTCGACCTCGGGAGTGAAGAGGCGAAGCTCTTGTTGAACGTCGCCCTGATGGCGACCGGGCAGAACCGCTTCCAGTCCGCAGGGAAGATCCTCGCGGTGCTGGGGTGGTTCCGCCCGGAGGAGGCGTCCGTCGCCGTGGCGAACGCCATCCTCTTCATCAGCATGTTGGATTTTCGCGGGGCCGTGGACTACATAGACCACGTCGCGCTTCCGAAATTCCCCTCTTCCGCGATGTTGCAGGCGTTCAAGGGGATGGCGCTCATCCGAATGGGACGCAAGGCAGAAGCCGCTCTGCCGCTTTCGATGGCGGCAGGACAGACCGCCGATCCGGCGGCGGCGCAATTGGCAAAGGATCTCATGACATGACAGAAGCAATGATTGTAGAGGCCGTGAGGGCCGCTGGGGGGGCGCAGAAGGCAGCTGCCGATCCGGGCGCGGTGAACGCGTCGGTTTCCGTGGCGGATCCTTCAGCGGTGAGCCGCTTCAATGCGGCCATGGGCGTACAGGGAACGACGGAGGTGGATCCGGTACCGTTCGCGAGCGAGGTCTCCGCTGCATGGCGGAGTGCGCAGGTGAACAACCAGGGCATCCTTCACCGCATACGTGCGCTCACGGAGCTCCGGCACCTGCACGGTCCAGCGGCGGGAGAGCTGGTGGAACTGCAGTACGAGGTGGCGAATCTTGCGTTCCAGCAGGAAGTCGTCACGAAGGTCGCGGACAAGACGTCCAACGCCATACAGACGTTGGTGAAGAATCAGTAGTTGGCGGTTGGGTAGTTAGGAGGTTAAGAGGAGTGAATATGCAGGATAATCGAAAGTCGAGTGCTGCGTGTCGCGTGTCGCGCGTCGCATTTATCGCTGCCGCGCTGCTGTTGGCCGGCTGTGACAAGGAGACGACGCTTCATTCCGGGTTGGAGGAGCTTCAGGCGAACCTCGTCATGGCGGCGCTCATCGACGCGGGGATCAGCTGCCATAAGTCACCAGGCGAAGAAGGCACGTGGAACGTGATGGTGTCCGAGCAGAAGTTCGCCGAAGCGGTCAACCTTCTGGAGAAAAAGGGGCTTCCCCGCCGCGCGCACATGGGCATCGGCGAGGTGTTCAAGAAGACGGGCATGATATCGTCGCCCTCCGAGGAGCGCATCCGCTTCATGGACGCGCTCGCGCAGGATCTCGCGCGGACGATCTCGATGATTGATGGCGTGGTTGACGCACGTGTTCACGTGGTGATCCCCGAGAACGACCCGTTCGCGCGCAATACGCTGCCGTCTTCCGCCGCTGTCGCGATCCGTTCGCGCTGGGACGCAGACGTGACGGACATCGTGCCGTCCGTCAAGGGACTCGTCAAGAATGCGATAGAGGGTCTTCAGTACGAAAAGATCATGGTGACGATCTTCCGCGATTCGCCGCCGAAGACAAAGTAAGATGACCGCTGACGAGAGACAGTTTCTGCTGACGGCCGCATGGATGTTCATGCGGCACGGGCAGCCCGCGCGCGCGCGAACCGTGTGCGAGGCTCTCGTCGAGGAGGATTCGCGCGATGGGGTCGCGGCGGTCGCGCTCGCGGAACTCATGCTCGATGCCGGTGAGGCGACGCGTGCCGTGGAGGTGTTGCGTGCAGCGGATGTTCCACCGGAGCTTTCGCACGCGGCGGCGTTCCTCGAAACGCGCGCGCTGAGGAACGGCGGACGCAATCGCGAGGCGGCGAATCGGTGGAGCCGGTACCTCGAGTCGCGGAAGGGCTCCGAGCGGCGGTGGATGTGAAGAGGGAAGTTTGGAGGTTTAGAGGTTTGGAGGTTTGGAAGAGGAAGGTGTGATGGCTGAAGTTGCGGACATAGTGATTGAAGAGGCAAGGGAGCTGGTTTCAAACCGGCTTCTTTGGCCGCTTGTGCGCGACTTCCTTTGGGACTTTTCGCTGCAGGTGCATCCGAGTTGGGGGGAGAATTTGTTCTCACGCAGAGATGCAGAGGCGCAGGGAGGAAATGTGCCTTTTGAAGGCCTCTGCGACTTTGCGTCTCTGCGGGAGGCAAAATCGCCCCGCGTTAAGCGCTACATCCTGGAAGCGCTCAATGTTGAGCCGTGCTTCCACACATTCCCGAAGGATGATGGCAGCCGTCTTCTGCTTCTCGATGGCGCGACGCTTGATTCGGTTGCGAAGTGGCTTGGCGCGCTTGCCTGCACTGACACTTTGCGCCGCGTGACCGATGGCGCGACCGTGCGTGAATGGAAGGCCTCTCTTCCCGGCATCTATCCTGAGGTGTTCGGCTACACGATGTATTTCGGAAGTTTAGAGGCTTTGAAGTTTGGAAGTTTGGATGTTGGGAAGCTTGGTGGTGTGGATATCGAGAAGGTAGGATGTGGAATCTTGTTGCAAAGTCTTTCTTCCCTGTCCGCTCCGCTGGTTCAGCGGTTGAAATTGAAGTTGCCAAAGAGTATGACAGGTATGGAACCTCCAAACCTTGAAACTTCTAAACTTCCGAACCTCCAGACTTCCATTTCCAAACTTCTCAAACTTAAATTTCCGGAGGCGTACAAGCTATGCTGCTCGTGAACAAACCAGATTTCGTCCTCCAGTCCGATCGCCGCGTGGTGAAGGCGACGGATGTGGCGACCGTGCGCTCGGCCACAGAGATCATCGCTGCGGCCGAAGCCGAGGCTGCACGAATCCGCGAAGAGGCCAAGGCCGCATTTGAGGCCGAGAAGCAGCGCGGATATGAAAAGGGCCTCTCCGACGGCAAGATGGAGATGGCCATGCAGAAGCTCGATCAGGTCGATTCCTCCGTCGCGTTCATGGAGGGTGTTGAGGAGAAGATGGCCGAGGTCGTCATGAAGGCGCTCAGGACGTGCGTGGTGGAGATTGGCGACCGTGAGATGGTCGTGCAGATCGTCCGCAAGACGATGGCGGCCGTGATCCGCACGCAGCGCACGGTGACGCTCAAGGTTGCCCCAGAGCTGGTCGAGACAGTCCGCGCGCGCGTTTCCGAGCTGACGGCGACGTTCCCGACAATCGAGACGTTCGATGTCGTGGAGGATTCGCGCTTGAAGGGTGCGGCCTGTGTCCTTGAGACTGAGGCCGGCGTCGCCGACGCATCGGTTGAGACGCAGCTCGCCGCCATCGAGAAGTCGCTCAAGAAGCACATCGCCAAGGAGAGTTGATGCCCACACCGTTCGACTATATCCCGGAAGTTCTGAACCGAGCCGTCGAGGACGCGCAGCCCATCGACGTCAAGGGTCGGGTCATCCAGGTTGTCGGCACCATCATCAAGGCGTCCGTTCCGGGCGTCAAGGTTGGGGAAATCTGCATCCTTCGCAATCCGTGGGAGGATCACGAAGTGCAGGCCGAGGTCGTTGGGTTCACGCGCGACGCTGTGCTGCTGACAGCGCTTGGTACGATGATCGGCATCTCCGCAGAGACAGAGGTCATACCGACGCGGCACGTCCAGATGGTGCCGGTGGGAATGAACCTTCTTGGTCGCGTCGTCGACGGATTGGGGCGTCCGCTGGATGCCGAGACGAAAGGGCCGCTTCGCCCCGATGGCTACTATCCCGTCTATGCACCGCCGCCTTCGCCGTTGGAACGCCGCATCATCTCAAAACCGATCTCGCTTGGCATCCGGGCCATCGACGGGCTTCTCACCTGCGGCGAGGGGCAGCGCATGGGCATCTTCGCGGCGGCGGGCGGCGGCAAGTCAACGCTGCTCGCTTCGATCATCCGCAATACCGAGGCCGAGGTCACCGTGTTGGCCCTCATCGGTGAACGCGGACGTGAGGTGCGCGAGTTCATTGAAAAGGATCTCGGCCCAGAGGGGATGAAGAAGGCTGTGCTCGTGATCTCCACATCGGACCGCTCGTCGATGGAGCGGCTTAAGGCGGCCTACGTCGCGACCGCCATTGCCGAGAGCTTCCGCGACCGCGGGATGAAGGTTCTGCTGATGATGGATAGCGTCACGCGATTCGGGCGCGCCCAACGTGAAATCGGGCTTGCGGCCGGCGAGCCGCCGACGCGGCGCGGCTTCCCGCCGAGCGTGTTCTCGGAATTGCCGAAGCTCATGGAACGCGCCGGCAATTCGTCGAAAGGCTCCATCACCGCGCTTTACACGGTTCTCGTGGAGGGCGACGACATGACCGAGCCGATTGCGGACGAGACGCGTTCGATCCTTGATGGTCACATCATCCTTTCACGTAAGCTCGCGCAGATGAACCATTATCCTGCGATCGACATTCTCGCCTCTATCTCGCGCTGCCAGTCCGCCATCATCCCGAAAGACCACAAGGCCGCCGCCGCGAAGCTCCGTTCGCTCCTCGCGAAGTACGCCGAAGTGGAGTTGCTGCTGAAGATCGGCGAGTACAAGAAGGGGACGGACCCCGAGACGGACGAGGCGGTCGCGAAGAATGGGGCTGTCAACGCGTTCTTGAAGCAGGGTCTCGACGAAAAGCCGCAGTACGACGACACCATCGAAAAACTCAAACAAGCCGTATCGTAAACTCTAAACTCCCAACTCTAAACTCAAAACTTCCCAATAATGTCCTACACCCTCCAGCCACTCCTGAGAATCCGCACGATGCGCGAAGATCGCGCAACGGGCGAGCTTACGGCTGCGCGGCAGGCGCTCGCCGCTGCGGAGGAGGCGTTGGTGGCGAGGCGGCGCGATCTTGCGGAGTGGGAGGAAACGAAGGAGGAGCGTCGAGACCGCATATACGACGCAATCATTGGACAAAAAGTCAGCCGGGACCAGATCGATCTCGCGAACGAAGGTGTGGCGCGGATAGACGAGGAAGGTGTGCTGAAAGCAGACAATGTGACGCGTGCCGAGGGTGTGGTGAAGGAGAAGACGGAAGCTGCCGAGGTTGCAAGGGCGAATCTCAATCTTGCCACGAAAAACCGCATGAAGATCGAGGAACATCGGGCCGTCTGGCTTGCCGAGGATGCAAAAGAGCAGGAGGCGCGCGCAGAAGGCGAGCTGGAGGATTTTGTCGTCCGGAAGGAGGAAATATGATGATGGATGCCGTCATATTTGATCTGGGAAGTGCGCGCCCGCCACTGTTCGCCTTGCCTGACGCATCGGGGCTCGCCCCGCTGACGTTGCCTGACGCGTTTCTGCGCGGGCAGAGTCATCAGCCGCAGGCAGAGCTTCCGCCCGACACCGTTCGGCGCTTTGAGACGGCGATGTCCGCAGAACCAAAGCTCCCGCCATCTGTTGTCGAGTGTTTGATGGCGCACATGAGTCCAGGAACTCCGAAAGTCGAGGGGCAGAAAGTTGAAAGTCCGAAAGTAAAGTGTCCGACAATCGAGGACTCCGAGGTCGAAAGTCCGAAAGTAAAGTGTCCGACAATCGAGGACTCCGAGGTCGAAAGTCCGAAAGTAAAGAGCCCGGCAGTCGAAGGTCTGAAGGCTGAAAGTCGCAAGACGGAGATTTCGTCGCTTGTCAGTCCGGTGCCTGTTGCGTCCGTCGAAGAACCTGTGGTTTTGGTTGCTGATGCGGTCATTCATGCGGATCCCGTGGCACGTCCTGTCGAAGAAGAACTGGTCGTCACATCCCCTGGACAACCCAAGATACAGGTGGTTGCCGCACCGGGAAAGCAGACCGTCGGTGTTGAACCGGTACCCGCCAAGCCAGCCGAAAGGCCGATGCGTGCGATGGTTGATAATCCGACGGTTGCAACAATGGCAAGCCCTGTTGTTGCGTCTGTCGATAAGCCGGAGGCTTCAATCGTCGGCCGTCCACCTGTCGCAACGGTTGAGGTTCCTATGGTTGCTGCAGTTGAAAAGCTGGTGACAGCTGTGCCCGTTGAAAGACCTGCTGTTGTGACTGCCGCTGCGGGCGTCCATGAGAGTTCCGTTGCTCGTCTTGTCGATGAAAAGGCAATCATTGCGGCACCGGTGTCTTTCGATAAACTTGTGGCATCGGCAGTTGAATTCCCGAAGGTTGTGACGGTCGAACGTCCAGAGACATCGGCAGTTGAGTCTCCGAAGGTTGTGACGGTCGAACGTCCAGAGGTGTCGGCAGTTGAGTCTCCGAAGATTGTGACGGTCGAACGTCCAGAGGTGTCGGCAGTTGAGGCTCCGAAGTCTGCCATAGTCGAAAGACCAGTGGTTGTCACAACTGGCAATCCGACGACTGTAACGATCGAAAAGCCAGTTGTTGCAGTTGGAGACAAGAAGGTCATTTCGGCACCCGACCGGCCAACGGGTGCAACGGTTGAGGTTCCTACGGTCGGGACTGTCGAAAAGCCGGTGGCCGCCGATCCTCTGGCCGTGCCAACCATCGCCCCAGCCATCTTGGAGAATCCGGTCAATCGCGTGGAAGTGGAAGGACGTCCTGTCGCCGCAAGCAACACTCCGATCCTACCCGATGCACCGGCCACGAGGTCGGATGTAATGGTTGAAGCGCCTGTTGCCGTTGATAAACCGATGGTAATGTCGCAAAGTTGGGGATTCGATTATGGGAATGCCGACTCCCCCTCTAAGATAGAGGGGGTGGCCGTAGGCCGGGGGAGTATGACGGGGGACGGGATCATACCCCCACGCCCCTTCGGG
>CACZCD010000057.1 GCA_902779565.1 uncultured bacterium | reverse complement strand
GCTTCCGTACCGCGACTTCTTCTTCACGCAGGGGCCGGTGCTGCCGTTTCTCTACTCCGCGCTGCCGATACACGGCTTGCTCTCGGGACGCCTTGTCACGCTCGGCTTTTCGCTGGCCGCGACGCTGATGGCGATTGCGTTTGCGCGTCAGCTCGTCTCACCGGAGCGACGCGGGGCGGTATCGCTGGCTGTGTTTGCGCTCCTGTCGTGCAACCTCTACCATGTGTATTTCACGACGATTCCCAAGACCTACGCGGTGGGGTCGCTTTTCGTGATGGCGGGGTTCCTGCTGCTGGCGCGCGGGTGGAACTTCTTTGCGGCGATGTCCTTCGCCTTTGCGAGCGGTACGCGCATTTCGCTCGTGCTGATCCTGGGTGTCGTGGGCGTGGGGCTGCTGGTGACCCGTTTCCGGCAGCTTCACTGGCTGTGGTTCGGTTTGGGCGGCGTGCTGGGGCTGTTTCTCGTCTATGGGCTTTTCGCGCTTGATCCGCCGTCGTTGAAGGGGCTTCTGGCCGCTCAGGCGTATCATGCGGGACGCGGAGGGTTCGATCCGTTCTTCGCCGCCGGTGCGGTGAGCCGTCTTGCGCGTGGCTATCTCGCGCTGGGGGCGGTGCTGTTCGCCACGTTGCTCCGGGCTCCGGGCTTCGGTTTCCGGGTTCCGAGTTTTGGGTTTGGCCTACGGGGGCCTGGGGTAAGGATTTCAAGCACACAGCCAACTGCCAACTATCAACTATCAACTATCAACTGTCACCTGAAATGGATGGCGGGGCTGAGCTTTGCGGCAGTGTTCCTGCTGCAGATGAGCGCGCCATTCCCCTATGACGACTACGAGGTGCCGATCATGCCGATCCTGACGGTGCTGATTGCCGTCGGGTTTGTTGATGTGATGTCGTGGAACCGTTCTGCGGCGGCGGGCTGGTTCCCCGTGCTGGTGTCGGGGATGTGTGCGTTCGCCTCGCCGCTCGTGCAGGACTGGATGACGAACGGGCAGGATCGTTTCTGGTCGATCAAGAAGGAGAAGAGCGAACTGGCGCAGATGCGCGAGGTCGCGCGGAAGATGGAGGTGCTCGATCCGGGTGGGACAATGCTGTTCACGCAGGATCTGTATCTCGCCGTGGAGATGGGGCGCAAGGTGCCGGAAGGGCTGGAGATGGGGCCGTTCTCGTATTTCCCGGCGATGTCCACCGAAGAGGCGGAGTCGCTCCATGTGATGAACGGCGAACGTTTAGAGCGTCTGATCGATTCCGCGCCGTGCGAGCTGGCGGCGTTCTCGGGCTACGGGTTCGCCATCGAGGTGCCGAAGGGCACGCGCACGCCCGTCGAGACGGTGGTGAGGTTTCGGGACAAGTTGCGCAAGCGCTACAAATGCATCGGTCTCGAACGAAACTTCGGGCAGAACCACACGGGGCTTGAAATCTTCAAGCGCAATTTGTGATACAATACGCGCCAACAAAATCAACGAAAGGAGAATTGTCATGAGTGGAGGACTTATTCTTTTTGCGATCATCGCGTTCATCGTGCTGGTCGCCATTGTGAAGACGGCGGTGATCGTGCCGCAGAACACCGCATACATCGTGGAGCGGCTTGGCCGCTACCATTGCACGCTCGAGGCGGGGTTCCACATCCTGATCCCGTTCTTCGACCGGATCGCCTACCGCCACACGCTGAAGGAGCAGGCGATTGACGTGCCGCCGCAGCAGTGCATCACGAAGGACAACATCGCGGTGGACGTGGACGGCATCCTCTACATGCAGGTCATGGATCCTGCGAAGGCGAGCTACGGCATCGGCAACTATCTCTTCGCGACGACCCAGCTCGCGCAGACGACGATGCGTTCCGAGATGGGCAAGCTCGATCTTGACCGCAGCTTCGAGGAGCGTACCTCCATCAATGCGGCCATCGTCGCGGCCGTCGATAAGGCGAGCGACCCCTGGGGCATCAAGGTGACGCGCTACGAGATCAAGAACATCACGCCGCCGCAGACGATCCGCGACGCGATGGAGAAGCAGATGCGCGCCGAGCGCGAGAAGCGCGCGATGATCGCGGAGTCCGAGGGCGAGCGCCAGTCCAAGATCAACCGCGCGGAGGGCGAGCGCCAGCAGGCGATTGCGCTTTCCGAGGGCGAGCGCGCCCGCCGCATCAACGAGGCGGAGGGCCGCGCGAAGGAGATCACGCTCGTCGCCGAGGCGCAGGCGGAGGGCATCCGGAAGGTTGCCGAGGCGTTGAACGAGCCGGGCGGACTCAATTCCGTGAACATGCAGCTCGCCCAGCAGTATCTCGCGCAGTTCGGCAATCTCGCGAAGCAGAACAACACGATGATCATCCCGGCCGATCTCGCAAACGTTGCCGGCGTGCTTAAGGCCTGCTCCACCATCGTCAAAGGCACCACCTGATCGGGCTTCTCCGATCCCCAGAACACCCGCCCGTGCAAGGTGATTGACCTCGCGGGCGTAAAATGGTATCCTACGCACGTTTTTTTTCAGAACAAAGCATCCAATCAAGGAGTAAAGAATGAATGTGAAGGCAATTGGCACGGCCGCTCTGGTAGCGGCTTGCGTTGTGGGCTGCTGCGACAAGGGCGCGCAGGAAGCGCTCGTCACGGTGAACGGCCATACGCTCACGCGGTGTGAGCTCGACAAGGACGTCGCGAAACTCATCGAGTCGCGCAAGGCGCAGATTCCGGCCGAGCAGATGGAGCAGGCGAAGAAGATGTTCGAGGAGCAGCTTGCCCAGAAGTTCCTCATGGAGTCGATTCTTTTGGATGAGGCGAAGAAGCAGGGACTTGCCAACGTGACGGCGGAGGATCTCCAGAAGAAGAAGGATGAGATCGTCAAAGAGGGGGCGAACCATCCCGGTGCGCCGAAGACCTTCGAGGAGTTCGCGGCGAACTTCCCGCTCGGAAGGGAGAAGGCCGAGCAGACGATCAAGGACATCATCGTGATTCAGCGGCTCCTCAAGAAGGAGGTCGAGGATAAGATTGCGCTTGATCCCGCCGAGGTCGCCAAGACGATCTCCAACATCACCTCGAACGCCGCTGCGGCTGCGAAGACCGCCGCCGACGCCGAGAAGAAGATCAAGGATCTGAAGGCGCAGCTCGACAAGGTTTCGCCGAAGGAGCTTCCCGCGAAGTTCGCCGAGCTGGCGAAGAAGGAGTCCGGCTGCCCGTCCAAGGAGAAGGGTGGCGATCTGGGCGAGTTCGCGAAGGGACAGATGGTGCCGGAGTTCGAGAAGGTGGCCTTCTCGCTGGAGCCGGGCAAGGTCTCGGATCCTGTCAAGACCCAGTTCGGTTGGCATCTCGTCATGGTTACCAAGAAGGTTCCCGAGGTGAAGGCCGAGGGCGATAAGCCGGCTTCGCCTGAAAAGGTTCAGGCTTCGCATATCCTCCTGAACGCGCGTGCCGCGCAGCCCGTCCCCACGAAGGAGGAGGTTGAGAAGCGCATGAAGTCGATGAAGGGGCAGCAGGCGATGCGCGCCTACATTGATAAGCTCCGCAGTGCGGCAAAGATCGAGGCGCCGGGATTCCCGTCGCTGTTGCCGGAGCCGCCGGCCGCGAAGCCGCCCGTGAAGGCACCGCCCACGACGATCTCCTCCAAGCCGGTTGAGGTCAAGCCCGCGGCGAAACCGGCTGAGAAGCCTGCCGCCAAACCCGCCGAGAAGAAGTGAGGCGAATTGGTTAGGTCAAATAGCAGAAAGGTGGAATAGCGGAATCTGTTCCACCTTTTTACTTTTCCACCATTCCACCATTCCACTTTTCCACCTTTCCACTTTTCCACCATTCCACCATTCCACCTTTCCACTTTTCCACAGCCAGAACAAATGCTTACGATAACCAAATCAGTCAAGTTCGATGCCGCCCATGTGCTCACCAACCACAAAGGGCTTTGCAAGAACCTTCATGGGCACACCTATCGCGTGGACGTGAGCGTGCGTCAGGCGGCGGACGATTGCGCGGACATGGTGATGGATTTCAAGGACGTGAAGCGCATCTGCGAGGAGACGGTCCTTTCGCGATTTGACCACGCCTTCATCTATGACGAGACGAGCGACGCCGAATCTGAGATCGCGGCAGTTGTGATGAAGCACGGCATGCGGGCTGCATCCCTGCCGTTCCGCTCCACGGCGGAGAACCTGGCGCAGTGGATCTTCAACGCATTGAAGCCACGCATCATCGGGCTACAGGCCGTGCGGGTGTACGAAACGGCGGAATCCTGCGCCGAATACGCCGTTTGAGGAAAAACAAATTTCCGCTTGAAAAATCTGGCGTTTTTGGTATCTTACTCGCGCATGAGACAAACAAGGAGCACTATGAATACCAGAATCTCTATTGGCATCTGCGTATTGGGCATCTTATCGGTGACGGCGTTTGCCGACTTCGTCTATCCGGAGGATACGATCTTCACGATTCCGTACACGCAATTTCCTTCACCAAGTGCCATTTTCCGGGATCGGGACGGCAACCCCACGAACTGGATGGCTGGTTCGTACATGGTGTTTCTCCACGAGACGAACGGAAAGTGGCCGGGTACGACGAATCTGCAGGGCTGGTTCGATGTCCGCGGGTTGCGCTTCGAGACCCATTATGATGGCGAGTATTTCGAGACGGGGGGTGGATTCAGGATCGGCGCGGCGGGGCTTGAGATGACGATTGCCGGGTCGAATGCTGCGATGGGGCGGAACGACGTGCATAAACTTGCGGGGCGCATCAAGCTGATGGAGAACCAGACCTGGAAGGGACCTTCGAGCGGCAATAACGCCGCCTTCTCGTTCACCTGCGAGAACTACACCCATACAGTGTCGGGTAATGCGATGTACAACATGCACAACGACTATCTTGATGCCGACCCATCTGTGACGAGCTGGACGGTGCAGGATCATCTCACCGTGTGGTTCTGCCATACGAATGCGCTTCAGAACGTGGATGTGCGGATTGTGAATCCTGCGCGTATCCGGTGCCGCACCAAGGTGTTCGATTCCGATTCGAGCACCTACTATGCTGGACTCCATGCGAAGTCGCTGACGCTTTCCGGCGATGCCGAGATGTGGCAGGCGGGCGGCAAGCAAAAGAGCTATTTCAAAGGTCATTCCTCTACGATGCAGCCCCTGATGGACTCCATCACGATGGCACCCCTCGTCATCCTCGAGAACGGCGCGGACATGAAGCTTGTTGATGCGGAGTGGGATCTCCCGCTTCTGCGCGTGACGGGCGCGGGGACGACGAGTTCGCTTCGCGGTTCCTGTACGTTCCTCCGTGCGTCGAGCGCGTTCGAGCTGCAGGATGGCGCCACGCTCGAGTTGGCGCCGACGAATCACGAGCGTGACGTTTCCGCCAGCCTCGCTGTGACGGGGACGGGCACCGTTCGCATCCCGCCAGCCGCGTGGTATCTTTCGGGGACGTTGACGCTTGGGGCCGATGTCGATCTTGAGTTTTCCGGCCCCGGCTCCTTCCCGATCACGATTGCCGGCGGAAAGTCCCTTGCGATGGATCCCGGTGCCGGCAAGGATGTCGTGCTGATGAAGCCGGCCACCAATGCGACGTTCTCGACCATTGAGATCCGGAGCGGCGCTTGCACGCTGCCGTCCATGGCGGCCATGCCGGCTGCGGCGTCGTTTGTGGTGGCGGATGGCGCGGTGTTGCGGTTCCTTTCGGCGGACGGGTATGATCCGGGCCGGGTCACGCTGAATGGTTCCGGTACCTGTACCATCAGCAATCTCGTGGTGACGGACGATACCGTGACCGACAGTGAAATCGTGGTGAATCAGGACGAGGTGCTGCAGGTGTATGGCGACGGCCTCACGGCGGCGACACGGGTGACGCTTGCGGGCGGAACCCTGCGCTTCATGCGCAACGGCGTAACGGTGGCGTCGCCGGTGCTCATCACAGACAACTCGTTCATCGAGTCGATTTCCGTGTCCGTGACGGGCACGGTTGCGGGCGTGGTCGCCAGTACGAATGTCGCCACCGGTCCGCGTAGCGTGGCGATTCCGAAGTCGTATGGTTCGGCCAGTACGGCCACGGTCAACGTTCGCGGCTTGTGGGTGCTGGGGCCAGGGACGACGATTTTCGCGGGTGGCGGTTCATTCCATACAGGGTACGGAGATACGATTACGCTCACGCGTGGCGCTTGCGCGCATTTCACGGGTGGCGTTTACAGGTTTGAGATCCAGTCAACGTCCTCGGACTACGTACCGATCTATGCGCGTGAACTTTATGGGGCCAGTATGTCGATGATGATGACAGGCCGTCATATTTGTGTTCGCGATGGTGGTTCGCTAGAGTTCGCCTCGGCACCCGGCACAAGCGTCCAGCCAAAGATCCTGTTCACAGGACCGAAGGATGGCGGCAA
Source organism: uncultured bacterium (assembly GCA_902779565.1). Classification (GTDB taxonomy): domain Bacteria; phylum Verrucomicrobiota; class Kiritimatiellia; order RFP12; family UBA1067; genus UBA1731. Next base: position 11,189 of record CACZCD010000057.1, on the reverse strand, counting down.
CTACGATGCGACCACATTGAACCCCGTCTTTGAGATCAGCACGGGGGGCACGGTGACGATTCCGGTGAATTCCACCTTCTGCCTTGGCTATACGGACAACCGGGTGTTCCTGAAAATCACGGGTGGCACCCTGAACCTCGAGACGACCTCCTCTCGACTCTATTTCGGAGGACCGGGGGCGCTCACTTCCTGCGGCGAAATCTATCTTGAGGCGGGCACGCTCAAGACCAGCTGTGCGCTCTGGCGACACACCGGCAGCACGGGTTCCACGAACCGTCTGGCCCGTGGTCACCTGGTCTGGACGGGCGGCACGCTGAAGCTCAACTCCAATTTCACGGATCCGGCGATCTTCGACATGCCGTCCTCCTGCTACGGCAGCTCGCACTATCAGATGCGGATGCTGCGCATCGCCGCGCAGATCCTCGGCGAGAACTGCATTCTCGACCTCACGGATCTACCGGGCGATTCCGTCGCCAACGTGCCGCCGGGCTTGGACGAGGCGGAGTGGTATGGGCATGGTTGCCTCACCGTGAAGGGCGGTAAGGAGTTGGTGATGAACTCCGTGCCGGACGGCTTCTCGCTGCGGATAGAGGGCGACGGGACGCGCGTGACGGTTCCGGAGGCGGCGTATGTGTATGATTACGATACCTGCCTGCCGTACTGGAACTGGAAAGGGTACGACAAGGGCAGACCGTACTCCGTGACGAACTCGGCCCTGGCGGCGCTCTCGGTTGCGGCGTACACGCTGGCCGGCACGAACTGCGGGTTCCACGTGACGCGCGCGAATCTTCCGGTTTCGGTCACGAACACCACGGTGACGGCGGGCGGCGACTGGAACAATCTCGTTGCGCTTTCGGCTGCGGGCGGACTGACGGCGGAGAACCTTACCTTTGAGGAGGGGGCGCTTCTTTCCGTCGGCATGTCCAACGGCAAAACCGTGCCGTTCGCCCTAACGGGGGCGCTTGCGCTGCCGTCGTCGATGGCGGTGCGCTCTGCCCGCGGCACATTGCCCGCCGGGGCGGAGGGCCAGACCGTCTTTACGGCGGCGGAAGGTGTCTCCGGCACGCCCGCGTGGGAGATGCTTACGCGACGATTCAAGATCGCCAGCGATGCGGATGCAGTGTGGATGATTCCCCGCGGCTCGGTCTTTTCGATTCGTTGAGTTCCTCTGCGCAGAACTTCGCGGTTTTATGGTATAATGCGCACATCATTTAAAGAATTAAAGGAGTCAAAATGAAAAACATTGCCTTGATGGCGATTGGAACGGTACTGATGGGCTGCATTGCTGCGCCCGAAGTGACCAGTGGATACATCAACAAGCCGACGGCGTGCGGTGACAAGCCGTATCCGGAGAATATCGACGAAGGGTTTGTTTCGCTGTTCAACGGCAAGGATCTTTCGGGCTGGGTGGGTGCCACCGGCATGTATGGCGTCGAGACGATCAAGGTCAAGATGCGCGGAACCCAGCTCGATAAGGAGTTTCAGGTGCTGTCCTGCTTTCCCGAACGCCACGTCAAGGGTCAGCCCGGTAACCTCTGCACGGAGAAGGAATACGAGAACTTCATCCTGCGCTTCGAGTTCTGCATGCCCGAGAACGGCAACAACGGCCTCGGTCTGCGTATGACGGATCCCGCCAAGGATGCGGCCTACTACGGCATGTGCGAGCTGCAGCTTTTAGACGACGGTGGCAGCAAGTACTACGACGCGGCGGCGAAGAAGGACCTGCTCAAGCCCTACCAGTACACGGCATCGGTCTATGGCATCGTGCCGGCGCGCCGCGACAACTTCAACCAGACCAAGGGCAAGGCCAAGAACTACGCGCTCGGCGGCAGCTACCTCAAGAAGGCCGGCGAGTGGAACTTCGAGGAGGTGCGCGTCGCCGGAAGCCGCGTTCAGGTGATCCTCAACGGCATCCTCGTCACGGATGCGGACGTCTCCAAGTTCAAGGGCGACGGTTCGGACACGATGGATGGCAAGAAGCACCCCGGTCTCCACAACAAGAAGGGCCGCATCGGCTGGCTCGGCCACGGTTCGCACGTGATGTGGCGCAACATCCGCGTCAAGGAACTGCCCTCCGACGCCTCGCTCGACAAGGTCTGCCCCTGCCTCAACAAGGAGCTTGCCGGCTTCACCCGCCTCTTCGACGGCCAGAGTCTCGCCAACTGGAAGGGCGTGACCACCGTGGAGAAGTTCGATAATCCGAAGGTGCGCCAGGCCGCGACGCCCGAGAAGCGCGCCGCTATGCAGAAGATCGCCGACGGCCAGATGCGCGACCACTGGTCCATCCGCAACGGGGCGCTCTTCTTCGACGGCTTGGAGGGCGGCTATTCGCTCGCCACGGTCAAGGACTACAAGGACTTCGAAATGTATGTCGATTGGCGCATCTTGTCCGTTCAGGGCGACAGCGGACTCTATCTGCGCGGTGCGCCGCAGGTGCAGATCTGGGATGCCCACAACCAGTGGGACATCGGCTCCGGCGGCCTCTACAACAACAAGAAGAATCCCGACAAGGCGCTGTGCATCGCCGACAAGCTGCCGGGCGACTGGAACCGCTTCTACATCAAGATGGTCGGCGAGAAGGTGACCGTGCGTCTCAACGGCAAGACGGTTGTCGATAACACGACGCTCGAAAACTACTGGGACCGTTCGCAGCCGATCTTCCCGGTTGAGCAGGTTGAGTTGCAGTGTCACGGCGATCCGCTTGAATTCCGCAACATCTTCATCAGGGAACTGTGATCGGTTGAAGGTTGCGAGTTGAGTGTTGAGAGTTGGTAGAGGGTGATGAGATGAAGAAGGAATCGAGTCCTTTCCTGAAGAAGTCGTCCGGCGGCAAGCCGCCGACGCGCAAAGAGATCAAGAAGGGGGGGCTCGGTGCCCGCGGTGCCGGTGCGCTCGGCGGCGGTGGTGTGAGTTCTCTTCTCAGTACGCCGCCACCCAAGACGGCTCCCGTCGACATTCTCACCCGGTCGGTCGCCGTGTCGCCGACCATCCCCTCCGCCCCGGCCGGGAGCGCCGTGGTGGAGGTTGTGGCGCTGGATATTGAGCGCAGCCCGTGGCAGGCGCGTGCCGACTTTGACCAGGATTCCCTCAAGGAGCTTTGCGATTCGATCCGAGCCAACGGAATCGTCCAGCCGCCGGTCGTGCGCCGCCTCGCAAACGGCAAGTACCAGCTGATCACCGGCGAACGCCGTACGCGCGCTGCGATCATGGCGGGCCTGCACAAGATTCCGGTCATCCTTGTCAATGCCGGTGACCGCAAGGCCGCCGAGATGGGGCTTGTCGAGAATATCCAGCGGCGCGATCTCAACGCCATCGAAGAGGCGGAGGGGTACCGTCTGCTCAAGGAGCAGTTCGGCATCACGCAGGAAGATCTCGCGGAGCGCGTCGGCAAGAGCCGTCCAGCGGTGGCGAACTCCCTTCGTCTGCTGGAGCTTCCGGACGAGGTGAAGCAATTGCTGGCGCGGGATATCCTTTCGGTTGGCCACGCGAAGGTGCTGCTCTCGGTGGAGGGCGAGCGCGACCGGACGCTTCTCGCCCGCGAGTGCGTGGAGCGTTCGTTCACCGTCCGGGACCTTGAGAAGCGCATCAAGCGCATGAATCAGCCGGCCGTCGAGCCGAAGCGCGGTTTGCCGGACCTGCCGGACGCCTACGTGCGCAACCTTGTGGACGTGTTGCATCGGCATCTCGGCTGCGCCGTGCGTCTCATGAGCGGGGTGAAGCACGCGAACGGCAAGCACACCAAAGGCGTGCTGGAAATCGATTTCCAGAGCAACGACGATCTCGACCGCGTGCTGAACCTGATGGGCGTGACCCTTGACTGATATGGTCGCTCCGCTTCCAGTCGGTAGAATGTCTCGGTTGCTGTTCGCCGTTCTGGTGTCTCTTTCGTTTTCGGCTTTTGGTCTCGGTTCGCTCTCTTCGGAAGGTCTATCCGACCTTCTGAAACAGCCGGTTCTCGAAGAGGATGCGGAGCTTTCCTCCTGGGGCGCGATCTACCGGCGGCTCTTCGATCTGGATGTTTCCGCCGACGAGGCGTGGCGCCACGTGGAGTCGGTGGCGGCGTTTGATGCTCGCCGCCGCACCGTGCGCGAGCGGATGGTTGCCTGCATCGGCGGATTTCCGGCGCGTACGCCGTTGAACGCAAAGGTGACGGGTGTCGTGCGGCGAAGCAACTATCGGATCGAGAAGATTCTTTTCGAGAGCCGTCCGGGAGCCTATGTGACGGGAAATCTCTATGTGCCGGAGGATGTGCGCTTTGCGGCGCCCTATCCCGCCGCGTTGGAGGTGTGCGGCCATTCTCCAATCGGGAAGAATGCGCCCAAGTACCAGCGCGTGGCGGTGCTTTCCGCAAAATGCGGTATCGCCGTGCTGGTGATCGATCCGCTTGGGCAGGGGGAACGGTTCCAGTGCGAAGAGGATTGCGATGGCAAGACGACGGCCGCGCATTTGCGCCTGGGTGTGAACGCGATGCTTCTGGGGCACGGTCTGGCCGCGTTTGAGATGTGGGACGCCATCCGGGCGCTCGACTATCTCGATTCGCGCGATGACCTTCGCCATGACGGTTACGGCGCGCTCGGCAACTCCGGTGGCGGCACGCAGAGCATCATGCTGTCGGCGCTTGACGATCGTATCAAGGCGACGGCCTCAAGCTGCTTTCTCTCAAATCTCCGCGAACAGACGGCCTGGCGGTTGCTAGCCGATTCGGAGCAGCTCATCTTTGCCCAGCTGCGGGAGGGACTGAATCATGCGGGCTATCTCTTGCTCGGCGGTCGGCCGGTCTTGATGTTGGCGCGCTGGAGCGACATCATTCCGTTCACCGGCACGCGCGAGACGTTTCGCCTCGCGTCGGCATTGGACGCGCGTTTTGGATGGGGACGGTATTCGATGTTCGATCTGGCGGGGCCGCACGGCTACTGTGAACCCAGCATGCGGGAGACGGCCACGTTCCTCGCTGGGCAGCTGCGCGGGGAGAAGATCGATCTTTCGGCGGCGGATGAGGATTGCGGTCTGCCCGTTGGCGAAGCTCTCGTCACCAAGACGGGGCACGTGAGGAATGAGCCGGGGTTCAAGAGCGCGTACGCCTATCTTCAGGAGGAGATGGCGTCCGCAGAGGTGGCGCGCACGTCCCTTTCGAGGGCGGAACGAGCGGCGCTCGTCCGTCGTCTGGCCGATGTTGATGAGCGGCGGCTCGGGTCGCGCACGGTGATTTCATCGGTTGAGACCGGTAGCGTGAAAGTAGTGCGGGCGGCGTTTGCGGCCGACGGATACCGCGTGCCGGTTGTTGAACTTGTGCCGTCTCAGGTCCAGGGGGCGCCGGCGCTGGTTGTGGGCGATGAGAACCGCGTGAAACGGCTCGCGGCGGTGAAGCGGCTGATAGACGAGGGGCGTCCGGTGCTGGTGGCGGATGTGATCGCCACGGGCGAAATCGGCGGCACGCGCCACCACTACAACAATCCCCACGATGACGAAGAGATCGCCAAGATGCTTTATCTCGTCGGTTCTTCGCTCGTTGGACGTCGCGCCGGCGAAATCGTTGCGCTGGCACGCGACCTGAAGACTCGCTACGGCCAAGCGCCCGCCGTGGTCGCGTATGGACGCACAGCGGTGGCGGCGGCGCATGCCTTCGCCGCCGATCCTGAAGCGTTTGCGGGCGTGAAGACGGTCGATCCGCCGCTCTCCTGGCGCGAATCGGTCCGTTCGCGTGGCTTTTATGACTATGCCGCCGCCGTGCAGGGGGCGCTTCTACACTATGATTGGTGCGATCTGCTTCCCGCGCGCACGATGGCGGAGTCGGCCGCATCGGCGGAACCGTTTGCAGGGTTGCATCGCGATTGGGCGACGGCCCTTGCCGTTCCCGCACGCTATGCGTTTGAACGCAAGGTCGAACATATGAAGACCTGGCGATTTGATGATTACGACGTGGAGTGCTACCGGCAGGCGAACGGTCCCGGTACCTCGCAGCGCGTGTTTGTGTCTCTGCCGAAGAAGCGGGAAGGGCGGCTCCCCGCCGTGGTGGTGCCGTTCTATTACCCCGAGTCTATGCTGGGGTTCGATCCGGAGACGGGCGAAAAGTTTCCGAAGTTCGAGAAGATCTCGATGCTGAAGGATCTGGCGCAGCGCGGATTCATCGCGGCCTCGGCGGATGCCTACCACCTCACCTACCTAAAGGACTGCGATCTGCCGCGCGCGGACTTTTCGCGTTGGCGTCTTTCGGGGACGGCATTGCAGCGCGACTGGCCGGAATGGACCGGTGTCGGGAAACTGGTGGCCGATACGCGGTTGGTGGTCGATCTGCTGACGGATGATTCGCGCGTGGATGCCGGACGGATCGGCATCATTGGCCATTCGCTGGGCGGCAAGATGGCGTTCTACACGGGGTGTCTCGATCCCCGCATCAAGGTCATGGTCACGAGCGACTGGGGAATCGTGTGGGACAGTACGAACTGGAAGGACATCTGGTACTGGGGGGATCGGGTCGAGACGATGAAGGCGGCGGGGCATACCCATGCCGAGCTTTTGGACTATGCCGGCGGAAAGCCGTTCATGCTGATTGCCGGACTGTATGATGGCGCGCCCGCACAGGATGTCATTGCGCGCGCCGCCGCCTATCGATCCCATCCGGAAAACGCCGTGCTGCTCAACCATGCGACGGGGCACCGTCCGCCGCCGGATGCGCTTGAGGCCGGCTACCGGTTCCTGGAGCGTCATCTTCGCCCCGTCCACTGACGGCGGATAGCGGTGAGATCGCCTCGGCGATGATGCCATAAAGCCCGCTTTGTGGTATAATTCGACACATGAAAAAGACAAAAATCTTCTCCGCCGCCGCGGCCCTTGCCGCAGCGCCGATTTTCGCAGGCGTCTATGGCGATCTGCCGGATGCCAAGCACGCCTGGTGCGTGCATGACCGGAACCGTCCCAACCCCGTGAAGATCACGGCGGAGGCCGGAATGCCGCCGAGCGACGCCATCATCCTTTTCGACGGGACGAAGGAGACGTTTGAGAAGAACTGGTGCAGCGCCAAGGATGGCGGACCAACCCAGTGGAAGTTCGTGGATGGCGTGCTTGAGTCCGTGAAGCGGGCGGGGTACATCGCTACAAAGCAGTCCTTCGGCGATTGCCAGCTCCACCTTGAATGGTCGGCGCCGGTCAAGGTTGAGGGCGTCGGTCAGGGGCGCGGAAACTCCGGCGTATTCCTGATGGGCAGCTATGAGGTGCAGGTGCTGGATTCGTTCGAGACCGATCCGGCGAAGGATCCGAACCCGAACCCTAACTACGCCGACGGGCAAGCAGCTGCCGTGTACGCCGAGAATCCGCCGCTCGTGAACGCCTCGCGTGCGCCGGGCGTGTGGCAGACGTACGACATCGTGTTCCACCAGCCCGTGTGGGACGGACTCAAGATGGTGCATCCCGGTAGCCTCACCGTGTTCCACAACGGCGTGCTGGTGCAGGATCATTGGGAGATGGAGGGTCTGACCACGCACCGCAAGCGCCGCCCGCTCGCGCCACACGCGACGCGCCTTCCGCTGCAGCTTCAAGACCACGGGAATCCCGTACGCTTCCGCAACATCTGGATTCGCGAGATTCCGTCCCGCTACGCAAACGTGACGCATGGCGGTCCCGCCGCCGATGAGAATGCCGTGATGGCGCTCCGTCGCAAGACGGCGGCTCAGCTTTTCGCGAAGATCGAGAAACCCGTAAAGCCGACCATCGAAAACATGGAGGCGCTTGGCGAGGTGATCGGCTATGCACGCGAAGGAGCATACGAAAAGGCGTGGCAGGAGACCGCCAACGCGTTCCACGATGTGCTCGACAAGATGACCGACGCGGAATGGGCCGCGAAAAAGACGGAACTTCTCAAGTTGCGCGAAACGCTCGATATCCTCATCCGTGCCGGCGTGGTGCCGCAGAAGTGCGGCACGCGCAAGCGCATCAGCGCGGCAGCACTGCGCCTTGGGTGGGAGAAGTGAGGAAGTTTAGAGTTTGGAGTTTAGAGTTTGGAGTTTAGAGTTTGGAGTTTAAAATTAAATGGAAATGGCAAACTGGAAACTCTAAACTGGAAACTGGAAACTGGAAACTGAGTCAATGGCGGAGAAGTTCAAGGTAGGTCTGGCATTGGGTTCCGGCGGCGTGCGCGGCATGGCGCACTTCGGCGTGATCCGCACGCTGATGAAGTACGGCGTGAAGATCTCCTGCGTGTCCGGCTCCTCTTCCGGGAGCGTGATCGGCGCGGCGCTCGCGGCGGGGAAGCTGGACGTATTCGAGGACTTCTTTCGCCGGATCAACTGGTGGAAGATGTTTCGCATGTTCTTCGAGTTCTCCCTGCCATGGCGCGGCGGCTATCTCACCGGCAAGCGCATCAAGGAGGAGCTTCGCAAGCGCATCGGGAACATCCGCTTTGAAGACTGCGAGATTCCATTCACCGCCGTGGCCATGGACATGATGAACGGCAAGGAGTATCCGATCTCCACGGGGGATCTTGTTGAAGGGACCTTCGCTTCCATGGCTGTTCAGGGACTCTTCAAGCCGGTGGCGCGAGACGGACGTTGGATCGCGGATGGCGGACTCGACAACCCGCTTCCGATCAACGCCTGCCGCCAGATGGGTGCGGACTATGTGATCGCGGTGGATGTGAACCTCGGTCAGCCGCTGCAGGCCGAATACTCGCCGAAGAAGATGCCGTCGCTCTGGACGATCTTCACCCAGACATGCCGCATCGTCGAGAACAACTGGACCGACCGCATCCTGCGCACGAATCCTCCGGACGTGTTGCTTCAGCCCGACCTCCATGACATCTTCATGGCGCGGCTTCGTCACGTCACGCGCGCCATCCTGCGCGGCAAAATCGCCGCTGAACGTTGGGTGGAATCGCTTTCGCCTGAACTCCGCATGAGGTTGATGCCATGACAAATCCTGTCGTTCCGCGTCGTTATCTGCCCATCTTCGCCGCGCTTGTGAGCTGCTTTGCGCTCTGGGGCGTGCTGAACAACATGACGGACAATCTCGTTCCGGCGTTCCAGAAGATCTTCATGACGAGCCAATCAACGGCGGGATATGTGCAGATCTCGTTCTACGGGGCGTATTCTGTGGTGGCGCTCTTCGCGTCCCTGCTCGTTCAGAAGGCGGGCTACCGCTTTGGTGTGCTCGTGGGGCTGGGTGTGTATGTTCTGGGTGCGCTCCTGTACGTGCCGGCCTGCGTCGCGCAGAGCTTCTGGCTCTACATCGCAGGCATCTTCATCGTAGCGGGCGGGTGCGCCGTCTTGGAGACGACGTGCAACCCCTATGTGCTCGCGCTGGGGTCGCCGGAGACTGCGGTGCGTCGGCTCAACTTCGCGCAGATGTTCAATCCCGTCGGTTCGCTGGCGGGCATCCTGCTCGCCCAGCAGCTCATCCTCGCGAATCTCCACCCCGCGACGGCCGACGAGCGTGCGGCGATGGCGCCCGAGGCGCTGAAGGCGATCATGAACCGGGAGCTCTTCTGGGTGTGCGTGCCGTATGTGGGGCTCTGCGCAATCGCCGCGCTCATTTGGTTCTTCTTCTTTTTCTCGAAGCGCACCGAAGCGGATGCCGCCGAAACAGGGCGTACGGACTTCCGCGCGATCCTCTCGATCCTCGCGCATTCGCCGCGCTGGTATCTTGGCGTGGTGGCGCAGGTCTTCTATGTGGGGGTGCAGATTGCGGCATGGACGTGGATGAACGTCTATTGCCAGAAGGAGTTGGGCGTTTCGCCGAAGGAGGGCGCCACCTACTACCTGATCGCCATTGTCGCGTTCATCGTCTGCCGGTGGGTCGCCACGTTCGCCATGAAGTATGTCGATCCGGCGCGGCTGATGGCGCTGTTTGCCGCCGCCGCCGTGCTGTGTTCGTTCGGCGTGATGTATCTGCCCACGCGGGTGCTTTTCACGGCGGGCGGACTGCCGTTCGCCGGAAATATCCTCTGTCTCATCGCGATGAGCGGCTTCATGTCGCTCATGTTCCCCACGATCTACGGCCTGGCACTCGGCGGCATCGATCCGCGCGCCCACAAGATTGGCGCGGCGGGGTTGATCATGGCGATCGTCGGCGGCGCGCTGCTTACGCCGTGGATGGCGGCGATCATTGGCGATGCGTCGAGCGTGTGGACGCGTCTCGTGCCGATGTTCGCGTCCGAATGGGATACGAACCTCAAGCTGTCGCAGATGTCGCTCCGTGCCAGTTTCATCGTGCCGGCGATATGTTTCGCTGTGGTGCTTGCATACGCACTCATCTTCCGTAGTGAAAAGGTTGAAAAGTTGAAAGGTTGAAAAGTGGAAAGGAAAGGATGATATGAATACACAGACAGTCTGGAACATGAACGGATTCCCGAAGGTGGGGATCCGCCCGATCATTGACGGGCGGCGGCGCGGCGTGCGCGAGTCGCTTGAGGTGCAGACGATGAAGATGGCCGAGACGGCGGCGAAGCTGATCTCGTCCAATCTGCGCTATCCCGACGGCTCGCCCGTCGAATGCGTGATCGCCGATACAACCATCGGCGGCGTGTACGAGGCGGAGCAGTGCGCGAAGAAATTCCGCGAAAACAACGTGGGCGTGTCGCTCTCCGTGACGCCGTGCTGGTGCTACGGTACCGAGACGATGGATGCCGATCCCGAGATGCCGAAGGCGGTGTGGGGCTTCAACGGCACGGAGCGTCCCGGCGCCGTGTATCTCGCCTGCATGCTCGCCGGCTATGCGCAGCGCGGCATGCCGGCCTACGGCATCTACGGGCGTGAGGTGCAGGATGCGACGGATACGACCGTTCCGGCGGACGTGAAGGAGAAGATCCTCCGTTTCGTGAAGGCGGGGCTGGCCGTCGCGATGATGAAGGGCAAGAGCTATCTCTCCGTCGGCACCTCGGCGATGGGCATCGCGGGGGCGTTCGTGAACGTCGATTTCTTCCAGGACTATCTCGGGATGAGGCCCGAGAACATGGACATGTGCGAGATCGAGCGTCGCATCGCCGAGGGCATCTACGACAAGGACGAGTACGCGAAGGCGCTCGCCTGGACGAAGAAATGGTGCAAGGAGGGGAAGGACTACAACCCGAAGGCGATCCAGAAGAGCCGTGAATCGAAGGATCGCGACTGGGAGTATGTCGTGAAGATGGCGATCATCATGCGCGACATGATGGTCGGCAACCCCAAGCTCAAGGAGATGGGCTTCGGCGAGGAGGCCGC
>CACZCD010000056.1 GCA_902779565.1 uncultured bacterium | reverse complement strand
TGCACCTGCCGGTTGCGCGCGCGGACTGGACGCCGCCCGTCGGCGACGAGAAGTACGATCTCTGGTGCCGGTTCAAGGACTTCTACCGCAAGCGTATGGTCGAGCGCGGCGACTACGTGTGCCGCACCATCCCGGTCACGGTTGATTACGGATCGACCACCAACTACCAACTACCAACTACCAACTATCAACTATCGACGACCGCCGACTTGCGCAAAGCACTCGCCGTGCAGTTCGTCGATCATGGCCGACGCGATTTCTTTCTCGGTGCGCTCGCCAACTACCGACTTGTCGGACAGTATCTCTTCCTGCGCGGACGCGCGTTCTTCAACACCGTGCTGCTCGTGCTGTTTTCCGTTCTCGCGTCGCTCATCGTGAATCCGCTCGCGGCATATGCGCTGTCGCGATTCCGCATGAGGGGGACCGAGCGCGTGATTCTCTTCCTGCTCGCGACGATGGCCTTCCCCGCGGCGGTGACGGCGATCCCCGGCTTTCTGCTCATCCGTGATCTTGGTCTCCTCAATACGCTGGCCGCGCTCGTGCTGCCGACGGTCGCGAGCGGCATGAGCATCTTCATCCTGAAGGGATTCTTCGATGCGCTGCCGCGCGAACTCTACGAAGCGGCGGCGATCGACGGTGCAGGCGAGTGGACGGTGTTCGCGAAAATCACGCTGCCGATGACAACGCCGATCCTGGCGGTGAACGCGCTCAACCATTTCGTCGCGGCGTACAACTCGTGGGAGTGGGCGTTCCTCGTCTGCCAGAAGGAGTCGCAGTGGACGATCGCCGTGTGGATGTACCAGATGAGCCAGGAGATGGCGGGACAGCCGTGGTGCGTGATGGCGGGCTTCGTGATCGTCTCGATTCCGACGGCGCTCGTGTTTCTCTTCTGCCAGAAAATCATCTTGCGCGGCATCGTGCTGCCGAGCATGAAGTGAGTGGTTAGTGGCTAGTGATTAGTGGTTAGTGACGAGTGGTTGATGTGTGTGTGAGCCGTAATCATGGCATCGCGAAATGGATGGGTTGTTCTTTGCGTGTTGCTTGAGGAAGGGAACGCTGTTTTTTGGGCGTGAAATTTTTTTAAAAAATTTTAAAGAAAACACTTGCATCTGAATCTGAAATGTGTATCATACGCACCCAGATGAACGGTAATTGCGCCGATGAACGGCGTGGCCGTGAGTCAACAACAAAAAAAGGATGAAACAAATGGCTACCAAGAAGGTTGCTGCTAAGAAGGCCCCCGCCAAGAAGGCGCCGGCCAAGAAGTGCTGCGCGAAGAAGTGCGCCAAGAAGGCCCCTGCGAAGAAGGCGCCCGCGAAGAAGGCTCCTGCGAAGAAGGCGCCGGCCAAGAAGGCTCCTGCGAAGAAGGCTGCTAAGAAGTAATCTTCTTCATGCGGTTCCCAAAGCCGCTGGAACTTGCCCGTGCCGATCGGCGGGCAAGTTCTTTTTTTTGTGGTATAATTTGCGGTCAAAAATTTGGAGAGAAAAATGAAGTGGACCAAGACATTCATCCAGACCTTGAGGGAAGATCCGCAGGACGCGGAGATTGATTCGCACAAGCTGCTTGTGCGCGCCGGCATCTGCCGCAAGACTGCGTCGGGGCTCTTCACGTTCATGCCGCTCGGCATGCGTACGCTCCGCAAGATCGAGCAGATCGTGCGTGAGGAGATGGACGCCGCCGGCGCGATCGAGATCCTCATGCCGGCGCTCCAGCCGGCCGAGCTGTGGCAGAAGACGGGCCGCTGGGATACGATGGGCGCGAACATGTTCCGCCTCCGCGACCGCGCCGAGCACGAGATGGCGATGGGTCCCACCGCCGAAGAGGAGGTCACGGACCTCATGACGAACGCAATCTCCTCCTACCGCCAGCTTCCCGTCACCGTGTATCAGATCCAGACGAAGTTCCGCGATGAGACGCGGCCGCGCTTCGGCCTCATGCGCTCGAAGGAATTCATCATGAAGGACGCCTACAGCTTCGACGTGGATGCCGAGGCGGCGGACAAGAGCTACTGGACCATGTACCATGCCTACGAACGCATCTTCGCGCGCTGCGGCCTCAAGGCCACGCCCGTGCAGGCGGATGGTGGCGACATGGGCGACAGCATGACCCACGAGTTCCATGCGCTCGCCGATGCGGGCGAGGACGGCATCGCGTGCTGCCCGGTCTGCGGCTACGCCGCCAACCTCGAGCGGGCCGAGCGCAAGTTCACCGCCGCTGAAGCTGCCGGTGAATTTCCCTTGCCCACCGAGATTCACACGCCCGGCGCGAAGACGATCGATCAGGTGTCCGCGTTCATGGGTGTGCCGGGTTCGGCGTTCGTGAAGTCGCTCGTGTACGATGTGGACGGCAAGCCGGTGATGGTGTGCGTGCCGGGCGACCGCGACGTGAACGACGTGAAGGTGAAGCGCTTCCTTGGCGCGAAGAAGGTGGAGCTCGCGAACAACGCGATGGTGCTCGACGCCACCGGCGCGAACGCGGGTTCCGTGGGGCCGGTGAAGCCGGCGGATGCCTCGCTGCGCATCATCGCCGACCAGTCGCTCCGCGGCGCGAAGGGTCGCATCGTCGGCGCGAACAAGGACGACTACCACCTCAAGGACGTGGACTTCACGCGTGACGTGAAGATCGCCGATGCGGACTTCGCCGACCTGATCGTCTGCGGCGCGGGCGACCTCTGCCCGAAGTGCGGCAAGCCGATGGAGCTGAAGCGCGGCATTGAGGTCGGTCAGGTGTTCAAGCTCGGCACGAAGTACACCCAGGCGTTCCATACCGTTTACAAGAGCGAGACCGCCGACGAGAAGCTCTGCATCATGGGCTGCTACGGCGTGGGCGTGACGCGCACGTTGCAGGCGGTGATCGAGCAGAGCCACGACAAGGACGGCATCATCTGGCCCGCGTCGATCGCGCCGTATCAGGTGGTGATCGATCTCCTCGATCCGGACGATGCCGAGGTCGTGAAGATCGCGGAGGAGCTTGAATCGCAGCTTGAGTTGCAGGGCGTGGACGTGATCGTGGATGACCGCGCGGAGCGTCCGGGCGTGAAGTTTAAGGATGCGGACCTGATCGGGTTCACCGTGCGCGCCGTCGTCGGCAAGCGGGGACTCGAGAAGGGCGGCGTGGAGGTGAAGCGCCGCGCCGAAGACAAGTCGCAGATGAAGATCGTACCGCCTGCCGAGGCGGCGGCGGCGATCGTCGCCGCACTCGGTTGATGCCATGCCGCTGTATGTCTATGAGGCGAAGGAAGGGGGCTGTGCGCGATGTCGCAACGGCTTCGAGATTTCGCAGTCCCTGAAAGAGCCGAAACTGGAGAAATGCCCCGACTGCGGCGCGCCGGTGATGCGCGTCATTCAGGCGCCGGCGCTCGGTCACTCGCGCACGGATCTCAACTACCGCGCCAAGCGTGCGGGCTTCCATGCGCTCAAGCGCGTGCAGAAGGGCGAGTATGAGAAGTTGTATTAGTGGTTAGTGATTAGTGGTTAGTGGCTAGTGGTTAGTGGTTAGTTTAGAGTTTCGAGTTTCCAGTTTAGAGTGGGAGTGGTTAGTGAAGGTGGAAAGAAGAATGAAGATACTGGTGATAAATGGGTCGAACCTGAACCTGCTTGGGGTGCGGGAACCGGCGCTTTACGGGAACCGGACATACGCGGACCTGGTGCGGTTCATCGAAGCGTCTGCACGCGATGCGGGCGTGGAAGTGGAGGTGTTCCAGTCGAACCACGAGGGGGCCCTCGTGGATCGCATACAGGCGGCACGCGGCGTGTTCGACGCGTTAGTGGTGAATGCCGCCGCGTACACGCACACGTCTGTCGCCATCTTGGATGCGCTCAAAGCGGTGGGGCTGCCGACGGTGGAGGTGCACCTGACGAATCCCGCGAAACGCGAACGGTTCCGCCATGTCTCTTTCGTGAAGCCCGCCGCTCTCGCGACCTTCGCGGGGCTCGGCTTCGGATCCTATTCGCGGGCGATCCGCTATCTCGCCGCCCGCGCGACGAATCCGAAACTCTAAACTGGAGATGCTCATGAAACGAATCCTGCTTTTTGTGATTGTCAACCTGGCCGTGATGTTCATGCTCACGATCGTTCTGAACGTGATTCTGGCTTTGGCGGGACCAGAGGTGCGCGAATCGCTGTACGGCGAAGGCATCGATCTCTTTGCCGTGGGCATGTTCGCACTTGTGTTCGGCATGGGGGGCGCCTTCATTTCGCTGCTCCTTTCCAAGTCGATGGCGAAGTGGTCCACCGGCGCGCAGGTGGTGAACGGCACGGAGAGCGAAGAGGCGCGATGGCTCGTCACGACGGTTGACCGGCTCGCGCGGATTGCGAACGTCAAGACGCCGGAGGTTGCGATCTATCGGGGGGCGCCGAATGCGTTTGCGACGGGTGCCTTCAAGAACAGCGCGCTCGTGGCGGTCTCCGACCAGATCTTGGCGCAGATGGACCGGTCCGAGCTGGAGGCCGTGCTGGGGCATGAGATGAGCCATGTGGTGAATGGCGACATGGTGACGCTGACGCTCGTGCAGGGTGTGCTCAACGCCGTCGTCCTGTTCCTTTCGCGCATCATCGCCTACGCGGTGGACAATGCCCTTGGTGATCGGCGGCGCCGGGGAACCTCCGGCATTTACATGCTGGTCGTGTATCTGATGCAGTTCCTTCTTGGTCTCGCCGCGTCGCTCGTGGTGTGCGCCTATTCGCGCCGGCGCGAATACGCGGCCGATGCGGGGAGCGCGCAGCTTCTCGGCACGCCGCAGCCGATGATCAATGCGCTCAATCGGCTCGGACTTCTGTCGGGTGAACCGCTGCCGAAGTCTTTGCAGGCATTTGGCATCGGCGATGGGAAATCCAAGAAGATCCGCAAAGCCAGTCTCTTCGCGACGCATCCCTCGCTTGAGGATCGTGTGGCGGCGCTGGAGAAGCTGCGGGGAGGAAGAATTTGAGTTTAGAGTTTCTAGTTTAGAGTTTAGAGTTTGGAGTTTCCAATTTAATCTAGCCACTATCCACTAACAACTAACGGCTAACGACATGAAAAAGGTATTCATCGACGGATCTGCAGGAACGACGGGGCTTCGCATTCGGGAACGGCTCGCCGCGCGCGACGACCTTGAGGTTGTGGTGCTGCCGGACAACGTGCGCAAGGACGTGGAGGCGCGGCGTGCGGCGCTGAACGCCGCCGACGTGGCGTTTCTGTGTCTGCCGGACGCCGCGGCGATCGAAGCCGTTGCGCTCGTGGAGAATCCCGATACCGTGGTGATCGATACCTCGACCGCGCACCGGACGGTGGAGGGCTGGGCGTATGGCTTCCCGGAACTGACCGGTTATCGCGCGCGGATCCAATCGGCGAAACGGATCGCCAATCCCGGTTGCCATGCCACGGGGTTCATCGCGCTCATTGAGCCGCTTATGCGCGCGGGACTGCTCGCGCCGGATGTCGCTCTTGCCGCATTCTCGCTCACGGGTTACTCCGGTGGCGGCAAGAAGATGATTGCCGACTATGAAGAGAAGGTGGGATTCCCTTCGCCCTCAACCCTTTACCTTGGCGGACGGCAGTATGCGCTTGGGCAGAAGCACAAGCATCTGCCGGAGATTGTGAAGGTGTGTGGGCTGACGACCGCGCCGGCATTTTCGCCGATCGTGGTGCCGCACTATTCCGGCATGGAGACGACGGTGCCGGTGTTCGCGAAAGACTTGAAGGGGACCGTCGAAGACGTGAAGCGCGTGTACCATGAGACCTACGCCCAGGGACTCGTGCGGTTCATCGAGAACGCTGACGAGGAAGGGTTCCTCTCCTCGGCGAAGCTGAGCGGGCTTGATACGCTGGAGGTGTCCGTCTATGGAAACGAAGAGCGCATTCTGCTTGTCTCGCGGTTCGACAATCTCGGCAAAGGCGCTTCTGGCGCGGCGATCCAGAACATGAATCTCGTCCTGGGCGTTCCGGAAGACACAGGGTTGTGCGTATGAAACTGTTTGTTGCGACGCATAATCCACACAAGTTGAGGGAGATCGGTGAGATCCTGCCGGACTTCACGGTGTGCGCGGAAGATCCCGATGTCGAAGAGACGGCGCCCGACTTTGCCGGCAACGCGCTGATCAAGGCGCGCGCCATCGCCGCCCTGCACGAGGGGTGTTGGGTGATGGCGGATGATTCGGGGCTTGAGGTGGAGGCGCTGGGCGGTGAACCGGGCGTGCGTAGTGCGCGCTATGCGGGCGAACCGACCAACACCCCGGCGAACAATGCTTTGCTGCTGAAGAACCTTGCGGGGAAGACCGACCGCCGCGCGCATTTCACCTGTTGCGTGGCGCTCGTCGATCCGCAGGGGAGGGAGCATGTGGTCGAAGGGCGGTGCTACGGCACGATTGCGCAGGCGGCATCGGGCGCGGGCGGCTTCGGCTATGACCCGCTTTTTGTGCCGGACGGCTACGACAAGTCCTTCGCCGAGCTGACCGCAGACGAAAAGAACGCCATTTCCCACCGTGGCCGCGCCCTCGCCGAAGTCAAGCGGTTGCTGGCCGGTGCATCGGTTCTCTGACGCTTCTCTGGTTGTGAAGAATCCCGTCTAAAAAGGGTCTGGGCACTTTTTGCTTGATTCTGAGACGGGAATTTGATAAACTTCCAACCAATTGAACAAAGGAGTTTTAATCGATATGGCAGAGGAAAAAAGTATTAGAATTGGCATGATCGGTGGTGGCATGAAGTCTTTTATGGGCGGCGTTCACCGTCAGGCGATCGAGAAGGTCGGCAATCTGAAGATTGTCGGTGGATCGTTTGGCACCAGCAAGCAGGCGTCTTATGATTTCATCAAGCCCTATAAGTTGAATGTTGACGATCTTTTTCTCTCTTATCGCGATTTCCTGCGGCGCGAGAAAACATTGAAACCCGATCAGCGGATCCTCTTTGCGGCGGCGATCCTGCCGAACACGATGCACTATCCGATTGCCATGACGGCCATGGACAGCGGTGTACCGATTCTCGGCGAAAAGCCGTTTACGTCGAATCTTGACGAGGCGGCGAACCTTGTGCGCAAGCAGCGGGCGACGAAGGTTCCCTACCGCATCGCGATGGTCTATCCGGCCTATTCGCAGCTTGTGAAGGCGAAGGAGCTGCTCAAGAAGGGCATCATCGGCACGATTCGTCGGTTCTACTTCTCGATGCAGTCCGGCTGGATGGCGCGTCGCGTCGAGAACCAGGGGAACACGCAGGCGCTTTGGCGCGTAGACGGCAAACGTAATGGGGTCGGCGGCGTGCTGAACGATTGCGGCGGCAACTGCCAGTTCGTCCTGGAATGGCTGACGGATCTTGAGATCACGGAGGTGTGCGTGGGGGCCCATGCGTGCGTGCCGGGGCGGCTCATCCCCGATGACGCGACGGTGCTGGTGCGCACGAAGCAGGGCATCGGCGGCACCTTCATGATGTCGCAGATCGCGACCGGACACAACGAGGGGCTTATGTTCGAGATCACGGGTGACAAGGGTTCGCTCATCTGGCGGCAGTGCGAGCCGGGCACCTTGGTGATTCTCGACAACGCCGGGAAGCGCAAGGAGCTGAAGGACAGCACCGCCTCCGGCGAGGCCGCCGTGGAGGAAAAACCTTACGGCGCCAACGCGGCCTACGTTGAGGCGCTGGCGCGCGTCTATACGGATTTCGCCGAGTCTCTTCAGGGCAAGACGAAGAAGTCGCGGGCGAAGAGCGGACGGATCCTCGGCATGACCGCCGAGGAGGGGTTGCGTTCGGTGGCCGTGATCACGGCGATGGAGAAATCCGTGCAGTTCGTCCCGCCGGATGCGCCTCCCCCCATCAAGTGGCAGCCGGTCGTGATGCCGAAACTGGAGTTTCCGCGCGTCACGGAGCTTACGAAGGCCTGGTTGGACAAGTGATATGAAACCGTTCAAGACCGTTCTTTTCCTCGGCGACGGCATGGCCGATGAGCCGATTGAATCGTTGGGCGGCAAGACGCCAATAGAGGCGGCTTCCACGCCGTGGATGGACAAGATCGCCCGCGAGGGCCGCTGCGGCACGTTCCTCACGCTGCCGGAAGGGTTTCCGACCTCGTCGGACGTGGCGAACATGTCCGTCATGGGCGGCGACCTGGCGACGGAACTTTGCGGACGCGGACCGTTGGAGGCGGCTTCCATGGGGCTGAAGCTCGGTCCGGACGATGTTGCCTTCCGCATGAACCTCGTTTCGGTGGGCGATGACGGCACGCTGAAGGACTTCTCGGCGGGGCATATCGGCGAGGCGGCGCAGAAGGAGGCGATCGCGCTCCTCAACGAACATCTCGGTACCGACAAGATCCGGTTCTATGCCGGCGTCTCCTACCGCAACATCATTATCCTCTCCGGCCCGGAGTTCTCCGCGGCCGTCGCCTATGACAAGCCGGACGACAACCACGGGAATCCCGTCGCCGACCACCTTCCGCGCGCGAAGTCGCCCGAGGGTGAGCTCACGGCGGCGACGCTGCGGAACATCATCGCCCGCGCCGCCGAGATCCTGAAGGGGCGTCAGGCGAACGGCGTGTGGCCGTGGAGTGGCGGCAAGGCCGGCGCCATCCACTCGATCGCCGATCGCTACGGCATCCGAGGCGCGGTGGTGAGCGCGGTGGACGTCATCAATGGTCTTGGGCGTGTGATGGGGCTAGACGTCATCAAGGTGCCGGGCGCGACCGGCTACATCGACACGAACTACGAAGGGAAGGCCGATGCCGCGATCAAGGCGCTGCAGGACGGCTACGATTTCGTGTATGTCCACATCGAATCCACGGACGAGGTGTCGCACGAACAGCGGCTGGACCTGAAGCTGAAGGCCATCGAGGACTTCGACAGCCGGCTGATCGGGCGCGTGATGTCCGCGCTCGGCGATTCGGTGGCATACTGCGTGATGCCGGACCATCCCGTGCCGCTCCACCTCGGAAAGCATACGCGCACGCCTGTGCCGTTCGCCGTGTATCAGCCCGGTAACACGCCGGATGCTGTGACGGCCTATGGCGAGGCGGAGGCCCTGAACGGCGTGCTGGGGGCGCTGAAGGGCGGCGAACTCATGGATCTGCTCCTGAAATGAACTGGATTGACCGCCATGCATACGATTGGGGCAGCGCGTTCGCGCGTGCCTTCTATCCGCTTTTCCGGAAGCGGCGGCGCATTGCGGTGGACAATATCCTCAAGGCCGGCATCACGGAGGATCCCAAGGAGGCGGACCGCATCGCCCGCACGGCCTGGGGGCATCTGATCGGGCATATCTGCGAGGCACTGCGCGTGCCGCATGTGATCACGCGCGAGAACTGGCGCGAGCATCTGGATGTTTCGGAAGGGCATCCGGATGCCGTGAAGCTCCTTTTGGATACGCCCGACACGCCGATTCTGCTCGTCTCCGCCCACCATGGCGTGTGGGAGGCAGCCACCAACCTGCTTTCGTTTGCGCGGCCGATGATTGCCATCGCGCGCGTGATGAACAACCGTCTCGTCGCGGGCTGGATGAAGAAGCACCATTTCCGCGGACCTGTCACCATCATCGACAAGAACCATGGATTCACCTCGGCGGTGATCCGTCAGTGGTTTGACGAAAAGGCGGCCATGACGATTCTCATGGACCAGCACACGGCGCGCGGCCTTCCTCTCACGTTCCTCGGCCGCCCGGCCAAGACCTTCACCACGGCGACGCGTCTGGCGCAGCGCTACGGCTATCCCATCGTGGTCGGTTCCTTCGTGCGGGTTGCACCGTTCCGCTACCGCCTTGTCGGCGGCACACCGTTGCGCTATTCGGAGGAGTTGGGGCGCGAGGGGTTCACACAGCTTTTGAACGACCGTCTCGGGGAGGCGGTCCGACGATACCCAGAACAATACCTCTGGAGCCATCGCCGTTGGCGGTGATCCGGACAGAAAGGAAAAGAGATGCTAAACATCATGATGGCCGCCATACAGTTCATAACAATCGATCCGGGGCACTTCCATGCCGCGCTCGTCCAGAACAGGACGTACGAGGACGTGTCGCCCGAGGTGCTCGTCTATGCGCCGGAGGGGGCGGACCTGAAGAGCCACCTCGCGCTCATCGACCAGTTCAACACCCGTAAGGAGAATCCGACGAGCTGGAAGGAGAAGGTGTATGCCGGGGCGGACTTTCTGGAACGGTTCGTGGCGGACACGCGCGGATGGTCGGAGGCTCAGCGCGCCTCCAGCGTGGTGGTTCTCGCCGGGCGCAACAACGTGAAACCCGATTACTATCTTGCCGCCGCAGAGGCGGGCCTGAACATCCTCTCGGACAAGCCCATGGCGATCACCTCCGCGGACTACATGAAGCTGTGCGAAGCGGCCGCCGTCGCGAAGTCGAAGGGGCGTCTCTTCGCTGACATCATGACGGAGCGCCATGAGATTACGACAATCCTCCAGCGTTCGCTTGCGAGCCGTCGTGGCGTGTATGGCACGCAGGAGATCGGCAGCGTCGAGGATCCCGCCGTCCAGAAGGTCTCTGTCCACCACTTCTGCAAGCTCGTCAACGGCAAGCCCCTGCGCCGCCCGGGCTGGTACTACGACACGAAGCAGCAGGGCGAGGCAATCGTGGACGTCACCACCCATCTCACCGATCTCGTGCAGTGGGAACTCTTCCCGGGCGACACGCTCAAGCGCGCGGACGTGAAGATGCTCGCCGCCCGCACCTGGGCGACGCCGATCACGGCGGCCGATTACGAGAAATCGACCGGCCTTACGGAATGGCCCGCCTACCTGAAGGGGTCTGTGGACAAGGACAACGTACTTCAGTGCAAGGCGAACGGCGAGTTCACCTATACGCTCAAGGGTGTGCATGCGAAGGTGTCGGTGGAATGGCACTTCATGCCGCCGACAGGTGGCGGCGACACGCACTATTCGGTCATGCGCGGCTCGAACACGGAGCTGGTGATCCGTCAGGGACCGCGGCAAGGGTTCCATCCGGTGCTGTACATCAAGCCACGTCCGGGCGCGGATATCGCGAAGACCGAGACGGCGCTCAATCTGGCACTTGCGGAGATCGGCGAAACCTATCCCGGAATCAAGGCCGTGCCGGCGATGGGCGAGGAGGAGGGTGCCGTCTGGAAGCTTGATGTACCGAAGAAGTATGACATCGGGCATGAGGCGCATTTCTCGCAGGTGATGAAGCAGTTCCTCGCTTGGGTGAAGGCGGGCAGCATGCCAGAGAAGGAGCGCCAGAACCTGCTGGTCAAGTACCACACGCTTTCCGAGGCGTGGAAGAAGAGTCGGTGAGGATTGAGAAAAGAGGTGTAGCATGGAATTGGATGCGCTGACGGCGGTGTCGCCGATAGACGGACGGTATGCCGGGAAATGCGCCGAGCTGCGCGAGGTGTTCTCCGAATATGGGCTCGTGAAGCGCCGCGTGCAGGTGGAGTGCGCCTGGCTCGAGGCGCTGTGCGACGCGAAGGCGATCCGCGAATGCCGGGCGCTCACCGCCGCCGAGCGGAAGGCGTTGCGCGCCCTTGCGGACGGATTCTCCGTGGCGGATGCGCGCCGCGTGAAGGAGATCGAGCGGACGACGAACCATGACGTGAAGGCCGTGGAGTATTTCCTCAAGGAGAAGGTGAAGGGCACTTCGCTGGAAGCGCGTTCGGAGTTCATCCACTTCGCCTGCACCTCCGAGGACATCAACAACATGAGCCATGCGCTCATGCTGCGGGACGGGAAGAAGGTGCTTCGCGCGGAGATGGATGCGTTGACGGCGAAGATCGCCGCGCTGGCGAAAGGGACCGCCGCCGTACCGATGCTCGCCCACACCCACGGGCAACCCGCGTCGCCGACGACGGTCGGCAAAGAGCTGGCCGTGGTGGCGGCGCGCCTCCGCCGTCAGGCGGCCGAGATCGACCGGCTCGTGATGCCGGCGAAGATGAACGGTGCCGTCGGGAACTTCAATGCCCACCTCTCCGCCTATCCGGATGTGGATTGGGAGCGCCTGTCGCGCAAGGTGATCGAGTCCTTGGGGCTGCGTCAGAACCGCCTCACCACGCAGATCGAATCGCACGACGGCATCGCCGAGCTGTTCGACGCGATCAGCCGCTGGAACGCCGTGCTGTTGGACTTCGACCGCGACGTGTGGATGTACATCTCCATGGGCTACTTCAAGCAGCGGACGGTGAAGGGGGAGATCGGTTCCTCGACGATGCCGCACAAGGTGAACCCCATCGACTTTGAGAACTCGGAAGGAAATCTCGGCCTCGCGAACGCCGTCATGGGCTTCATGGCCCGTAAGCTTCCCATTTCGCGGATGCAGCGCGACCTCACCGACTCCACCACGCTCCGCAACATGGGTGTGGGGTTCGGTTATACGTTGATCGCCATCCGCTCCACCCTCAAGGGATTGGGCAAGCTGGAACTCAATGAGGCCCGTCTCGCCGAGGATCTCGACCACAATTGGGAGGTTCTTGCCGAGCCGATCCAGACTGTCATGCGCAAGGTCGGGATGGATCATCCGTACGAGCGCCTCAAGGAGCTGACCCGCGGCCGCCGCGTGAACGCCGAGATCATGAAGGCGTTCGTCAAGGGGCTGGATCTGCCGAAGGCCGACAAGGCACGGCTCCTCAAGTTGACGCCCGCCACCTACATTGGCCTCGCCGCCAAACTCGCCAAACTTGTTTAGTGGGGAATGGGGAACGGGGAACGGCGACAATTACCAACTGCCAACCATCAACTACCAACTATCAACTACCAACTATGAAAGAACGCCTCTATTCACTTGATCTGCTCCGCGGACTCGACATGATGCTGCTCGTCGTGATCGGCCCGCTCGTCCAAGCCCTGAACAAGACCTTCACGCTTCCGGCCGCTTTCATGGGGCAGTTCAGGCATGGTTGGGAGTGCTTCACGCTCTGGGACATCATCATGCCGCTCTTCATCTTCATGTGCGGCGCGGCGATCCCGCTTGCGCTCGGAAAGCGGCTTGAGAACGGAAAGGCGGGAGGCGCGTTCTGGAAGCATGTGCTGGTGCGCGTGGTGATGCTCTGGGTGCTCGGCATGGTGGTGCAGGGGAAGCTCCTTACTCTCAACTGGCACGAGATGTCGCCCTACTCGAACACGCTGCAGTCCATTGCCGCCGGCTATCTCGTCACGGCCTGCGTGATGCTGGTGCCGAGCGTCAAGCTGCGCGTGGCCGCGCCAATCGTCTTCGCGGGCATCTACACACTGCTGCTGATGTTCGGCGGCGATTATTCGCAGTTCGGGAACTACGCGTACAAGACGGACCATGCGATCCTCGCGGCGATCCTGCCGGCGGATAACCCATTTGTCCTCAAGCCGAGCTTTTACACCTGGTTCACCACGTCCCTCATGTTTGCGGCGATGACGCTTTCCGGTTACTTCGCCACCGAGATCCTGCGGGGCGAAGGCGAAAAGAAGTCCAAGGCGGTCAGGCTCCTCCTCTACGGCGGTGCGCTTGAGATCGTGGGTTGGGCGGTGTCGCCCTGGATCCCGGTGATCAAGCCGATCTTCACGCTCTCCTTCACGGCGCAGGCGATGGGGTGGTGCGTGATCGCGCTGGCGGTGCTGTACATCCTTACGGACATCCTCATGCTTCGCAAAGGTCTTGGCGTCGTCATCCTCTTCGGACAGTGCGCGCTCACGGCCTATCTTGTGGGTGGCTTCTTCCGCCCCGTCCTCACGAAGCTCGCCGAGATTCTCACGCAAGGCTTCCCGCATGCGTTTGGGCACAAAGAGCTCATGCCGGTGGTGACGGCCGTTGTCGTGGCGGTGGAAATCGCGTTGATCCTCTATGTCTGGCGAAAAGCGCGCCGCAGAGAGGTGAAGCCCGTGGAGAGCCATGAACAACCGGTCCCTCAGCCCACCCGTCCGTCCGCTTCGCAACCGATGCGCCCGCCCGCCTCTCCGTCTGTCTGCCGGATCGCGCCACGGTTTAACCTCAATCCGCCGTCGCCAACCGATAAATGACATCGGTTCTAGGTTTGTTTTAAAAGAAACTCCCTCCTGATTGTGAGTGTTGTTGCCAGGGTCTGCATCTTTGCGGCGATTCAGGGATGGATGGTCGCGGAAGCCGTGCCCGTCCGTACCCACGTATGGAAGATTCCCGCAAAGATGGAGATGTTGCGGCCGGGTGAGGTGAAGCCGAAGGGGTGGTTGCGCGACTGGTGCGTGACGGCGCGCAACGGCTACGTCTCGCGCATGGACGAGATCGACCCGGCTTTTCCGCGCGCGTGGAACCGCGGCTTCCATCCGCGCGGCAAATACCTCGACTGGCCCGACCCCAACAAGGGCGCGTGGTGCACCGAGGGCGGTGCGTACTGGTTTGAGGGGCTTGTGCGCCTCGCGTGGGGACTCGACGACGCGGAACTGAAAGCGTATGCGACGAAACGCCTTGAACCGCTCCTTGAGCGCATGAACCCGAATTCCATCGCGTTCGTCTATTGGATGGACCGCAACGATCCCGCGCAGATGGCGGAAGTGGAGAAGGCCAACCACGGTTTTATCGTGGGCGCAAGCGGACGCACCACGCGCGCTTTCCTTGCCTATTACGAGGCGACAGGCGACGAGCGTGCCCTCCGCGCCCTCACCTGGTGTCTCGACGATCCGCGCTTCTACTTCTTCGGAAACCCGATCACGTTTCCGGCTCCCGCATGCGACACGTGGCGCTATAGCGGCGACGACAAGCTCGCGGCGGCGCTTGACAATTTCATCGCGACGAAACCCTACCCGGATAGGTGGCCGGCGATGCGCTACGGCCTCCCCGTGTGCCAGGACGCGTTGCGGATGCGTGAGCGGCGTGACCGCGAGGACGGCAAGTCGTGGGAATGGCGTCTTCAGCATGGCGTGCTCTGCTACGAGAGTATGCTGTCGTGGGTGAAGGCATCGCTCTGGTCCGGCGACGGCGCGCCTCTCGCAAACGTGCGCGCCTGGCTCGACCTGCATGAGCGAGTCTGCCGCCAGCCGCACGGCGTGATTGTGTCCGACGAACAGTTTGGCTGGGCAGGCCCGAACCGCGGCACCGAGACGTGCGTGGTCGCGTGCGACATCCTGCTCTACGCCACGCTTGCCGGCGTGACGGGCGAAGGTCGCTTCGCCGACCATGTCGAGCGCAGTTTCTTCAACGCCGGCGCCGCTTGCGTTTCGCGCGACTTCATGCACCATGTGTATTTCCAGGCGCCGAACCGCACGGAGGCGATCGGAAGCTTTCATGCGGGGCCCGGCGGCAAGGGTGGCCTCTACAAGACGAAGCACTGGCCTCTTTGCTGCACGGCCGCGCTTGCCCGCATCCTTCCGGGATTTGTCCAATGGATGTGGATGAAGCCTATGGCGGGTGGACTTGCCGCGACTCTCTACGCGCCGAACACGCTTGAGACAGACGTGGACGGTACGGCGGTGAAGGTCGAGACCAAGACCGACTATCCGTTCAACGAGACGATGGAGATGTCGGTCACGACGGCGAAGCCAATGAAGTTCCCGTTGCGTCTGCGCATCCCGGAATGGTGCGCGAATCCTTGCGTTGCGGTGAACGGCGCGAACGCCGATTTGCCGGTCGGCGGCAATGGCTTTGCCGTAATTGACCGCGAGTGGAAGACGGGCGACACGGTGTCGCTTCGCTTCCCGATGGCGGCGAAGGCCGAGACGATGCGCGACTTCAACGACGGTGGCAAGCCCTATTGCTCAATATCCTATGGCCCGCTTCTTTTTGCGCGCGGCATCCCGGAGAAGGACGAGAACACGCCGATGCCGGGTGCGCGCACGGATGGCTGGCGGCTCGACGCCTCGCGCGTTCTTGCTGATGTCGCGGTCGTGCGTGAGGCTCTGCCGGAGAAGTGGGACTGGCCGCTCGCCGCACCGCTTCGTCTGAAGGTGAAAGATTCGTCCGGCGAACCGCTTGAACTTGTGCCCTACGGCTGCGCCAAGCTCCGCGTCTCCATGTTCCCCGACGAGGCCGGGAAATGTTGCCGGAACCGTTAGGGGACAGACCCTTAAACGTTCGGGTGCATGGTTCCGCTTCCGCGGTTCCATCCATTGAATGTTTCTTCAGCTTTCTGGCTGAGATTTGGCCGCGTTTAGATCTCGGGCTTCGCGGCGGCGGTGATTTGGGAAAGAAGTGATTCGCGGAGCGTCTCGAATTCCGGTGCGTTCCTCGGCTTGTCGTTCCAGTCGATGAACGTCTGCTGGAGATCCATGAAGAACTTGCGCGTTTCGTCCTTCTCTTTGAACCGGTAGTCGGTGAAGAGCGCTTTCTCGACGACATCGAACATGATCTTCTGCCGCTCGACGGGCGTGGAGGCGTCCGAATCCGAGAAGGCGTTCTGCTGGAGATAGACGGCATCGAGGAACTCCGCCTTGAGATAGGTCGTGAAGTCCTCAAGCGACGTGCCTTCTTCGCCCACGACCTTCATCATCTGGCCGACCTCGTTGCCTTTGCGCAGAAGGGTGCGCGCCTTTTCCACGCGCGGCTGTTCGATGACGGAGGAATAGTGGCTCCAGGATTCGAGCGGGTCGATGGCGGGATAGCGGCGGGCGTCCGAACGGGCGCGGGAGAGCCCGTGGAAGCCGCCCACCACCTTGAGCGTCGCCTGCGTGACGGGTTCGTCGAAGTTGCCGCCGGCGGGGGAGACGGTGCCGCCGATCGTGATCGAGCCGGTCGTGCCGTTCTTGAGCCGGACGCGTCCGGCGCGCTCGTAGAACGCGGCGATGCGCGATTCGAGATAGGCCGGGAACGCCTCTTCGCCGGGGATCTCCTCCAGACGGCCCGACAGTTCGCGCATGGCCTGCGCCCAGCGCGAGGTGGAGTCGGCGAGCACGAGGACGTTCAGCCCCATCTGGCGGAAGTATTCCGCGAGCGTCACCGCCGTATAGACGGAGGCTTCGCGCGAGGCGACCGGCATGGACGAGGTGTTGCAGATGATGATGGTGCGCATCATCAGCGACTGGCCCGTCTTCGGGTCGGTGATTTCGGGAAACTCCTTCAGCGTCTCCACGACCTCGCCGGCGCGTTCGCCGCAGGCCGCCGAGATTACGATGTCAACCTTCGCGTAGCGGGCGGTCGTCTGCTGCAGAACCGTCTTGCCGGCGCCGAAGGGCCCGGGGATGCAGTAGGTGCCGCCGATGGCGACGGGGAAGAACGTATCGATCGTACGGACGGTCGTCTCAAGCGTCTCTTCCGGCGCCATGCGCTCGGTGAAGCAGCGGATCGGAACCTTGACCGGCCAGCGTTGCATCATCTGCACGGGAACGTCGTGACCTTCGGCGTCCGTCAGCACGGCAACATCCTCCGTGACCGTATAGTCGCCGGCGGGAGTCAGCGATTTCACGGTATAGACGCCGCGCAGGGCGAAGGGCACCATGATGCTGTGCCCGGGCATGAACACGCCCTTGTCGTTCTTCGCGTTGTTGAAGATGCCCTCCGTCACCCAACCGAGGGGTTCGCCGGCGGTGACGCGCTGACCGACGGACGCGGTTGGATGCCAGTCCCACTTGCGTGTGCGCGAAAGGCCCGGGATGTACATGCCGCGCTGCAGGAAGAAGCTCGTCTCGCGGGAGGTCTTGCCAGCCTCCTCGGCCAGCTGCGGGAGCGGGTTCTGGAGTCCGTCGAAGACCTGGGTAAGGAGGCCGGGACCGAGCTTTACGCTCAGCAGCTCTCCTGTGAATTCCACGGGATCGCCGACCTTGATTCCGTTGGTCATCTCGTAGATCTGCATACT
>CACZCD010000055.1 GCA_902779565.1 uncultured bacterium | reverse complement strand
CACCGGACGCAAGATCATCGTCGACACCTACGGCGGCATGGCCGCCCACGGCGGCGGCGCGTTCTCCGGCAAGGATCCGTCGAAGGTGGACCGCAGCGCTGCCTACTATGCGCGCTATGCGGCGAAGAACATCGTCGCCGCCGGCATCGCCGACCGCTGCCAGATCCAGGTGGCCTACGCCATCGGCGTGGACCGTCCCGTCTCCATCTGCGTGAAGACCTTCGGGACGGCGCACGGCGTCACGAACGGGCAGCTGGAGAAACTCCTGCTTTCCGGGAAGGTGTTCGACTTCCGTCCGTATGCCCTGACGGACGATCTGGACCTCACCGCGCCGAAGGGCTGGAGCTACGAAGAGACGGCGGCCTACGGCCATTTCGGGCGCAAGGCGTTTCCGTGGGAGCGGACCGACAAAGTCGAGGTGCTGCGGGAATCCCTGAACAGAAAATAACCCAGTTCAATTCAGTACGCCCATAGTCTGAATTGATGTCAGAAATTTCTGGCATAAATCATGCCTTTCCTGAAATAGGGCGGATGTATTCCATTCATAATGCAGACCATATAGCCATCTGAAAACGACACCTTATATCCCCATCCTTCCAGAAGCGAGGATATGACATCCGCATCTTCTTGACGATGATATGTGCAACAGCTGAGCTTTACCTTGTGCGACAAAAAGAAGTCCCTACTTCCACAAAGCACATCCTTCTCATAACCCTCGATATCCATCTTCACGAAGCAAGGTCTGTCTTTAGCGATTTCAATAGTATCGCTTAACTTGACGGTCTCTCCGCTGCCATCCCCAACCAACTTACAGAAGATGGTCGTCTTATCGTGAAACGGTTTAAATGTACACGCAAGCGGCTTCTGCCAGCAAGCCAGTGCCTCATACAAGTATAGGCGACTTGCAGCATCTGCATAGTGCAACGCAAAAAGCGCCTCTGCGCAACCAATGTCTATCACTATGTCACCCGGTTCAACATGATGAGTTTCTGTGACATACGAATGGGGCGATTTCAATCTCAACCCATGTCCAAGGATGCCTTCATCCTCCACAAAGCAACGGTAGGCTCTTACCGCTCCAAAGACCAATTCTTCTGACGGAAAATACAACCTTTTGCCATCATGCACAACAAACGGCATACCGGCATCCTTGTCAAAACCAGACGGGAAAGACTTTTGAGGCGTCACTCCTGGGCGCCGCAGATACGGAACCGCCTCAATGCGGGAGGTATTGCACAAAAATGAAATCTCATCAGCATATTGCGCCCGCACCTCATCCGGCAAAGCTAAAACCGCTTTCGTCAACTTGCGTTTCATAATCCTATGCCGCACAGCATGGCGTGTAAGGTTTATTCCATAGATCGGATTCCGCACCATATCGAACATAAGACCCCAAAATCGATTTTCAAAGATTGCCACAACCTACTCCTTTCTTCTCAATCAAGATAAAACTTCCAACCTTCAGCCAATCAACCTCTCAAGCGATTCCTTGCAATTGGCGACAGAAAAGTGATCAGTCACAACCATTCGTGCCTTGTCCATTTGCGATACCGTCGCCGGTTGGCCCTTCCACTTGGCAAGCCCTTTCAAACCACCAGCCGCTCCTTGATTACGTTGCGGCCTTCGGGGGTTTAATTCAGCAGCAAAAGGGAAAAAATCTTGCGCCAGAACCGGCGGCCGACTGTATTCATATTTTGTCATGGCACAAGTTTCATAATCTCAAGCAAGGGTATCTGACGATAGTGCTTTACATTTGCCGTGCAGAGCGGCTGGGCAGCGTCAAGCGCCGTTGCCGCGATGAGGGCATCCCCCGAACGCATGCCATGCGATAGGGCATATTCTTCTACAAGAGACATGGCTCTATCGCCGATCCCAGCCGAGAAAGGCAATATCTGAACATTGAAGTCTCTGAGAAACCTTCGGGTGGCTGTCTGCTGAAGCAGATTTTGCGCATCCTGCATCAGCTCCATATAGGTCTGAACGGCGATAAAACGATCTGGAAACCGGTCGAACAAAGACGCCGCACGTTTGGATCCCCGCTGAATCCAAATAAACACATCCGTATCAAAGATCATCGAAGCGTCCTCCACGCAAAACGTTCATCTTATCTTCCACACTTTCGGCTTCCCCTGCCGCAGAGGCAAAGAACGGATGGTTTCGGACAGACCCGCAATCCAGAACAGGCGTTTCCTTGTACGGAGAAAGCACACACGTCTTTTTTCCTCTGTACGTGATTATGACCTGTACGCCTCGCGCGATGGAATCCAACAATTCGCGGGTCCTATAGCGCATATCGAGTGTTGTCGCCACCATAGCCTTTATCTCCTTTGAAATAGACAGTTTGAAATATACACTATCACGACCAAATTGTCAATCCACTACAAAGATAGAATCCCGGATAGTTATGCACCTATGCCTGCACGGGACCGACAAAAGTCACGTCGTACGTGAAGCGGAAAAGGCACTTCGGCTTATCCGATTCCGCCGCCTCAGGAGTTCCGTACGTCTCAACGACGATCCGGCATTCCCTATCCTCCGCGCGCATCGGCGCATCCGGGACAAAGCGAACGGCGCAGCCATCCTTCCCGCTTCTCAGAACCGAACAGGCACCGAGCCGTCTGCCCGTTCGAGTCTCCACCCACATACGCCCCTTTCCGCCGTCCGCATCTGCCGGCTGACTCGGTACGTAGGTGTCAACACCACTGACGTGAATTTCATTCTCAGCGTCGATCTTGCCGTTCTCCGGACTCGTGCGCGAACCTCCGATCACCTTGTCGATGCCATTCGATCCACGGACGCTGTTCACGAGAACGGCTTTTGAGAGGGCGTAGCGAAGCGCGGGGCTTTCGGTCGCACGGATCTCAAGATGGTTCCGCTTGGGATCCAACGCGCCGTTGGCATAATTGATCGAACCGGTGATGGACGGCTTGAGGGTGACCAGGTTCCCGAGCCGGACGGCGCAGCCGTTCGTCCTCGCGATGAATCTCGGCACCACGTCCAAAAGCGTGGCCAGCACGGTTTCCACCACATTGACGGAAAGACCGCTCGCCTGATGAATCTCATCCGAGAGATCGGCTACGTTGCAGATGTTGTCTCGGGAATTCTTCGGCTCAAGCCGGTATTTGGTTCCGCCACATGGTACGGGGCGGAATTCTACGCCGCCGTCAGGAAACAGGTGGCTGTCGGAACTTATCTGGCAGTCTCGACGGGTAACAGTGAAAGAGCAGCTTGCTCTTTTAGGTCTCATGAATGATTTTTCTATGCTCATGGGGTCATATTTTACCACAACCTGAAGACGGAAACAATCCCTCTATAGGTCGAATCGACAAATACCATCTACTTGTCGCGACAAGTACCCCCTATTTGATGCGACAAGTACCCCCTACTTGACGCGACAAGTATCACCTATTTGACGCAACAAATACCACTACTTGATGCTACAAATACCTACTATTTGTAGCGACAAGTAGCACTACTTGACGCTCCTCCACATCCCGAATGAACACTCCGAAGCAGATAACGAAGAGTTGGGCTTCTCGAAGATTCGGGATAAGCGTGAAATGCGACCGCTTGGTCAGATCAGCCACTCTTGTCACCCTTATTGAAATCCGCCGGCACGCCAATCCCCACCAATGACCTCTGGATTGCCGCCAGCGTGCTAGAGACAGGCGGCGTACTGATAACAGCCGACAAGCACCATCTCTCAATCCCGTTCATCAGGACAAAGTCATTCTATCCGCCACCCACTGACACACCCCTGAATGAGTCTTTTGGTGATGCACCTCTCTTGAGCATCATACGGTTGCGTCTTTTTCTGATATAATATATGCCCATGAACGCCATCACAGAGTTAACAATGCGTTATCCTGCATTATCGGAATGCTTGACCGACATTCGGCAGGCTTTCGACATTCTGTTATCCTGCTATAAAGCAAACGGCAAGGTTCTTGTTTGCGGCAATGGAGGCAGCGCTGCAGACGCAGACCATATCGTTGGTGAGCTGCTGAACAAATTCAAGAAGAAGCGCAAGCTGGATTCAACCATTGCGGCACAACTACCTGCAGAACTAAGAGACAAACTCGTCGGTGCGCTTCCCGCCATATCACTTGTGGCAATGAGTGCGACACTCTCTTCAATATCCAACGATTCTAACTGGGAGGTTGCCTTCGCGCAACAACTCTACGGACTGGGGAACAGAGGCGACGTACTTATTGCAATCTCCACAAGCGGCAATAGCACAAACTGCCTAAACGCCGCGCTTGTCGCCCACGCCAAGGGAATTCGCGTCATTGCACTAACAGGGAAAGGCGGCGGCAAACTAGCCGCCCTATCCGACGTGTCCATCAGCGTTCCTGAGACGGAGACTTTCAAGATACAGGAATTACACCTTCCCATTTATCATGCACTCTGCGCCGATCTGGAAGACGCACTGTTCAGCTGAACGAACCCGACCACACATGAAGACAAAAACAGACATCAGCAAATTGTCAGGCGTACACATCCTGGCCGTAGGCGACATCATGCTCGACTGCTTCGAGTACGGAAGCGTTGAACGGATTTCGCCAGAGGCTCCTGTGCCAGTGTTTAGACCTGTCCGAGAAAAGAACATGCTCGGAGGCGTCGGGAACGTCGCCGCTAATCTCGCGGCCCTTGGATGCACCGTAGATCTTGTAGCGCGCATCGGAAAGGATGGGGAAGGAAACACCATTTCCGAACTGGCGTCCTCGATCGGCGTGAATGCGCATCTCCTCCGCCAGCCGGAATTTTCCACCATAGTGAAGACGCGCCTGATAGCGGGTAACAACCATCTTCTGCGGATCGACACGGAACGCATCCAAGAGCTGGACGGCAAGCTCTCGGACATAACCACAAGCACATGCCTCGACCTCATCGACGAAGCCGACATAGTCCTTCTCTCCGACTATGCAAAGGGCTTTTTGACAAACCGGCTGTGCCAGAACCTCATAGCCGCGTGCAAAAAGCACGGCAAAAAGGTCATCGTGGACCCGAAGGGCGCAGATTACACAAAGTACAAAGGCGCGTTCCTTGTCAAGCCAAACCTAAAAGAGCTTAAGCTGGCTACAGGCAAATCGTTCTCACCATCATCACCACATTTCTTGGAAGATGTCGCAAAGGCGGCACTCGCCCTATCGCGCAAGATAGGTGTAGATGGCATGCTTGTGACATTGAGCGAGCATGGCATGCTGTATGTTGCATCATCACCAAAATCAAAGCCCCTGCATCTGCCCACGATTGCAAAGGAGGTGTTTGATGTTTCCGGCGCAGGAGACACAGCGCTCGCGGCGCTTGGCGCGGCGCTTGGCGCAGGGTGCGTCATGTCCGAAGCGATGGGAATCGCCAACGCGGCATCAAGCATAGTCGTGTCAAAGCTCGGTACCGCCACCGCCAGTCTGGACGAGATCGGGGCTGTTCTCTCGGAATCGTCGTCCTGCCCGGTAGGCAGAAAGATTGTCCTCATTGAGGAAATCGTAACTATCACCCAAAAACTTAAGCAGGCTGGGAAGACCATTGGTTTCACAAATGGATGCTTTGACTGCTGCCACCTCGGACATCTTCAATCTCTCCACGACGCAAAGGCTCTTTGCGACATCCTAATCGTCGGTGTCAACTCGGACGATTGGATAAGAAAGCACAAGGGATCCAGCCGTCCAATCCAAGACCAGCAGACGCGAACGACCCTGCTTGCCGCCCTGGAATACGTTGACTATGTGGTGATCTTCAACGACGAAACCGCCCTTCCTCTCGTAAGGCTGATAAGGCCGGATGTCATCGCCAAGGAGGGTTATACGCTTAAAGTCTGGCCGGAAGGCAGGTTCGTTCGCAGCATCGGAGGGAAAGCAGTCAAACTGAAAAGGGTCGAGGGCTACTCCACAACGGGCATCGTCAACAAACTGAAGCGGCCATCATGAACAAAGCCCTTTTTCTCGACCGAGACGGCACAATCAACGTGGACACCGGCTACGTGCACGAACCGGAGCACTTTGTCTTCATTGATGGAATCTTCGATTTTTGCCGTGAGGCGCAGTCAAAGGGCTATCTCATCATCGTCATCACTAGCCAGTCCGGAATAGAACGCGGCTATTTCACCGAGGCGGACTACGAGCGGACGACCGAACACATGGTCGACGAATTCGCCCGGCACGGCGTAATGATCACCGATGTATTCCACTGCCCTTCGCTGTCTGGTCCGGACCGCAAACCCGCGCCAGGACTGTTCCTTAAGGCGCGCGACAAGCACAACATCGACATGCCCCGCTCGGTCAATGTGGGCGACAGGGAGCGCGACCTCCAAGCAGGCCAAGCCGCTGGAGTCGGTACCAACATCCTATACACCGGCACATTCCCAACACTCCCATAGCACACTACCATGGCGTTTCAATACTTCAGGCTTCAAAACATGCTCTAGAGAATTGCGCAATTCATCAACGGAAAGACTCAGTGGCTCAATGAGCTAAAAACCTACTTGGTGTGACTCGCATTGCCGAGTCCATGCTTGTCAAGAAGCTAACCAACGACGAGATCGGACATGCAAACCACAATGATAGAGTAATGACTACACCGTCAAAAAAGGCCTCCAAGAGCTTACGGCCATCGTAAGAGACGCAAAGCTGTCCATTGGCGTGGACAGAGCCTATGGACACATGGCAAATTGCTTTAAAACACTCTCCGCCATACTTCTTGGCAAATACAAAACCTTTGACACCTATCTCCCTTATTCAGGCCCATTCTCTCACACAGCAGACTGCACAATCATCCGAGCACCATTCGGACGCCCGGCTTCCAACGTAGATTTTTCCGAAGTGCTCACCAACGCCAGTTCAAAACTTCAATCATAAGCGGCGCCTTATAACACACAGAAGACCTGAAGTCATGCTTCTTCAAGTATAAAGCCCAACTATTTGCACGCCTCAGGAGCTATGGCTTCGTCCATTTGCGATAACGTCGCCGGATTGCCCCGCCACTTGACAAGCCCTTTCAAAGAACTTGCAGATTCCTTCTTCGGAATCATATCACCACGTCCCTTGTCAAACACGTAGCGCGGTTTGCCATTACCTTGGCAAGCAATAGTTTGAAATACACTGGATACATCTTGGGCAGAAATTGAGGCGATAGCCCGGTATTGGGAAATCTGCCGTCCTGCAAGCCCAGGCAGAATGCCGCCAACATGTTCCTTTGGCGATACGACCGCTATCTTTTTCCCAAGTGAGGCCGGATACGGCCAGAAGAAATTCTTTCCCGAACAACCGTTCGTAACACCGACGGCCGGTACGTTCAAGGCGGCTGCCATGTGCAAGGCCATCGTATCATTTGAAACAACTGCTACTGATGCGGCAACTTGATTGGCAAACTCGGACAACGTTCGGGACTTAACCGCATATCGAGGAGCTAACTCTGGTGGTAGTAAGGTTTCAAGTTCCCGCCATCTGCAATCTGGCCAACGCCGTGTCCAGTGCGACGCGTCCGCGAAGAACAGTACGCTGTTGTTTCGTGTCGGCGTTTCAGGAAGAACCAGTTCCAGCGGCACAACACAGGACTCACCAGTCAACTCTTCGGCAATCCGTCGATTCTTGAGAAACACAAACGGCTCTCCTCCCGCGTCCAGAAGCCGTGTATACGCCGACAGGCGGGAGGGATTTCCATTCGCAACACCAATGACAGCCGGTGCGATTCCTTGCACAAGTTCATCTAACAACGGGTCAGGAAAGGCGGTCGGAGATATCACCTCATCAAATTTGCGTGCCATCAATTCCTTGCGTAGCCTCCCCTGCTCTTGCCTCACACGCCGGTGCCACACACAATAGGGGAGAAGGTTTTCTATGCTCTTCCTGAAAAGATTTGCGCGGTTTGCAACCCATATCCATTCGTCCGCACAATCGGCATCAAACGCTTCAGCAAGGCTACGCCATGCAGGATTGCCCAATACCGTCATGTGCGCATCACGGTATTTTCTGCTGTTACGAATAAACCGCAAGCAGTTTCGCCACAGAATATAGTCCCCAATAGCATCTAAACGGACAATCAACACCTTCTTCATGCGTTCACCCCCAACACAAACTCAGCCGTAAATATTCATTCACTTAGTGACACCGCCACGTTGCTATCTTGTGAAAAATCAAGTCAACTTCGCCCAGCTCGGCGGCAGATTCTTCAGCACCTCAATGTGTCCAAAACGTTTTGGTTCTGGCACCCGATCCAATGTCTTAACCCATGCGGCCATCTTTTCTATACCCGCGCCAAGGGGCACGTTGTGAATCAGATCGCCGAAAACGCGTTTTACCTTTTCATGGCTAGAATAAGCAGTCACGACCTCGTTTCGAGCATCAAGGTGCTGAATGGCCGATGCTTCCGCACCCATCGCCTTGCAGACTGTCGTTGCAAGCTCATTCACGGTCCACGGTTTATCTGCACCAATGTTGTACACTTGGTTCCATGTTTCAGGGCGCTCTACACATGCGGCTATGACCGGAGCCACGTCGTCAATGTAGCTGAACGCGCGCACCTGTTCACCGTCGCCGAATATCGTCAACGGCTTTCCTGTGAGTATCTGACGCATGAAAATGCCAATCACGTTGCGGTACGGATCGCCGATGTTCTGATGCTCGCCATATACATTGTGGGGTCGGAATATCACATAGTCAAGACCGAACATCTCCTTTGCCTCCTTAAGATCCAGTTCCATGGCATACTTAGAGATGCCGTATGGGTCTTCCGGCATTGGCGTCAACTCTTCAACCATCGGCGTCTGGTTGCGACCATAAACGGCAATTGAGGAAGTAAACACGAAACACTTCACGGTACCGACATTGACCGAAGCGTTCACAAGATTTACGCTACCAACAAGATTGTTCTGGTAATTGAAGTTCTTGATGAAATGGCTCAATCCCTCGGCAGCGTATGCCGCGAGGTGAAACACATAGACAAACCTTTCCTTCTCAAAAAGGGCATCGACGAGTGCAGCGTCCTGTACTGATCCCTTCACGAAGTCTGCCCCTTGCGGAATGTTTTCGACAAACCCACCCGACAAATCATCCAGCACGACTACGCGATAGCCCGCCTTGACGAGCCATTTGGCCACATGCGAACCGATGAATCCGGCACCACCTGTCACAAGAACATTTTTCATAGTAATTTCTCTGTTGAGTTGATGATTAGAAAACAAATTTTAACGAAATTAACATCATGCCTAAATGCATGGCTTCAACATTCAATCCTTCTCCATTAACGCTTCCGCGAATGGCGGGAGTGATGAAGTGGCAAGATGAACGGCAAGTGTCGGCATTGGTCCCCATAGCCGATAATGCCGACTGAACAAAAGTTTCAACTTATGAAATCGCCATGCAGAGACCGCGATACATCTCGCCCATGTTTTATCACGTCCAGTCAGGTAACGCAACAAAACCCCAAGAGTCGCATAGACATTGAAAATGCTATCCTTTGTTAAGCCAAGCCACAACGTACCATCACACCCACCTTTGCCATAGCATTCCAATAACTTGCGCGTCTTTATGAAAGTTGAACTTGTTGTCATGAATGTGCAGCAGGTTGTTCCAACATCCCTCCAGTGACAATAACCAGAGACCCGAACCTCTACCCTTTTACGCTCCGGAATCACATGAGAATACCGGTCTGGATGATCAAGCGGCGTAACAAAATCAACATCTGGTCCTTTCAGGAAATCCATCATTGCACGAAACGCATCCCTTCGATAGATGTAATCATCTTCCGAAAAATAAACATACCCAGCATCTTTGACGCATGCGGATAGAACCTCCAGCTGCTTGGCATAGGTGGCATGATTCCCTATTGCAGAAGTCGAAATGCGTTCGTAATCCACCGATGCCATTTCTTCCCCGCCAAAAGTATCATCAAAAAGCCGTTCATATTCTGCAGGGCATCCATCCAATATCACAACCAACCTTACCCTTATACCCTTGATTGCACTGGCGAGGGAAGCCGTTGTCGCCTTTACCATCTCAAATTTATCCGTAAACCTCGCAGCACCTCTGGCGAGGGCAGGGCATACACGATGAGCAATAGCCAGTTCATATTTCATTGTACGCCCCCCTCACTCACTTGAATTTCTTCCGCGAATGGCACGCCGAACCTTCTGACATATTCGTGAAACCCATATTCGGAATGGAATCCAAGCGGAGGAACAACAGGAGCAATGTCAGGAGGAATGCATTCAATTGAGAAACGAATTGCCGTGGAACGGTCAGGAAAACAGAATCTCTGCTTCCAATATCGGCTTAAAAATGGCATTGTCTTACAGTAAAACACATCGTCCCCAACAAGCCAATTGTAAGGAAGATGTCGCCAGAATGAATTGTACGATTTTGCGGCCTGTTCGCAAATCTTCTTTGACCTCAAGCAGAACCCGCCATTCCCTACTCCATATTTGGGATAGGGAAACCAATCCTTCCAATGGCAATGGCCAGGCCATGGTGCACCCACATAATCATATTTCCCAAGGAAGTCCTCGATGCCTGCGTTAACCGGCATACCGTCTGATTGAATAATAACTACATATTCAGTATCAAACCGCTTATAAAGGTTTTTGATGCAATCCAGATTCATCGTCGGTACACCGCCTGTAAGGGATGCATCCACTTGAAGACAAATACCAAACTTGTCGCAAAATGCACGAATCGTTTTCGTCTCTCGATTGACAACCAAAGTCGATGGCAATATTCCCCAACTCTTATATGCACATAGAAAAGAGCATTCAACTGTATAGAATTTCGTTTCGATTCTATCATCATCCCAGAAAAAATACGCAAGCAATGTCACATTGCGAACAGAAGATTGCACAAACTTACAATTGCGCAATGAAGGTAAAACTAAATGCTGCCACGCGTCCATGCTCATTCTTACCATATTAAAACCTCCCTTGTTTATGACCAACATTGTTTCGGCTATTTCCAATTAAACAAAAGCCCTTGGAATAATAGTTTTGAAAATCAAAATAGGTTGCTAAATTACATGCACCATCTGCATAAGCCGACAGATTGTCCGCGATGCGAACCACTGCATCAGGAAGATCAGTTATGGAATCCAGCACCACCCCTGCCTTAAACTTCTCAACATAAGGGGCTATCTCTGAAATACGCGTCATCACCACTGGCAGACCCATCTCAATGTAGCTCTTCACCTTTCCGGGATCGGCATAATGCGTGAAGTTTCCCGGCGACGTATCATAAAGCGCAAGGCCACAGAAACATTTCGCCGCCGCATCGGAAAGTTCCTCTTGCGACACAAACCTGTTGGGAAACTCGACTCTGTCCGCTAGATTGCAGTTGCGAATCCGCTCTTCAATCACTTGCTCAAACCCATTCGCGGCGGCACCAAGCAGCGTCAATGAATATTCTAGATGCTCGGCCAGAAAATCAAGAGCCGCCTCTATACCTTGTCCATGCCGGAGCTGTCCTACAACAAGTATCCGCCGTGAGCCTGATCTGTCAACATCAGCGCACGGGAGTCGCTTCATGCCCAGCATCACGACAGAGACATTCCCGTCGATCTTGTCTGCGATGCCCTGCGTGAGCGCGTATGCAAAATCGACTCGCTTGACATAATAACGTACAACCACCGCATAGATTTTCAACGGCAGACTTGTCGGCGGGAACCAGTCCCAAACCCAGAATGCACACTTCACACGCCCCAACAGCCGATGCACCCCCATGCCGAAGCATCCAACCGGA
The DNA here is from genome assembly GCA_902779565.1 of uncultured bacterium. GTDB lineage: Bacteria > Verrucomicrobiota > Kiritimatiellia > RFP12 > UBA1067 > UBA1731. Next base: position 6,142 of record CACZCD010000055.1, on the reverse strand, counting down.
TGCGTGAACAACGCAACAGTAAGGCCCTTTACGCGGTGCGAACATCTCCACAACTCCCGATTATGGTGAAAGGCCCAAAGAAGATAATACAGGAAGATGTTATTGGAGGAACGCAATCGACGCTCTTCCACCAGCCGACCTTCTTCGTATCGCTCAAGCAGATGCCCGCCCTTCCCGAATCGCGTCTGCGTGCGGAGCAAGGTAAGATGTCGCGTGTTGGCGATCAGATACTCGTCGATATGCCCGCAGAACTGGAAGCTTGCGTGCGCAAAAACCGATTCGTACCGATAGCGTCTGTCTTTATCGCAACTCATCCAACCGCCCTTTCTGCTACTCTCGCTAAGTCACACATCCCTTCTCCACAGTCACCTGTCGAGAAGATGCGAATGCTCAGCAAGCCCCCTTCTTGTAGGCCTCCAGATTGCGCACCAAATACGGCGAAAGATTGCATTCGTGCATATTCATTGGCGCAAATTATACCATATTTACCCGTCAGGGCTGAGCGAAAACGCCGGCGCGGACGTTCGACGACGGATCGCCGGGATTGCGCGCGCGGTTTGGGTTCTTCGCGCCGGACAGGAGCGGCGCGTTGATGACAGCGTGCAGCTGCTCCGGTGTAAGCGCCTGCGGCGGATTGAACGCCTCGCTGGCAGCGTAGTCCACGAGCCGCGCACGAAGCCATGCCGCCGCCGGATCATTTGCACCGAACTTGAACGAACACACGAGCAGACGTCCTTCGCCGATGCGATATTCAAAAGCCATCGCCTGCCGAATCGGAAACTTCACGGAGGACGCGATGTCGATGATCGGATCGAACGGCACATCGGCTTCAAGCTGCACTGCCTTGCCACCCTCCATCAGCCGACGGAACTGCCAACCGCAGAAGCCCTCGTGCGGCAGGCCCTCAAGCGCGGGATGTCCCTGCTTGATGACCGTCGCGTAGTTCCCCGAGCAGCGACCCGCCATGCCGATGCGGTACGTCGTCGGCAGCGATTTGAACGGCCCCGCACCGAGCAGCAACACCCTCTCGCCCTTCTCCATCACCGCCGCAAGCTCCGCTTCGCCAATATCCTCCACGACTTTCACGTTAGCGAGTTTAGAGTTTGGAGTTTGGAGTTTCGAGTTTTGGTCTTTGGGATTCGGGAACGCATAGATTTCCCATTCGTTCTCGGCCCGAACTTCGCCGCCCGTGAATTTCGCCGTGAGCCGATACTTGCGCGCAATGTCCGATTGAGGTATCTTGATGTCGAATGATCCTAACGGAGAGAGCCGGCCATTGGCGACCGTACCCGTCGCGCGCGACGCCGACCAGACCCGTGCGCCCGATGCCGCCTCCTCAAGCGCGACCTCCAACCGCGCGTCCACCGCTTCCTTGTCGTAGTTTGAGAGCGAGACCGCGACCTTCTTTGTCTCGCCCACCGTCACGTTGAAGTCGTTGCCGAGATCGCAGAGCAGTACGGCGGCGGAGTTGTAGCGACGCACGTTCTCCACCGTCTCGCCAGGTTTCAGACGATAGAACTCGTCCATCATCCCCACAGAATAGCCGAACGTATGCCAGTGCGTGTTGATATCGCCGAGGAAATCATAACCCGCCACACGATCCGCCGCCCGCGTCTTCTCAAAGCAGTGCTTGCGGATACGCCACATCCATTCACACGAATTGCGGAAGTAAGTATCGGCGCGATCATAAAGTCCCTTCTCCGTCAGCATCCGGCGCGGTTCCGAAAAGATCCCCACCTTCAGGATCGGCGAATCCGGCGGATACAGTTTCTCAAGACCAAAATCGACGTACGTGCTGTCGATACAGATTTCGTGCGAGGTGCGCGGCTTGCCGTGATAGACGTCGCCCCAAGCGTCGAGGTCGGCGGAGGTGCCGTTGTTGAGCGATTCGTAGCTCGTGAGCCCGAGCTGGTACGAGGTGAACATGTCGCAGAACGGTGCGATGCGCGCCATGCGCTCGGCGTTGTGACGGAACGGCTTCGGCACCGTCGGATCCTTGCCGGACATGAGCGCGTACTCGATGCCGCGCATCGCACTCATGGGCGAGAAGAGCGAATCGGTGCGCTCGTGAACCATCTCGGCCACGTCGCGCAGATACGCCTCGGCGATGCGGTCGATGCGCGTCTCGTTGCCGGTGCAGTAGATCACCACCGAAGGGTGCCGTCGCGCGAACGCGATGATGGCGGCGAACTCCGGCTCCGGCACGAAGTTGGGCGACTCGATGTGCACGACCATGCCCAGCTCGTCCGTCGCCTCCAGATACTCCACCGGCGGGACGAACGTGTGGAAGCGCACAAAATTGAAACCGAGTTCCTTACGCTTTGCAGTGATCATGCGGTAGTAGTCGAGGTCGCGCGGAAGGTGGAGCGTCTTCGCGAAGTAGCAGTGCTCCGTCACGCCACGCAGGTAGATTGGCTTCCCGTTCAGGCGGAACTTCTCGCCGTCGGCGACAAGGCGACGAATGCCAAACCTCTGACTGTATTCACCACCCGGTAGGGCGGTCGCCCCGCGACCGCCACACCTGATCGTGAGCTCGTACCGCTTCGGATTCTCCGGTGACCAGAACTCGTACCCTTCAGTTGGCAGCGTGATATCGCCGGACGCGACACCTTGGGCGAGTACTCGCTCTCCATCCTTTATTTCATACAGGACTTCTCCACCCGCTACACGTTCTACACGTTCTACACGGCTATTCAGACCTCCAACATGCACCGTGAACGTCTTGAGGTCCTTCGCCGTGGTGACGTACACATCGCCGATTCCACTCTTCACGAACCGCAGTTCAAGATGACCGTTCACACCGCCCGTCGCGCGGAACGTCGAACGCGTGGTAAGTCCGCTCACGTAGTCACAGTAGCCGAGGTTGGGATTGTTCGAGACGGCGAGGACGATTTCGTTCGTCCCCTTCCGGAGGATGCCCTTCGGCACCGCCAGTTCAAACGGTGTGGAGAAGCCGGCGCGGAACGCCACGAACTTCCCGTTGATCCACGCATGTACCTGATTGCGCACGCCCTCGAATGCCAGTACGGCAGTTGGTAGTTGGCAGTTGGCAGTTGGTAGGGCGCGATCACCGAGCGCGCCGCAAAGGGTTTCATCAAGATCAAAGGTGCGGCGGTAGAAGAAGCACCCGTAGATGTTGGGGAGCGTGGTGTCGCTCGCCCAGCCCGTAATCGGGAAGCGCTGCCGCTCGAAAAGCGGATTGATGCGGAACTCGTCCTTCATCCCCGCCGCGCGGAACGCCGGCACCATGTCCTCCCAATAGCCCGGAACAGCGTTCGCGATTCGCACGCCCCTAAACTCGGGACACTCCACCACCTCGTGCGCGTAGGGCTGGTACGCCATCTCCCATTCACCATCAAGCGAGACGGCGCTGTAGATTCCATGCTCGAACAGCTGAGCGCCCATCGCGACAGCCACAAACGAAACCATTGCCAGAACCATCATGCGTTTCACAGATCACATCCTCATCTAGAAGTTGGTAGTTGGTTGTCACAGAACATCACTACATCTCGGAGATGGTCAGCATGGAGCCGGGACCAAGGAACATATCCAGCTCCAGCATGTCCGCAGGCGCCACGCGGATGCCGAGCGCGGCAAAGCGCGCACGCGGACCTTCGTCGGGTTTGCTCGTGATCGGATACGCGCCAGACGCCGTGGAGCGCTTCGTCGAGACATAGTAGCGCTTGAAAAGGCGCCCGCCCAACGTCAGATCAGCATAACGCGTCTGCTTATGGACGACAAACGTCACCTTCGGGAACTCCAGTACGCGCAGGCGGCGATTGACGGCCGGCTCCTCCCGCGGACCGAGCTTGTTCAGCTGCCGCACGGCCGCAACGGTCGTGCCATGTTCGCGCGCAATGCGATGCACCGTCTGGCCGCGACGCACAGTCGTTTCAACCACCCACGGCACCGGCTCGCCCGAAAAGAGTCGACGGATGTTGAGATCGCCAAGCCGCCGCGCCAACCGGTCGTCAAGATCGGCCATCGAGGGCCTCGCCCGCAGCTGCTCAATCGTATCAACGGCGATAGCCAGCCGTCCCAGACGCTCGGCGTCCGCCAGACGCTGCAGGAGCGCACGTTCGCGCGGGGGGCGCACAGAAGAATTCTCGGCCCACCGTTCGGCCTCCTGGGCCGCAACGGACGGCGCCGCCGGCTTCGGCTGAACGGTCGCCACAGCGACATTCGTGGCGTTCGTCGCAACGGGCGGTCCAGGCTTCGGTTCCGGAACAACCACAGCCGGCACCGGCAAACGAACCGGCTTCTCGACAGGTTTTGGGCGGAAGCAACCACGCGTTGAAACGAATGACACCGCCACAGCCACCACAAGCACGAGGCCAACGGCCCACTTCCAGCCATTGGACGAATCGTCCGGACGGTTGGAGTCATATTCGAGAACCGTTCCCAGAATGTGCGCGTTGGGACCGACCGAACGGTAGCTGTTCCGCTCAAACGCCATCGGTCACTTCGTGGCTGGAGCCGCCTGCGTAGGGTCTTCGGCAACGCCCACCACGGAGGAACGGGCGACCTCGACAGAAACGCCTGGGGCGATCTCGATCATGAACGTTTTGTCCTTCGCTTCCCGGATCGTACCGATCAGGCCGCCCGCAAACACGACGCGGGCGCCGGCACGAAGCTCTTCGATCATCTTGCGGCGCTCTTTCTCCTTGCGCTGCTGCGGACGGATCATCATGAAGTAGAAGATCGCGAAGATGAGCAGCATCGGCACGAGCATGCCCATGCCACCGCCCTGCGCGGCCGCCGGTTTCGCCGCTTCCTGCGCGGCCTGTGCAAACAGAATCATTGTATTCATTTTGTCTCCTTGGTTGTGAGTTTAGAGTTTAGAATATCTGCGAACGAGCCGTCGGAGATCGACACGCGGATCTCGCGCATCGTCTCGAGAAGCCGGTGCACGTTGTGGATCGTGAGCAACCGCACGCCGAGGATCTCGCCGGCATTGAGCAGATGCCGCACGTACGCGCGGGAGAAGTTGCGGCAACAGTAGCATTCACACCCCTCCTCCACCGGACCGAAATCGCGTGCCCACTGAGCCGCCTTGATCGCCACGTTGCCCGCCCGCGTGACCGCCGTGCCGTGCCGTGCAATGCGCGTAGGAAGCACGCAGTCGAACATATCGATGCCGCGCGCGACGCACTGCGCCATCTGGTGCGGAACACCCAGCCCCATCACGTAGCGCGGCTTCTCCTCTGGCAGAAACGGCACGCACGCCTCGACGGCCTGGTACATCTCCGCCTCCGGCTCTCCGACTGAAACGCCGCCGATCGCATAGCCGGGGAAGTCCATCTTCACGAGCTCCTCCGCGCAGTGCCGCCGCAGATCATCGTACACGCCCCCCTGCACGATCCCGAACACCTGCTGCCCCTCGGCATGAGGTGCCTCCAGCGACATCCGCGCCCAGCCGAGCGTCGTCTCCACGCTCTTCTCGGCGCGCGCGCGGTCGCACGGATACGGCAGACATTCGTCGAACACCATGGCGATGTCGGAGCCGATCACGCGCTGCATCTCCATCGACTCCTTCGGTCCCATGAAGAACTCGTGTCCGTCAATATGGGAGTTGAACACAACCCCTTCCGGCGTCAGCTTCCGGATCTTCGCGAGCGAGAACACCTGGAATCCGCCGGAATCCGTGAGGATCGGACGGTTCCATCCCATGAAACGGTGAAGCCCTCCCGCAGCGGCGATCGTCTCCGCGCCTGGCCGCAGAAACAGATGGTAGGTGTTCGAGAGGATGATCTGCGCATCCTCCGCCTTGAGATCGCGCGGCTCGAGCGCCTTGACGGTCGCCTGCGTTCCCACCGGCATGAACGCGGGTGTCTCCACATCGCCATGCGCAAGGTGGAGCACGCCGCGCCGGGCTTTGGTGCCGGCATCACGGGCCACTATCTCAAATCCACATGCCATCTTGTCCACATAAGTTGATCGTTCATCTCGATCAGTCTTCAACAATCATCTATCAACGGCCTTGAACGGTGCCTTGGGCTGCGAGGTGGCGCCGGAGCCGTCGCCCTCGATGCGGTTGTTCGCGATCACGTACCACATCAGCTCATCGAAGAGGCGCAAGGCATTCCCGAAGTCCTTGCATTGGGCGTCCACGGTAAAGGAGGTCAACCGCTCCGCCGCCCCG
>CACZCD010000054.1 GCA_902779565.1 uncultured bacterium | reverse complement strand
CCATGAACTTGCCCGAGAGCGGCGGAGACTCCTGAAACGTAGCACGCTCAACCCCTGTCCGACGGACGCTGAGCTTCGCGAGGCGTTCGCGCGCGCGAAGGAATCCCCCGCCGACATGATACGCTTCGGCTCGCTCCTTGAGGACCTGGAGTGCCATGTTGACAACTCGGCCATCTTCGACGGGGAGGGGAACCTTGTTGGCCGTCGCGGGGGTATCCGGCGATATCTTGCGCTGAACGTCCCGGAGCTCTCGGCGCGGTACAAGACGGTGATGCGGTACAAGGCGCTCGCGAAGCGCTTCCGGCAGGCACTCGGGGTGGGGGACCCCGTCCCCGCCGCGATGCTCCTGCCGAAGCTGGAGCCGGCGGGAACTCCAGCGGAACCAACGGATTGGGGAAAACGAGAATTCGCGTCGGAACAAAATCTAAAGGGGGAGGGAGGTGAGAACCTTGCGCAAGCGCGTGGGGATGTTCTCAAGGAGGTGAGGGAGGAGGCAGAGAGGCTGCTTGAGGGGTGTGAGGGGTCATGCGTGTCGCTGATGGCGGCGCTGGAGATCCGGATCAGCCCCGACTATGCGCCGCGGGACGAGGGCGGGATGCGCAAGGCCGCGGACCGAATGGCGGACGCGAGGTCATGGGTGGCGGAGGAGCGGAGGCGGATCGCGCGGGCGAGAGCCGCGGCGTCGAAGGCGAGGACGGGGTAGCATAGGCGTAGAGATGGGGGGTGCGAAGGTGATGACGGGATAGCGGGCGTGCGTTTTTATGGTTGAAGCTCCAACCCTGATGGTCAAGTAGAAACCGCATCTTGTAGATAACTTGGTGGTTTGTCAAATCGCTTCGGTTTTGTTGTCGCGAAATATGGTATACTATACAAAAATTTTAAAAGGAGAGTGTCGAGATGGCTGTGACAAAGCGTGAGTTTCTCAAACGGCTTGGATTGGGTGGCGCGGGCCTTGTCGGGGGCGCGGCGTTGGCCGATGAATACGTGCCGACGAAGAACCGCCTGCCGCCGGGCTCCATCGGCGATCCGGACAGTCCGAACTTCGGCAAGAACATCTTCCCGCTCGACCACACGATGGAGGACGGGCCGAGCTGCATGCTGAAGGACGGCAAGGTGTTTCAGCCGGCGCGTGAGATCCCCATTTTCCACGAGACGGATGTGGTGGTCGTGGGTGGCGGCCCCGCTGGCTTCGCCGCCGCGATCGCGGCGGCGCGCCAAGGCGTGAAGGTCGCGCTCGTGGAACGCTACGGTTCACTCGGCGGTCTCTTCACGAACGGCATGGTGCTCATTATGCTCTGCACGTCCATCAAGGAGGACGGCAAGTACCGTCTCGTCACCTCCGGACTGGCACGCGAATTTGCGGATCGGGCCAAGGCGCTCGGCCCCTACGCGTATCTTGAATCACGCGCAGGCGAGACGGACCGCACGAAGCGCCATTGGCAGCCGACGGTTGATCCTGAGGCGGCGAAGTATCTGATGGACCGCATGGTGGAGGAGTCGAAGATCGACATGTTCTTCCACAGTTGGGGCGTGGATACCGTGCAGGACGGTAACAAGATTCTCGGTGTGGTGTTCGAGTCGAAGCAGGGGCGGCAGGCGATCCTCGCGAAGCAGGTGGTGGATTGCTCGGGCGACGGCGACGTGCTGTTCGCGGCAGGCGGTGACTACCGGCAGATCACGCACGGTATCGGGCATGTGGTGCGTCTCGGCAACATGGACCGCATCACGGCGAAGCATCCGCCGAAGGGTGCGGACGGCAAGTTTAAACCCGGCAAGTGGCCGTTGCGGTCGAACGAAGGCAACCCTGCTACCTGGTGGGGCAACACGGGGACGGGCCCGAAGGGCAACGGCCTTGATGTGCGCGAGTTGACGGCGGCCGAGATCGGCTTCCGAAAGGAGTGGTGGGAGCATGTGGCGGCGATGCGGCAGGAACCGGGCTGGGAGCAGGTGTTCATTGCCAACACCTGTTCGCAGATCGGTCCGCGCGTCACGCGGCTTGTCGCGGCCGAAGCGGTGATTGACCGCGCCGAATATCGGAAAGGGGTGCGTCCCGCCGATACGATCGGTGTGTTCGGCGAGGATGGCCGGCACAAGACGCCGTTGTATGTGCCTTACCGGCAGTTGCTCCCGAAGGGCGTGGAGAATCTTCTGTGCGCCGGGCGCATGCTGGGCGCGCCGGACACGTGCGATACGTTCCGTCTCATCTGCCCGTGCTTCGTGACGGGCGAGGCGGCGGGTGTGGCGGCGGCGCTTTGCGCGAAGAGCGGCGTGGCGCCGCGCGCGTTGTCGCCGGCGATGCTTCAGACGGCGCTCCAGCGGGCGGGGGTGTGTTTGGGTTGAGAGTTGAGAGTTTAGAGTTTGGAGTTGGGAGTTGATAACCATGTAGAACATGTAGAGGGGAGTTGGGATTTTAGCCGTGTAGAACGTGTAGATCGTGTAGAGGGGATTTAGAGTTGTGAGTTTAGAGTTTAGAGTTGAGAGTTTCCAGTTAGGAGTGATGATGATGAAGAGGGAGAAGAAAGAGGCGATGAACGTTGCGCGGAAGATCATCGCCGCACATCTGGTGGAGGGGGATCCCGCGAAGGACGCGGAGCTGGGCATCCGCATCGACCAGACGCTCACGCAGGACGCGACGGGCACGATGGCCTATCTGCAGTTCGAGTCGATGGGCGTGCCGCATGTGCGCAACGAACTGGCCGTGAGCTATGTCGATCACAACACGGTGCAGATCGGCTTCGAGAACGCCGATGACCATGACTTCCTCGCGTCCATCGCGAAGAAGTACGGCGTCATCTACTCGAAGGCAGGTAATGGCATCTGCCACCAGCTTCATTTGGAACGCTTTGGCAAACCGGGCAAGACGCTGCTCGGTAGCGATTCGCATACGCCTACGGGCGGCGGTCTCGGCATGATCGCGATCGGCGCGGGCGGCATCGACATCGCCGTTGCGATGGCGGGCGGCGCGTTCCACATCCCCACCCCAAAGGTGCGCGGCATCCGGCTCGTCGGTCGTCTGCCGAAGGGCACGAGCGCGAAGGATGTGATCCTGAAGGTTTTGGAGAAGTTCGGCACGAAAGGGAACGTGGGTTGGATCTTCGAGTACTTCGGGCCGGGCGTGAAGACGCTCGACGTGCCGAGCCGCGCGACGATCACGAACATGGGCGCGGAACTGGGCGTCACCACGAGCGTGTTCCCGAGCGACGCCGTGACGAAACAGTTCCTCGTGGCGCAGGGACGCGCGAAGGATTGGGTGGAGTTGGTGGCGGACAAGGGGGCTGCCTATGACGACGTGTTTGAGATCGATCTTTCGAAGATCGAACCGCTGATGGCGGCGCCGCATTCGCCCGGCAACATCGTGCCCGTGCGGAAGATGAAGGGCACGAAGGTCAACCAGATCATGATCGGTTCCTGCACGAACAGCTCCTACCGCGACATCCGCACCGTCGCGCTGGCACTCAAGGGGAAGCATGTGGCGGACGATGTGGAGGTCGGCATCGCGTGCGGGTCGCGTCAGGTGGTGAACATGCTGGCGGCGGACGGCTCGCTCGCGATTCTCGTGAAGGCGGGCTGCCGCATCCTTGAGAACGCCTGTGGCTTCTGCATCGGGGCTCACATGAGTCCGCGCACCGGCGCGGTTTCGCTCCGCACGAACAACCGCAACTTCGAAGGGCGCAGCGGCACGAAGAGCGCGCAGGTGTATCTCGTCTCGCCCGAGACGGCGGCGGCGAGCGCCCTCACCGGACGTGTGGAGGATCCACGGAAGTCTCCTGTGGCGGCGGTGCCGGCTCCGAAGAGGTTCCCGATCGATGATGAGATGTTCCTCTATCGCAAGACGGCGCGCAAGGGCGTGCGCGGGGCCGAGATTGTGCGGGGGCCGAACATCGCGCCGGTGCCGAAGGGAGAACCTCTGCCGGATACGCTCAAGGCGATCTGCGCCATCAAGGTCGGCGACAAGATCACGACCGACCACATCATGCCGGCGGGGGCGCGTCTGAAGTTCCGGTCGAACATTCCCGCTTACGCAAAGTTCGTGTTTGAGCCGTGCGATGCGACGTTCCACGACCGTTGCCTCGAAAACCGGAAGAAGGGGTTCGCAAACGTGATCGTCGCGGGCGAGAGCTACGGGCAGGGATCGAGCCGCGAGCACGCTGCGCTGTGCCCCATGTATTTGGGTGTCAGGGCGGTACTGGCGAAGTCCATCGAGCGCATTCACCGGGCGAATCTCGTCAACTTCGGCATCGTGCCGTTCCTTTTCGACGATCCGGCCGCGTACGACGCAATCTCGGCGGGCGATGAGCTTACCTTCCCGGACGTGCGCGCGGCGGTGGCGGGCGATGGACGCGCGACGGTCAAGGTTGGCAAGCGGACGTTCTCGGTTACATCGACGCTCTCGGCGCGCGAAAAGCAGATCATCTTGGCAGGTGGTCTCTTGATGAACGGATTTATGGTATAATACACCCGTTATGAGAAAAAGCATACTTGCGATGCTCGCGGCGGCGGTTTTCGTTGGCTGCGAGAAAAAAGATGACGGCGCGGCCGATTTCGAGAAGGGGATGGTGGCCTATGCCGCGCGTGATCTTCGCGCGGCGGCGCTTGGCTTCAGCACGGCGGCGGAGAAGAACCCCACCAACTTCATGGCGCGGCTCAAGCTTGCGCTCGTGAACATCGACCTCGGTGAGATACCGGCGGCCAAGAAGGCGGTGGAGTCCGCCCTTGCGGTCGATCCGGATTCGGCCGAAGCGAAGCTGGTGGAAGGACAGATTGCATACTACGCAAAGGATTTCCCGCGCGCGAAGGAGAATTTCAACGCGGTCGCCGAAACCCGGGGTCTGCCGCCGACGCTCCGTTCGCAGGCGCTTGCGGCGCGCGCCGTGATGGAGGTCGCCGCCGATCTTTTCGACCGGGCCCGCCTGACGCTTTGGCGCGCCGTGCGCCTTGACCGGAAGAACGCCGCCGCCTGGTACCATCTGGGACACCTTTCGCGCGACACCTATCGCTTTGAGGATGCGGCGCTGGAGCAGTTTGAGATGGCAGGGCGCCTGATGAAGGATCCCGCCCGCGCCAAGGCCATCGCCCGCGAGACGATCCCCGCGCTTCGGGAATCGATGCGGGCGAAGATCGCGTCCAAGCCCGGCGCGGCGCAACGCGATCCGAGCGCTGCCGCCAAGCTCGTCGCCGAGGCGGAGGAGCTCGAGAAGAAGAAGGATTCCAAGAAGGCCGCCGCGAAGTTTGCTGAGGCCTATGCCAAGGATCCGCTCTCGTATGCCGCCGCATGGAACCATGCCAAGGCGCTGGTTGCCGCCGCCAAGACGGATGCCGAGGTGACGAAGGCGTTGATTGCCTTTCAGGATGCCATCGATCAGCGTCCCAATTCGCAGGAGACGTATCGCACGGCGGCCCGTGCCGCGTTGAGCCGCAGCAAGCCCATGCGCGCCGAGAAGTTCCTGAGTCAGGCGCTGGCGCACGATCCGGAGGACCGCCGTACGCTTGAGCTCTATGTTCAGACACTCCGACGTCTCGGCAAGTCAACGGAGGCCAAGCTTTACGAGACCTATCTTAAGGAGCTCTGACGCAGGTGGATCTGACTGTATTAGATTGGGTGCTGTTCGGCGTGACGGCCTTTTTTGTCGTCGTCGGGCTGTTCCGGGGGTTCTCGGGTCAGCTGGGTTCCTTTGTTGGTATCGCCGTCGCCTTGGTCGCGGGCTATTTCCTCTTTTCGCCGTTGCGTGCGATGGTTGCCGCCGGAAACTGGGTCACGGGCGGTACCGCCCAGAGCGGTGTGGCGGCGGGTCTGGACTTCATCGTGGTCCTGATTGTCTTTGGGCTTGTGCGGCGTGCGGTCGCGAAGTTCGTTTCCTTCCTCGTGCCGCAGCCGATGAATGCGATTGCCGGGGGACTGGTGGGGTTGTTCAATGGAGCGGTCGTCGTGTCTGCCCTCACGGGTGTAGGGCTTGTGCAGACGGGCCGTTTCTCCGAAGGTTTCTTTGCTGCGCATTCGGCGTTCGTCAAGATGCTCGGCTCGTTCGCGGATGCCTACATGCAGGGCGCGGCGGGGTGAGATGAGGGAAGAGGGAAGAAAGGGAAAAGGGAAGAGGGAAGAGGGAAAGCTACTTAAAACCTGAAACTTGAAACTATCAACTAACGACTAATATGAAAAACCAAATCAACCTTCTTAACCAGCTTCAGGAGCTCATCCTGACGCGTGATGAACACCATCAGACGGGCGACGGCTCGCACATGGACGCCCTCTCGGATTCGATCGACGCGCTTGCCGCCAAACTCGATCCGCAGCCTAAGGCGCTCTACGAACGGCTCTACAAGAAGGACCATATCGTGATGTCGCCGATGTCCAACGGATGCTGTGCGGTGTGTGGGATGAAGCTGCCGATTTCGCAGGTGCAGCAGGTGCGGCTCGCGAAGACGATCCAGACCTGTTCCTCCTGCGGACGGATGCTCTTCACCGCCGAGGAGGATGCGCCGAAATACACGGGCGGAAAGCCGGCGCGCGGAGAGCCTCGCAAGACGGGCATCAGCCGGTTTTCGGCCGAGGAGTTGATGTTGCCGTCGCTTCAGGCGACGACGCCGCAGGAGGCGATCGCCGAGCTGGCGCACGCGATGAGCGAGAACCGCTTCGTCTCGAATCCCGATTCTCTGGTGAAGTCCGCGATGGAGCGCGAGAGCGTGCTCTCCACGGCGATGGGAGATGGTCTCGCGTTCCCGCATGTGCGCGGGGTGGAGGGCGGCGGGCTTTCGCTCGCGTTGGGTCTTTCCGAGAAGGGGATTGTGTGGGACGCGGACGGCTCCCGTGTGCACGTCGTTGTGTTCAGCGTGATTCCCGTAGCCGTGAGCGCGTTCTATCTGCGTCTTGTTTCCATGCTGTGTGACGCCTTCAAGCGGAAGGAGAACCTGACGCTCGTCCGCGGCTCCCAGAATGCCGGCGAGCTGTGGAAAAATCTGGTGAAGGCCACGCGCTATTCGGTGAAGTGAGTGGTTAGTGATTAGTGGTTAGTGGTTGGCAATCTATCATCTGTCATTCATCATCTATTGATAATCAGCTGAAAATGTTCTTTGCTGTGGGCATCATCCGGGACTTCAACCCGTTCGAGATCATCCGACACCCGTGGTTCATCTCCGCGTTCATGGCGGGAGGGTGCGCGCAGCTGCTGAAGCTCCTTATCAACTGGTGGCGCACGCGCCATGTGCAATTGAATTATTTGCGGGCGCCCGGCGGCATGCCCAGTGCGCATTCCGCGCTCGTTTCGGCCTTGGCGACGGCGATAGGGCTCACGGACGGCTTTGATGCGCCCTACGCCATGATTGCCGTGGGGTTCGGGCTGCTCGTGCTGTGCGACGCCGCCACGCTCCGCCGGGAGGCGGGTGAACATGCACGGCTCCTGAACAAGATCATCGCCACGCTGAACGCATCCGAAGAGGTCAAGATCGAGGCGGCGCATCTGGAGGAGGTGCTCGGCCACCGTCGCCGTGAGGTGATTGCCGGTGTGTGCTTGGGCATCGTGACGGCGTTTTGCGTTTGTGCGGTGTGGGACTTCTGGAAGTGAGATGACAACTGATAGATGACAACGGATAGATGACAACTGATAGATGATAGAGGGGTGAAAGGTGATAGAGGGATAAATGAAATGAGTAAAACACAGGAGTTAACAGGGAGCGTGAAGCGCCAAGGAGACAGAGAAAATCTATCCTCTATCCGTTATCATCTATCATCTAAACACTGATGAAAAGAGTTCTCCATTATCTGATTCTTGCGGCGATTCTTTTGGGCGTGCCGGCGCTGTGTGCCTGGTTGGGCGGCTATGACGAGATCTGGGAAGGGGTGAAGAGTTTCCCGCCGCGTACGGAGGACTGGGGGTTTCACCCTGAGAAGCTCTGGAATTATCGGCGACCGTTCCGGTGGGGGGCCTTCATTGGACTGATGGTCTTTACGGCCTGGTGCCTTTGGCCGTTTGTGAAAAGGGCGGTGCGCGTGGCGGCTAAAGCCGCCCGCCCCGATATCGGCACGACCAATAGCCAGCCCTCAACTACCAACGATCAACTTCCAACTAACAACTCCTTTCCCTGGTGGGGTTGGTTGGGGATCGCCGTGCTGGCGGCGGGCTGGATTCTTTCGTGGAACTATCGTTTTCAATGGTTCCCGCCGTTACCGGCGCGCATTCAGGTGCAGATTTCGTACGCGCCGCTCTGGGCGGGCTTCATTCTCCTGATGAACGCGCTCTGCGTGAAGCGCAGCGGCCATTCGCCGATGACCGACCATCCGTGGGCCTATGCGGCGACGTTCCCGGCGAGCTCCCTCTTCTGGTGGTTCTTCGAATACCTGAATCGCTATGTGTGGAACTGGTACTATCTCGGGATCGAGAATCTCGGGGCGGCGGAGTACACGCTCTACGCCACGATCTGCTTCGCCTCCGTGTTGCCGGCGGTCTGCGCCGTGGCGGCATGGCTCCACACGTTCCGGATCTTTGACGACCGCGTATACTGCGGCATGGCGCGCGTGAACCTGCGTAAGCCGGGGTGGTGTCTCTTCCTCGCCGTGCTGGCGACGATCGGACTCACCGGCATCGTGTTCTTCCCGGACTACGCCTATCCGTTCCTGTGGATTTCGCCGCTGACCGTCTTTCTTCTCGTCCAGTTTCTTCTCAAGGAACCGAGCGTGCTCGATCCTTGTGCGCAGGGGAACTGGTCCGTGTTCATCCGCTTCGCGCTTGCGGCGCTCATCTGCGGTTTCTGCTGGGAGACGTGGAACTACTGCGCGTTGGCGAAATGGGTGTATTCGGTTCCGTGGGTGCATCGCTTCCAAATCTGGGAGATGCCGCTCATCGGCTTCGGCGGCTATCTGCCGTTCGGCGTGGAGTGCGCGGCGGTGACGGCCTGGATCGAGCCGAAGTTAGTCGGTAGTCGTTAGTCGTTAGTGTTTGGACGGTCGCTGCGCGGTTGCCTGTTTTGGGGCCCCTCCCTTCATTCGCCACGCCCTTGTGAGCGCCTCGTTTGGCGTGGCTCATGCCGGGCGTCCCCTCAAACAGGCAAGCCGCCTCCGCGCCCGGCTCCACCGCAGAGAATCAAATCTCGCATTTTCTCGGAGAGCGTCGTTGTGTGACGCGGGATTTTTTTTGATTTTTTTCGCTTGCTTTCAAAGAGGGGGAGTGATAAACTACGGCTGTTTCTTTAGGGAGATTATGCCCATGAAGAGGTGAGACATATGATTTTCAACAGAAATCTTCATGTCGCCGTGCTTGTTGCGGCGATGATGGCGCTCGGTGCACGGGCGTCTCTGGTGACGTCCAACGAAGTCGTGGACGCCGTCTCTGCATGGGCTTCCGCCAACGGCGAGACCTTTACGGGCGGCAAGCGTGCGGGTACGGCGGTCGCTGCCGCGCCGACATACGATGATGACGGAACGACCGTTCTCTACTGGACGGTGACGATGTCGAACGGCGGTGCGGTGATCGCCTCGCCGGATACGGATCTCGATCTCGTGATCGCTGTTCTTGAGAAGTACGACGGTGCGTTCCCCGCGGGTCACCCTCTTCCGTTGATCCTCAAGGCCGACCTCCGCAACCGTCTCAGCCTTATCGCGGGGCGCGGAGCCTTGCCGAAGGACAGTTCGGGTGTCTACACAGCGGGTGCTCCGGCAAGGCCCAGAACGGGCGAGACGTCCGTTCTTCCGGAGGACGCGACGACCAATTCTCAACCTTCAACGGGTGCGATCCCGGACGAGGTGAAGTCCTCCATGGTGGCGGCGAATGCCCAGTGGGCGAAGTACAAGGCGCGCAAGCCGACGGGGGGCATGCGGCTTCAGGCCGCGGCGCTTGAAGGCGGGGATTCAAGCGCCTTTGTCCGTCGCATCGTCGATGGCTTTGAAGACGGCGGCCGGTTCACTCACTGGAATCAGGACGAGGGCATTTACGACTACCATACGCCGAAGAATGAGGTCTGCGGCTGTGTGGCGACGGCGGGCGCCGCGATTCTCCAGTTCTTCAACTGCACAACCGACATTGGTACGATCAAGAGCCTTGTTGACGAGGGATGCACGCTTTACGGCGCCCAATACGATTGTTCCACGTTAGGTGGCGAACTTGATTGGACAATCCTGCCCGAGGCGTACGGCGGAGAATCGACGGAGGAACTGAGCGAAGAAGGGCGCGATCTCCTGGGGCGGGCAACGTACAACATGGGTGTGCTCGTGGGGATGGACTGGGCAGAGGACGGTCCGGGCTCGGAGTCCGGCGCGCAGATCAAGGATCTTGTCGGCGCGTTCAAAGCCTACGGATTCAAGACCTCACGCTATGTCGAATATTCTGGAAGCGAAACGACGAACGGCAAGGAATTCATGAAGACGCTGTATGCGCAGCTCTGGTGCGGCGCACCGGTCGTCTTGGGCATCAGACGAGAGGGTGGTGGCCATGCCGTTGTCGCTTGCGGTTACGCCCGCGATACGGATGGTGACGACTTCTGCCGTGTGTTCATGGGATGGGGCGGCGAGGGCGACGCCTGGTACAAGTTCCCTAACATCCGGTCCTACAACATGGTTGTCGGCGCGGTCACGATGATCGGCTATGCGGATGATGCCGTGGTGCCGGTCGTTGGCTGGACGGACATCACGGAGGAAGGCGCGTTGACCATTCCCGGATATACCATTGAAGACGCCCCCGCCGCGGTGACGGTTAACGAACAGGGCTATTTCGGCATCCGCGTCCCCATTTCGCTCCCCCAGAAGGATCAGTATATTTGGTATGAGGCCCGTGAAAAGAAGTTTGTCTTTATGCCGTTTGACAACTCGGTTCTCGGGAAAGACGACGCCGCTCGCTCGGACCTTGATAAAGCGATCCCCGACGAGATGCTGATTCTGAATCTGAATACGGATGTGCGTGCGTCGGCGGCAATTGCCCGCGCCGTGGCGTTGCGTGACAACAAGGCCCTCCTGATGGTGAGCGGAACCTCTGGCACCGAGCGGTGGCAGGCGCTCTACGACAGCCTGAGCGAGCTGGATCTGACGACTGACATGTCGAACAAGTTTGTGATCGTGATCACGGCGCCAACATCTGCCGATCTGGACGGCGTGGATGGCGACCCTTCCATTGGCGTGTTTGACCCTGCCATCGGCGAAGCCGGTCTGCGTTGGTGGTCGGAGAACGGACGCCTTGCCTACACGAACTTCATCCTTTCCGCCGACACCCAGACCGGTGCGATCCAGTACGAGGAGCCAGAGGCCATCGCGGCGGCGATTCCGGCCCTTTTGGAGGATGGCTATCGGGCTTATCTGCAAAACAGATCCGATGCGGTTGTGACGGTGACGGGCGTGGATGTCGAATCGGGTTCGGACGCGCCGTTTGAGGTCGCTGTCCCCATTCCCGCCTATGGTGTGTCGTCCAATGCCTGGACAAACTGCGAGAGCGTCGTGTTCTCGGCTCCCGGCACCTTCACCAACGAGACGGAAGGCGTCATCTACTCCTGTGTCGGCTGGACGACGAACGAAGTCTTTTCCGGGACAGACGGCGCGCCTGTCTATACGGCGGGGAATCAGGTGGAATTGAGCTTTGCGCCGGGTGACAGCGTGACCTTCACATGGGTCTGGCAGAAGACGCATTTCCGCGTGACGGCGAAGGCGGGATCGCTCCCTGTGCCCCTCCTTGTTGGTTCATCTCAGTATGTTTCGCCCACCAATGTGTGGTGCGCAGCGAATGATCGCGTGACGATTGTTGCGGAAGCCGCCGTCGGGGATTATCGGCTCTGGCAGTGGGAAGCCGAGGGTAAGATCGGCGATTATTTCGGTTTTTACGACGGTTCGGCCACGAATGATGCCATGCGCGTTGAGAATGGAACGTCGCTCTCGTTCACCGTCTATGAGCCAGTCATGGTCACGGCCAACTACAAGCTGAATGTACGCGAAAAGGAGTCCCCTGTCACCTATACAGTGACGGTGACGTCGGAACCGGCGGAGGTGGCGGAATTCGCTTCGCTTTCCGGGAGCTTGAATTGGGGCGAGAACACGGTTTACGACAGCGTCGTCCACCTCGCGCCGGCGGTTGGTCCCCACGTTGATGCGACGGGCGGCGTGTGGGTTTGTACCGGTTGGATCGTAGAGGGCGAATCGATGCCTGAAGAGTCGCTGGATTTGGAACTGCTCGGGAGTTCGCTGAATGTGGTCAGTGTGTGGGAGCTTCAGGAGCCGGAGAGTCCGGAAGTGCCGGAGCCGGGGGCGATATTCATCAAGTCGCTTGAGCAGGCGGCGGACGGTTCCTGGATCGTCACGGTTGAGGGAGCGGTCAAGGGGTGCTGGTATTGGCTGTACGAGACGGACGATTTGACCGATTTTGCAGGCGATGAGGCGACTTGGACGGTAGTGGCTGGGCTGGCCGATACGGACGAGGACAACCCGCAGCAGGCAACGGCGGACGGGGACATCGTGTTCCATGTCACGGTGGGCGATGACGCGCAGCTCTTCTGGCGGGCGCGGGCGACCTCAACGGAGGATGACGACTGATGCTACTGCGCGTTGCCATAATCGCGCTTGCTGCGATGTGCTGCCTCTTCTCCGGCTGTGGCGGCTGCTCGAAGGAGCAGAAGCCGCCGGCTGTGGTGGATGAAGGCACTCCGCCACGCATGCAGGATCCCGCCTACACGAACCGGCTTGTGCAGTTGTGGGGGCGGCAGAAGGCGGTTGTTTCCCAGATGGCGGCGCTCCAGGCGAAGATCCAGGGACTGGGTGCAGAGGCGCAGACGAAGCCCGAATATGCTGATTTGACGAACCGTCTCGCACGGTGCGGGGCGGAACTGGAACGAGTCCGCAAGGAGACGCTTCTGGCTGTTCGGACGCGACTTCTGAAGGATTCCGCAAAGAAGGACAATTTGAAAAAATGAAGGAGGGTGCAAATATGAAAAAGAACGCACTTGGTTTCATCGCATTGGCGATGGTATTCATGGGACACGTGGCCATGGCGGCGACACAAGACATGAACGGTGCAATCCGTTCAATCGACCGCTGTAACGAATATGGCGTGGTGCAGTCGCCTGGCACGATCGAGACAGCGCTTACGGTGGGTGACAAGGCGTATTTCCGTATCCGTCTCGAGAACCACAACAGTAAGGCGGTCTGGGCATCGTGGAACCAAACGTCCACGAACTACAAGAATCCGTGGTATTTTTGGGACACCATCAGCGGTCAGCCCATTGACCCGGTCCAGGCGGGCATTAAGGTGGGCGTGTTTGTGAGCGGAAGGTTCGCGCTTGCCGATGTGATGTACATCACCGACGAGCCGTTTGACCCGAGCGACGGTGGCGGACCGTGGTTCTCGGATATGATCTGCTCCTACACGGTGCAGCCGGGCGACCTTGCGCTCCCGGTCACGCTCGCGAACAGCAACAAGGACGAGGCGATCGCCAGCGACACGACCGCTTACTTCCTTGGGCAGGGACTCACCCTGCTCACGGCCAACTCCATCGTGCAGTTGCGCTCCCAGGTGCATGACGAGGACGGCAACTGGAATGACATAACGGACACAAAGGCCTGCTCGTTCAGGTTCGGCGACTACTGGGAGGACGGGCTGGATGGTAAGTTGCCCGTGGGCGCGCAGTCGTTCGCGAAGACAAGCGACGGACGGGACTACACCCTCTTCAACGCGGGCATTTTCATCCAGTCCATCGACTTTGACGGCGACCCGACGAAGGGGAGTGAGGGGAGTGGAAATGTCGAAAAGGACGACAACGGCAACATCGTCTGGCGCGCCGTCCACGCGCTTTCCACAAGCACCAAGGAGTTTGTGCCTTCTCTCATGATCCCCGGCGAAGTAGCCGAAGACTACGCGGGCTCCGTGTACCTGTGGTCCGCAGACGAGAATTCTGTGATGTTGCCCGACGCGACGATACCGGTAAACGGTACGATGGTCCAGAAACTGAACTATGACGGAAGCCCGGCGAGTCTTCAGTTCCGTCTGCGCGGCGTGACGCAGGGCACCCAGACCGAGATTTTCCTCTCCTCCACCCTGACGAACGTGGTGAGCGGAAGCGGTCGCACGATCACGAACTTCGTCTCGCGGACGGTGGCCTGCATTGCGCCGCTTGCGCCGGGGGTGAATGTGCTGGCGAACGGCGTCCCCACGCTCACGCTGAACGCGACGCCGGACTACACGAACTCCACACCGTTCAAGGTTGAACTGACCCAGATCTGGCCGAACAACGAACCCGTGACGGTGAAGTTCCGGTACTACTTGACCAATTCCACCGAGGCGGTCTCCGCCGCCGACCTCTCGAAGATGGCGCTCATCGCGCTCTCCGACGACCAGCAGTACGGCTATGACTCGATTCTGCCGGATTCCGTCACGATTCCCGCCGGCGAAACGGTTTCCACCGAGCTTGACGCGAATGTGCGCGCCCTCTATGCGCTGGGCGCCCTGACCGGTTCGAACAAGGGCGACAAGATTGTCATCGAGCCGTATTTCGAGAATGCGGACATGGCGACCTTCTTCTCCGCGAAGAAGCCCCTTACGCTCACGCTCTACGGTATGAAACCCAATATCCAAACCGTGAACGGGTTCGCACCCGCAGAGATTGCATCTGGAGAGGCGGCATCGCCGCTTTTGGTGCGTGGTGGCGTGACGAGCGAGTTCGAGGTGCGCGTGAGCGACACGTACCGGAATATGATGATGCTCGACGGCTCGAACGGATATTTCACCGTCACCTGGAAGTATGGCGGCGTGACGGCGACGATCACAAACGATGTGAACGGCGCGGCGCTCATCCCGGACGGAGACGGCATTCTCCACGTGCCGATGGCCTATCCGGTGCCGGCCTCCGACCAGAACATGTTCACCACGATCAAGGTGATGAACGCCGACGGGCGCTCGTCCGAGCTGTCCTTCTACGTGTTCGTCAAGCAGCCCAAGAACGTCACGGCGACGATCGGAAACCCAGCGGTCGTGAGCGAGGGGGCGAACGCGCCCGTCACGTTTACGCTCAACGAGACTTCAAGTTCGCCTTCGCTGTACGCCTATCTCGAACCGGCATCGCCTGCGGCGAGCAACCTCTCGTATGCGGCGTTCTTCACCACGAACACGGTGGCGGTGACGGCGCGTGGCGCCGGCGGTCAGGGCATTCCGTTTGCCAGCGGCGAGCTGGTTGCCGTTTCCGATTCGCTTATAGCGGGGAATGGACTCAAGTTCTATGACAACAGCTCCGACCTCTTCGTGTACAACATCCGGCTCAGTTCCTCGCCCACATGGGATCCGTCTGTGCGGCTCAGCGAGTTCGTCGAGAACATGCTCGTGATTACCGTCACGAACAATGTTCCTGTGATCAACCTCGTCTCCGGGCGAAACGCCTCCAACCAAGACGAGGATATGTCCGGAACAGTCCAGATGAGCGTGGGCGAAACCCCGCGCGTGCTGCGCGTCACGGATCTGGTGGACGTCGATGCCGACCTCAAGGGCACTGACGAAAAGCAGATCGTCTATCGCTGGGCGGTGTACAAGTACAACACGAACGCCGGCAGCTATCCAGACAGGCCCACGGAGGTGATCTACACCATCGGGCTGGGTTCCACGATCAGCATCACGAACTTCTTCAAGACCTCCCAGCTCGCCAAGAAGCACTGCGGACTCTACAAGTTTTCTGTGCGCGCGCAGGACAAGGATATGCGCGCGGGGCAACCGGCGTTCTTCTGGGAGGAGGGAGGCGAATGGATATATAGCCCCGAACGCGAGGTTGATGGATATGCGCGGAAGGATGCTCGCCTTGATCTCAATAAAGATCCGAACAGCTGGGGCGATCCATACGAGTTCCAGCTGCGGATCGACGAGAATCCGTACGTGTTCCTGAATGCGTTCGGCAACCGCAGATCCGAATCGCAGACCGGCTACCCGATCTTCTCGGAGGAGGATATGGTGAGCGGGGCAGATATGGGCTTCGTGATCGCCCTTAACGCCGAGCCAAACATTTCTGGGTTCGATGAGATACCGTTCAAGGTGACGGTCATGCCGGAAGATGGCGTGAATGCCGCCATAGACCCTGTCTTGTCCGATACGGAGTTCTACTTCGACGCCACGTTCTACTCGAACCGGTTTACGTTCCTGGACTTCGACGGCACATGGATGAACGCGGCGAAGAACAAGGGTGGTCTGTACCGCGTGGTCGCGGAGGTCTCCGATCCAACCGCCGCAAGCGAAGACGGAACGCTTTGGAAAGACCTTTACAGTCCGTGCACCAACTATTTCCGGATTGAAAACTTCAAGCCGAAGGTGATTGGCGATCCACGTGGGGAGTACGCCGAGCACAACAGCCCCACAAATGCCGTGCTGGCCGGTTTCCATCCGGCGCCCGGTGACCGGTTCAACTTCTCTTGGTCGTTGGAGGATGTCGATAGCGATATGGCCTCCAACATGGTTGTCACCTGCATTGCCGGCGGGCAGATTGTCGGCGTTGAGACGAACAACACCGGATCGGGTGTGTTCAGCGTGTGGTTTGAACAGCAAGGCCCCCAGAAGTTGCAGGTCTATGCGACGGACAAGGACGGCGACACGGGCTACAGCGAGTGGTTCTACTTTGAGGTTCAGCGTTCCAAAGCCGTGAAGCTCTATCCGAGCGGTCCCGCGGGAGGGGCACCGACCGAGATGATCGGAAATTACCAACGCGCCAAAGGTAAGGGCGTCGGTCGTGTGTGGGCGGACAGCAAGGGCGTGTTCAACGAGATCTCGACCTTTGTGCATACCTGGACTTATGGCGTGGGTGTCGGTTCTGCGACCGTGTTTGCCGAGGGCTACACCGATGGGGTTACCGACAATTCCACGACCCCAGGCGGGACTTCCTGCGCGCCAAATGAAACCGGCAATGGAACGGCGGAGCCGCACTATACGAATGACAGCGGATATGACAGCTTCTTCTATCGCTGGTTTACCTATCAGAATACAAGTGGCAAGTCGGAATCCGGCTCCGGTTCGGATTCGAGCGAAGCGGACTGGGTTGCAGGCCCCATTGTCCCCGCGAAGACCGGTAGCATCCCGCTCAAACTTCCGAGTGCGCTGGAGGGCGAATCCTATCCTGATACCATGGCGTTGGCGGTGTTCTCGCGCGAATGGCGCCCCGCCGACAACATGGGCGACATCAACAATGATGGCATACCGGACGTTTATGCCCTCGATGGCCTGTATCAGGCGGCCAATTCGGGCGAGTCGTCCGACTCCGAGACTACCGAGGGCGGTGGGGCGTCCTCTGGCTCCGACGAAGAGAACAGCACGCCCGATCTGGTGGACCTGAGAGACTTCAATGGCGATGGAGACTTCCTGCCGGCGGCGGCGGGTGCTGCCAATCCGCTCAAGCCGACGTCGCCGGGTTGGGGACTGGATACGAATCTGCTGTTTACGGCGAGGCTTGAGATCCGCGGTTTCCATGATGGTCTCAACGAGCCGGGCATTTCGGACTATGACCTCAGCCAGGCGGAAACCTACGCATTGTTGGCGGACTTCGTCGCGGCGGGCAACGTGCTCACGGGCGATGCGACAGCCGATTACGCCAGTGCCACGAACTGGGCCGCCAGCCTCCGGACGGAAGAGTATCCGAACGGCTGGACGCCTGAAGCCTCGTTGGGCCAGGGCAGCCGTCTGGATCCGACCAAGCCCGATACCGACAGTGACGGCTTTGAGGACGGATGGGAGTACTTCTTCTGGTATTACGCGAAGTTCGGCTTCGTGGATGCCGACGGTATCTGGGCGAGGCTTGAGGGGCGTCGCTTTGATCCGACGGAACCGACCTTCACGAAGCGGATCTCGCCGGAGGAGATCGCCGCCGCGTTCCACCCGCTGAAGCCGGGCTCCATAGGACGGGACACCGATGGCGACGGCCTCACCGATTTCGAGGAACTTGTGCTCGGCACGAATCCCGTCGATTGGGATTCCGACGGCGATGGTCTGAACGATTACTGGGAGGTCCTGAACGGTCTCAATCCGCTTTCCGCACTGGATGCGGCCCAGAACCCCGACTGCGATTTCATGGCGCGCAGCGACTACGAAGAGGATACCTTCACGGTGTTCACCTTCGC
>CACZCD010000053.1 GCA_902779565.1 uncultured bacterium | reverse complement strand
TTTTGCTCGCCTTAATCTCCTTAAGGCCGATCGGTCTTGTGCGGAATTTGCTTCCATCTGCGGCATTAAGCAACAAACCATGTATAATTATTGCGCTGAAATACGCCCGCCAAACCTTGAGGCCGTCATTAAAATATGTACAACAAACAGGATTTCTTCTGATTGGCTACTCGGTCTTTCCGATGATCGGCGCGGCGGTACTCCGGCTGGAGCTGATGCCGCGATCAGCGATCTTCAGAAACGGATCCATGATCTCGAAGTCGAGAACGCTGCCCTGCAGAAAGCTCTATCGCTTATCGGGGGGCGTCGTGTTCCATGTGTCAAAACTGGTGGATCACATGCCATCAAAACTGCGTGAGGTTTATCCATGACTTTTCGACGTAAAGACTATGTTCCCCCACCTGAAATTTTGGCCTGTGAGCGCGCTATAGAGTGCGTTCGTAAAGCAAAGGTTGTTCCCATTGATTTTGATGCGGATGTTTATTCTTTTTCTCCTAAACGCATTGCGAGATCCTCAGTTGATTTCCCCGTCGTTCTTCCCGGTCACAAATTCTGGCATTGGATTTCTCGCTCGTTTTTGCCCGTTGCTTTTGTTCGCGAATTTGCTGATGATGTAATTTTTCGCTTCGAACGGCATTTGCATAAACTCCTTTATACCTTCCCTGGTTTATCCACATCTTCACGTGATCGCTTTTCTTTTGATTTTCTCTGTCTTTTAATGATCTGTCTTGTTGAACGCTGTTCTCTCGATCGCAAACTTAAACTTTCTCCTCGCAAGATTGTTTTTGCTATTGTTCCTTCTTTGATTTCGTACAATCCTGCTTTCTCTGTATATTATCTTGAATGCTTCAATGAAGTTCATGGTTGGTTCCTGACCTCTTTTTGTTCTGGATGCTCTCTCTCCCAGCGTCTTAGAACATTCGCACGCACATACTTTAACGATTACAAGTCTCGTCTTGATTTTCTTTATGCCTTCACTAAATCTTCCTATCTTGTTATTCGTTCTTGTCCTGAGATTGATGCTGTTCTCGAACAACTTCATAAACCAATTGATCCCTTCTACTTATGAACTCTCGATTCCAACGCCTTTCTTCTTTTTGTCCTGATGCCCAGCCGTCTGTCTTTCGCCGCTTCCTCTCCTGGATCCATGACAACCAGCGTTTTGCCGCCACGCTTGTCGTTCTTCTTTCCGCTTTGATATTTCTCTTCGCCGTCGTCATTCATTGCTGCGCCATTCGCTATGGCAGCCATCAAACTCTTCCGATCATCATCGACCACTGGACCGGCAAGTGCCACGCTCCAGATTTCTGATCCCATTTTTATGTTTTAAAATTTTCCGTTTGCTTTCATTGGTATCATATGATACAATCCGCGCGTTTTTTTTGGAAGGAGATGGGGGAGAATCTACAAATTCCGAGCGAATGGGTTCGCATTGTCTGCGACATTCTTGATGCTCGCTTGAGTGGTACTTATCGTATCACCATTCGCGCGCGTAATGATTTTGAGGCCCTTTTCCCGGAACTCTTTTCAGAAGAAATGCTTATTATCATGTCTGACGTTCTTCGACATGGAAAATATACCGATTTTAGGAATGTTGTTGGTTTTGATCCCGAAGGTGATGCTTATGAATTTCTATTTCCCTACCGTTCCCGGCGAATGTACGGTAAGATCAACTTAAAAGATAACACTGTTTTCGTCGAGATTATTTCTGCACATCTTCAGCAAAAAGATGACATTCAAAATGGGAGATTCTTATGAACACTAAAATCATCAAACAGAATGTTTTGATCCCTGATGGCAATGGCGGGATTCGCGAGACCGTTACCGTCGATGTTGAAGCTGACTATGACGAGGATTCTGGCGAATACTTCCTCTCAGATGCAGCCCTGCGCAAACTCGATCGTGTGAAAGCTCGCCATATTGGACTTCTCCTTCCGAGCGAAATCAAGGAGTTGCGTTTGCGTTTTAACAAAACTCAGGCTGATATGTGCGCCATCCTTGGCCTTGGTGCTAAAACCTGGACGCGCTGGGAAACAGGTGTCGCAGGACCACTTCCTTTCTATGGGAAGATTCTCATCGCTCTTTATGAAGGTCGGCTGTCATTGGATTCGCTTTGTGCCCAACATGTCAAATGCCTCATGTGGTTCAATCAGCCCGAAAAGATGTGCTATTCTTGTTCTGGTTTGGCTGAACAACTTTCGGATAATCCAACTCATAAACGGAGTGCTTACGATGAAACCCGAGATCTCCAATCTGTTGCTTGACAATTATTTTGTTTCGGCAATTTCCGTCAATGCAAATAATGCCTTCGATGTCAATCGGTCCATGGATTTGACTGTCAATGATCTCATCATTGATTCTCATGCCGTTATGATAGCCGATGATGTTCGTCATTGGCAGGTTGTATTAAATGTTTCCTTCAACCAAACGACTAAAATCAATTCTCCGTATTCTTTCAGTGTTGAAGTTGTTGGGTTCTTCTCAATCGTTGGGAATTATCCCGAAGATCTTGCAGAGTGGCTTGTCAAAACCAATGCATCTTCGGTTCTTTTTTCTGTTGCTCGCGAAACGCTCAGAAGTTCAATGGCTTCTGGCCCCTGGAAGCCGATCATTCTACCCACCGTATCATTTTATACGCAGGAAACTAAGGACTTTTTGAAGAACCATCCGCATGTTAAGTAACTGAACTTTATTGCAAGTAAACGCCGCCCATTTCGGGCGGCGTTTCTGTTTATTTGCCTTTAATTTGCCGACTTTCTTCCCCTCTCTTACGCGCCGTTCTGTACAACAGAGCGGATTTCATTGTTTTATCTGCTCTTTGCGTGATTTATTTTTGGCAACCTTGGCTTTGGTTGCCAGTTTTCTTATTTGCAGAGCTGCCGTAAAAAAGTGAATGGCCAGGCGTTCACCCGGCCATTCACTTCCGCTTTTCTTTCGCTTTTACAGCAGCTCTGCTATGTCCACGCCGTCCTGCTCGATCGCCTGACTCGGATCCGCGTAGTAGTACGTCACCGTCTTCAGGTCGTCGCCCGAAATTGCGCTGGCCATCGCCGGACCTCTGCTCTGGTAGATGTGGTCGATGCAGATCTTGCGCAGTTCGTAGCTTGCCTTCTGCGCTTCCGGGAATATCTTCCTTAGCTCCTTGTTGATCCGCAGATAGGTCATGTGGCCGAACGGTATCAGCTTCCCCTTCTGCTCTTCACCGTGCCGCCGCCACCATCCGATTCCGCCGCGCCGGCTTCTGTAGGCCTCTCCTTCCTTGAAGTCGAGATTCGTCGCGTCCTCAAGCGTTCTCTCGGCCGCCTTTCCGATTGTCTTTCTCGCTTCCTCTATTCTTTCCCACAGTCCAGGCGCAACCGGCCATGCCACACTTCTTCCCGAACTCGTCGAAGTCTTGTGCGGCGTGTAGCATAGCACCATGCGCTCCACCGTCTTGCCTTCCTTCGTCTTGATCGTCCGCTTCTGGAATATTTCAGGCGTTGCCAGTATTGCGTCTCCGTTGCGCATGGCGAACTGCAGCATCATCGTCGCCGCAAGCCACATTCTCTTGTCTGGCTCCTTCCAGAGCTTTTCATACCATTCGGCAACTTGATCCAGCTGCGCTTTTGTCGGACGTGCATATCGCTGCGGCTTCATGTTCCGTTTCGCCGGTAGCACAAATTGCGGCGGCTTGAATCCCGCGCGTCTGAAATAAGATTCCGCCCACCTCGCCGATGCCGTCTGCATCGCGGCGGCATATGTCCATGCCGTTGTCTTCGTCCTGCCGTTCTTGATAAGCAGCGTGATCGTCACGTCAAATAGATCCGTCGTCAGCTTTGAACACTTCTCTTCACTCTTCAGTCCTGCTGCTGCCATGAACTGCGTCACGGCCTTGAGCGTGTTCGTCACTGTTGTCTCGGATGGTTTTCCGCTCTTCACGCGTTCAAGCTCTGCGGCCTTCGGATATTCTCTCATCAGATCGGCAAACGTCATCTCGTGCAATCCTTCACGCTTTTCGATATACGCCTTGTTCGCCAAACTCGCCGTCCAGTTCGCCGCTTCCTTTTTTAGGGCCTTTGTTGGACGCCCCTTTAAATCGAGTGCCAGCGCTCCCTGCAAGGTCGCCTTTTGGATCTTACGCTTCCCGTTGAACATCCTGCGGAAATACACGATGCCTGGATTGCGTTCGTTCCTGCCGACGAGATACACTCCCGGCATGATCGCTTCAAACTTTTTTGCCATAGTTGCCCTTTTGTTTTGTCCTCACCGAACTTTCGCCCGGCGAGGTGGCCACCAAAAACGGTAGCCAATTTTGGGATGAAACCATGTCAAACCATCTTAAACAAGGTTTCTCCACTGGCAACCAATATACCAAATCACCCCAATAAAAACAAGGGGAAAACTTGCGTTTTCCCCGTTTTCTTCATAACTGCACTTTTGCTCATCCAATTGAGCTACAGTCGCATGGCCTTGCAAGCCGAGTCAAACTCAGAAGTACCCGTTGACGATCGGGAGGAACGGGAGCTGGTTGTCCATGATCACGTTCACGAGACCGATCTGGAAGCCGTGGTCGCAGGCGAACGCCATGTTGACGATACCGATCTGGCACCCCCAGAGGAGATCCGTCTGGTTGTAGATGAGCGCGAGCTGAAGGCCATGGACGCGGCGGGCGAAGTTCGCGCCGAGCGCAACATGGGCACCGTACATATCCTCGCCCACCAAGCTCGAAAGACCGGAGACCTGAAGACCACCCATCGTCTGCTCCGTCATCGCACCGAGCACGTTGACCTCCAACCCGTAGACGTTGCGGTTGTACCCGACGGCGTCGGCCGAGAGCCCGTAGAACTCCTGATTGTTCATGTTGAACAGCGAGAACACGAGACCGTAGGAATCTTCATTCGAATAGTTGAACCCGACAGCCGTCTGAAGACCGATGAAGCACTTGCGGGCGGTATTCGCGCCGAACGCGAACTCCCAGCCGTACATCTTCATCGAATCGGAATAGCCAAGGTTCAGGTCAAGACCGAAGATGTCCCACTTTTCGATGCCCCAAGGCAGCTGCACCGGCGTGGCAAGCCCGAGCGCGATAACCGACCAGCCGTAAGACTTGGGCGCCTTGTAGTGACCCTCCGAAGGATCGGCCTGCTCCTTTTCGTCCGCCGCCTGAAGATCCGGATTGGTCTTCGCAGCGAAGGAGGTCGTGACGACCGTCGCCAGCGCAACGGCTACAAGCATGGTTTTCTTGACATTCATTTTAATGACTCCTTGGGTTTGAAAAATCAATGCGTATGATACAGTTTTCCATCCGCCGCGTCAAGCAGACTTTGATAATTTTCTGCGAATCCCCTAATCGTCGTTTTCGACGATGCCGGAGAGCCAGGCCTCGGCCAAAATCGGCCAGCAATCCGTGGGGTTTCCGCGTTCGCGCATCCCGTATCCGTGACCGCCCTTGTCGAAGAGATGCATCTCCGTTTTCACGCCGGCCCGCGTGAGGGCGGCATAGTAGGCGAGCGCGTTCTGCACCTTGCAACCGTCGTCCTGCGCCTGGACGAGGAACGTGGGCGGCACCGTCTTGTCGACCGGAAACTCCGCACGCAGCGTCAGGGACGGCGGCTCGCCCTTGGGGGTCTCCTCGATGAGCGCCCAAGGATAGATGACCATCGCCCAGTCAGGACGGCACGACGCCTTGTCCGTCTCGTCGAGGGGCTCGTAGCCTCGCTTCAGATGGTTCGTCGAAAGGCGCACGGCGAGATTCGCGCCGGCGGAGTAGCCGATCACGCCAAGACGCGTCGGATCGATGTTGAAGTTCACGGCGTTCGCGCGGATGTAGGAGAGAGCGCGCTGGGCGTCGGCGAACGCCGCGTCCCGCTGCTTCGGGCAGCGGTACTTGAGGATGAACGCCGACACGCCCTTCTTCTTGAACCACAGCGCCGTCTCAATCCCCTCATGGCTCCAGGCGAGATGCGAATAGCCACCGCCGGGACAGACGAGCACCGCCGGCGTGGGATCCTCACCCGCCGCTTTGACGAACGTGATCGTCGGCACGGAGACGTTGGTGTAACGCACGATGTCATCCGTGGTCGGCTTTACCGTCTCCGGCCCCACATCCTTGTAAAGAGGGATCTTCCCCTCCGGCCAGATCGGGTAGGTGTTGCTCGCGGCTGCCGAAGCGCCGACAAAGGCGCCGCACAGCGCCATGCTGATTGCTATCTTTTTCATGCCGCAGATTATACCATAAAAATCCCGCGCACCGTCAGCGTTCTGCGGCGACGATCTCGTAGAGGATGCGGGCGCCGTCGGGACCGGAGACGGAAGCCGTGAAACGCAGCCGCCCCTCCGACATCTCCGACGGGATCTCACGCATCCGGCGACCGCTCGTGGCGAGTTCATAGACCGTGCGCCGCCGTGTGTCGGCGAACGAAAGCGACACCGCCGCCGTGCCGTTCTTCACAAGCGGTCCCTTGCCCCACTTGAGCAGCACCGTCATCGTTTCGTCGGTGAACGTGGTGTCCTCACCCTGCACATCCGTGAGATGCGTCAGCAGCAGACGGCGCGACCGCGAGATCACCTCATCGTCAAACGCATGCACCCACACCGTGGCTGCCGCGCCGCCGAGTGCCGCCTTGAGGGGACCCGCCTCGATGTCCCCTTCCGGCGCGAAGCCACCGCAGGTGCGCGGCGTGTCGATCGTGAACGCCCCGCGTGCACGATCGAGCCGGAGCGCATTCTGCTTCGCAAGCGCCGCCACCGTATTGGAGGCCGCCGCATCTTCCGCGTCCTCGCGGCGGATGACGCGAAGCCCGCCGGCGGATTTCGGCGACAGGCAGGACCCCACCCGCAAACGCCACGCCGCATCGCGCCATGACGGAGCGCCCGCGAGCGTCTTCTTCGCGGACACGCTTTCGGGCGTTACCAGCAGCGCCACACCCTTCATCAACGGCGCGAGGTCGCCGCGCAGGAACAGGCAGAGACTGGCGCGTTCGCTCGCCTGCGCCAACGGATCGCTGGAAAGATCGAAATAGCCGGGGCTGCGCGGATCGGCATCCCTGAGACTGTCGCGGCTGTGCGAATAGGCGAAGCGCCAGAGACCGTCCCAG
This sequence comes from uncultured bacterium, assembly GCA_902779565.1. Taxonomy (GTDB): domain Bacteria; phylum Verrucomicrobiota; class Kiritimatiellia; order RFP12; family UBA1067; genus UBA1731. Next base: position 13,891 of record CACZCD010000053.1, on the reverse strand, counting down.
TCCTGCAGGGCCGCCATCGCGCCCGTGAGGATGCCGCCCACGCCACGGTAGCGGCCCGGACCGGAGAAGTTCCATTCCGTAATCGTGAATGGCTTGTCCGTCATGCGCGTGAACGCCTGCGTGCTGGGCGCGAGCGGACGGTTGCCCAGAAGCGGATTGCGGTTCGGGCACTGGCTCGGCAAACGCCACCGCTGCTCGAGAAAGCTCGGATGGTCCACGTAGAAATGATCGTCGATGTAGTCGTAGTCCACCGTCGCCATCTGAAGGGCGGCGTAGTGCGGACCGCAGTTGTCGTTCGTGAGCAGCGCCTTGCAGCCAAGACTCTTCAGATGCGCCTTCATCCGTGCCACCATCCGCGCCTCAAGTTCGCCCGTCCACTGCGCGATGACGGGATCGATCGAGTGCAACCAGAAGTTCTTCGGCAGCGTATCGCCGTCCACGCCCGGCGCGAACGACGGATCAACGGCGCGCTTCGCCGCCAGCCACGACTTCCACGAGGCCAGCACGCGCGGGTCATCGCAGACGCCCCGCCCCCAGCCCATGAAGAGTCCGCCCTCGTTCACGAGCGAGATGAGCGGCAGCCCGGGTTCATCGACATAGCGGCGCCCCGTGTAGGGATTCCGGTGCAGCAGAAAGTTCCGCGCGTACGTCGCCCAGTTCTCGAACGCCGGTTCATAGACGGCGCAGAGCGCCTTGAACTGCTGGATGTCCATCGTGCCGTCCCGGTCGATGCCGATGTGCCGCCACTTCATCGCCCAAGAACGCGACACGAAGAGGTCCGTCGTGATGTACAACCCCTCGCGGATCGCCGCCGCAAGCAGATAGTCGAGACGGTCCATGTTGTTGGTGTTGAGCGTCAGCCCGTCCTTGCTTCCCTGCACCGAACCGGCATCGTGGTGATGGATGCGGAGCGCGTTGTAGCCGAGACGCTTGAACCGCGTGACCAGGATGTCCGCAAGCGCATGATCGGGGTAGTTCGCCGTGCCGCAGAGGTTCACGCCGTAGAAGCGCTGAGGGCGGCCGGGAAGTTTCTCGAACTCAAAGTGTCCGCCCACGTTCCGCATCCATCCGTGCCGGCCCGCCGGCGCATCCGTGAAACCCATCCGCGAGAAGTCGAGCGCGCTCCCGGGCTCGATGTCACGGCGGTACTGGAGCGGGACCCAGTCCGCGCCCGCCCGGATGATGAAGGGTTTCTGATCGGCGGCGGTCAACGGTTCGCTCGCCGACAGGACGAGCGAGAGCGTGAACGTCTCGCCCGCCGCGAAACGACGGCGGCGGAGACAGCCGAAGCGGACCGAAAACTCGTCGGCCCACTGTCGGCTATCCTGTATCACATAGTCCGTGCCATTCGTCGTGGCAAGCCGCACCGTCACCCCCGACCGCGGCAAGGGAAACTCCATGAACGTATGCTTACCACGTGCCACCTGGATGCCGCCGTTCGCCGGACGCGAGAAGGTCCCTTGCTTCTCGCCGGCGCGCCATCCCTTCCCCAGCATCACCGACGCGGGCAGCAGAATCCGAGAGCCCAGCGCCTCCATCGTGACCGGTTTCTTCGCCGTGTACACAGAATCGATCTGTACCCGGCCATCGGAAAGCTGCCGAGACGAAACGACCGCATCAAAAGCCGATGTGCCATTGCTCTCGATGTGGATCTTCGCCATGCCCGGCGTCTTGATTTCATACGAACCTTTCGACTGGCCCCCACGCCACCCCTCGAAAAACACCAGCGGTTGTAATTCACAGCCGCCAAAACGGACGCCGCCGTTCGGTTGCAGAACCGCCTCCATCGCCGCCGCACGCATCGCGAACAGACCGACCGACGCCAAACAGATCAGAAATCTCTTGTTGCTCATGCCCGATATTATATCATGCCATCCGGTCCCGTGGAGCAGACGCGAAGTCCTGGGCAGATGTGATGGGAATCGGGGTTGGTCCATTCGTAGGGGAAAGTGCGGCATTTGTCGGGCTTCACGGGATGAATGCGACACCGATTGTCCTCGGTCAGATAGACGCAGGCTCCATCCGCGCGGCTCTTGAGGATGAGACTCTTGCGGTCGGGCGAAAGCTCCGTCTCGGCGGCGATGAAGGTCTCCTCGTTCTCTCCGAGAAATGCGGCAATGCGCGCGATCTCGCGTTCCGAGACGCGCACGATGCCGTCCGGGATCCGGCAGCAGGCACCGCAGCAGCGGCAGACGAACACCTGACGCAGGATCCACGCCAAAATGAGATTGACAATCTTCTGTTGCTGCAGAGCCGTCAGCGGTACATTCAGCGGCACATGCCACCATCGGTTCAAGCAGCCCCGGCAACAGGTGGCCGTCGCGTGCTGAGCGAGGAAGACAGGATGCCCTTTCATGGGCGTCTGGCGTCCGTCATTCGGTGGGCGGGCCGGCGCAAGGCGCTGCCGCACGAAGTCCTCCGCATGACGGCGTATCGTTTCAAGCCCCTTCTCGGCGACGTACCGTTTCATCGCCGCCGAGAGCTTGAACCGACGGCGGAACGCCGAACGGTTCAGCCGCTCAAACGCCGCGCTCAAGCCCTTCTCTTCCATGCGTGCCGACATCCGGTTGAACGCTACTCGAGGCGCAGCGTCCAGAGCTGGAGGCGCAGACGCTCCGAAAGGAATTCGTCCTTGAACGCCTTGGTGTGAACCCACGAACCGGCGATCTTCATCTGTTCCAAGGACGGCACCTCCTTGAAGGATCCCAGCTGCTCGCGGGGCGTCACCTTCACCTCTGACGCACCCGTCTCAAGCACTTCGAGCGCCGCAAAAAGGAAATCGGCGGGGCCAATCCGCTTTCCGCCCACCTCAAACGACGGCGGCAGGAATGTTCCCAGATCGATGTTCGCCGCCGCCGCTTTCAGGTCGGCCACCGAGACGGACACCTCCGCCGTCACGCCGCGCGGCCGCTCCAGAAAACCATATACCTTGCCGGGCGCCTTCTCGCCTTCGCCGCGCAGGAAACGCACCGCCGCATGGAACACATCGGCCACGCTCCAGGAAGCGGGATCGCGGATCGTGTTGAAATTCGCGAGAAGCGCCTTGCGGATCGCCGGAATGTCCGAACGGGAAATCGTGCGGCGCGGCTTCAGCGCGCGGGAGATCTGCTCCAGATCGGTGACCTCAAAACGGGAATCCGCCTTAATCGCCCGGATGAACGCCTTCAGCCGTTCGTAGAACACGGCCGTGTCGGCCGGATCGCGATCCTCCACCTGCAGCCATTTCCGCCATTCGCAGTTGTTGCCGTAACGGTAGTTGGGACCATCCCAGTGCTGCTTCTTGAGCGCCATGTGCGGGTGCATGTAAAGCCCAGCGTAGTCGAACTTCGCGAGTCGGTCCAACAAGGACTTGAAGTCCGGGCAGGGCTTGCCGCTACGCGGCAAAAGACTTTCAAGGGTGAAGGAGGTATAGTACGGTATCTGGTACTGGTTGAAATACCACAGACCATCCACCACACACCCCGGACGCACCAGAAGCCCATTCCCGTAGGTCTTGCTCGAATAGCCCTTCTGTGCCGAGGCGTCGTTGTAGAACCCCGTCGCGGCGTTGAACGCGATGCCAAGATCGGAATAGACATCCATCGCCACAGCCGACACGCTGTTGCCGGGCGGGCAGGCGAAGATGACACGTCCCTCGCCAAACGCCGACTCGATCATCCCCACGCCACGCGCCTCCTCCGCCATCGTGAGACGGTAGGCCCGCTCATAGTTCGGATCGTCACCCAACTCCGCGATGTCGGGATGGCGGGAGTGGTAGAGCGTCTGCGTGCCGATCACGTGATGGCGCAGCGCCTCGATCACATCATAGCGTCCCAGCTCCACGAGACGCAGCGCGAGAAAGCCCACGACGTTGAAGTTGCCCTTCACGCCTTCCGACTTCAGAATGTTCGCGATGTCGCGGATGGCGTCGTTCGAACGGTCGCAGGTGTAGTCTTCGGTGTCGAAGTAGAAGACGGCCCTCGTCTTGGCCTGCGCGCCGGCGGCCAGAAGACACGCCGCACCGGCAATTGAAAGAATCCATTTCCTGTTCATGGGCAGATCATCCAGTCAGCGGACCGACGGGCGGAACTTGAAGCAGAGCGGTTTCCAGCACGGAATCGGCTTCCCGACGGGCGTGAGCGAGAAGGACGCACGGTCGAAGCGGTACATCTGGATCTCGTTGTCCTTCTTGTGGCCGACCACCATGAACTTCTCGCCCGGCAGCAGCTCGAAGTCGCGCGGGAAGCTCCCGGAGAGCTTCGCGATGTTGCGGCGTGCCAGCGTGCCCTTCGCCTCGTCCACCTCGAAGATGGCGATCGACTCGTTCCCGCGGTTGGAGGCGAACAGGACCCGTCCATCGGCCGTGAGCTTGATGGCGGAAGCCTTCGAGCTGTCGTTCGAAACCCCGTCCGGCATCGTGCTCCACTTCCCCACGCGGGAGAAGCGCGCGCCGTCGAACGCGAAGCTGAACACGCTGTTGCCCAGCTCGTTGATCACAAAGAGAAACTTGCCGTCGTTCGACCACACAGCGTGGCGCGGACCGTCGCCCGGGTCGGCGTGGATCGTCATCTCCGGCAACGGCTTCATCGTCGCCGGCTCGTAGAAGTTGATGCGGTCCGTGCCGAGATCGATGACGCCCATGCGCGAACCGTCCGGTGTGAAGAACGCGCAGTGCGCATACGCCTTCTTCTGGCGCTTCTTGTTCGGGCCCGTCCCCTCATTGGAATGCACCACGCTCTTCACCTCGCCGCCCGCCGCCGGTATCGTGCCCGCCGTGGCCGAGGTGTAGGCCGCGAAGCCCACGAACCTTTCGTCCGGCGAAAGCGCGAGATGGCACGGTGTCTCGCACGGCAGCTTCGCCAAACGCGTCATCGCGCCGATGCGGTCCCCTTCCAGCGCGAAGCGTACGAGCGAACCCACCTTCTTTCCGCCCTCCTTCTCCCCGATGTAGGAGTAGAGGCTGCGTCCGGCCTTGTCGAACGTGAAATAGGTGGTGCCCTGCAGATCCTTGACCGTCTGCACGATCTTCGCCGCACCCGTCTCGGTGTCGCATTCGAGAACGTGCAGGGTCTGGCCATCCGGCGCCCCGGTGTTGCAGCCCACATAGCAGGGAACAAGTGACGCAAAAACAAGTGTCAAGAACATGGCTTCTCTCCTGTCTTCAAGTTGAAAAGTTGAATGGTTGAAAAGTTGAAACGTTTCTACTTAACCACCTAACCACTTAACCTCGCTGTTTCAGCGGATGCGCTTGATGGCGCCGAACTTGCACACCTGCGAACACTGCTTGCAGCCCGCGCAGAGCGAGGCATCGATCTTCATCTTGAAGCGACCGGGCGCAGACTCCTCGCCGCGCGTGATGGCCGGGCAGCCGAGCTTGAAGCAGGCGCCGCACGACTTGCACTTCTCGGACTCCACCTCGCAAAGCCCTTCTTTCGTGAGCTTCGCAGCGATGCGGCACGGTGCGTAGGCGACGATCAGCGCGCCCTCGTCGCCATCCATCGCATCGGTCAGCACGCGCTCCAGCTCCGCCAGGTCATCGGCGGAAACCGTCACGACCTTCTTGAGTCCGCACGCTTTCGCGATCTCGGTGATCTCCGTGACCGGCGCGGGATCGCCCGCCAACGTCTTGCCGGAGCCGGGATTGTCCTGATGTCCCGTCATACCCGTGATGCGGTTGTCCAAAACGACCGTGGTGACGGGCGTGCCGTTGTACTGCGCGGAAAGGATGCCGGTGATGCCGGAATGGAAGAAGGTCGAGTCGCCGAGAATCGCGCAGATGCGACCCTTGAAGCCGGCCTTCTTCATGCCGGCGGCGTTGCCGATGGAAGCGCCCATGCAGATCGTCGTATCCATCGCGTTGAGGGGCGGGAACGCGCCGAGCGTGTAGCAGCCGATGTCGCCCGTGACGGTCGCCTTGAGCTTGTTCAGCACATAGAACACACCGCGGTGTCCGCACCCCGCGCACAGCACGGGCGGGCGCGTAGGAAGCGCCGTTGCGGGGGCTTCCGGCGCCTTCGGCGCAGGGACATCGCCCAGAATCTCGTGTCGCAGCGCGCGCACGCGGTCGGGGTTCAGCTCGAGCATGTTCATCTCGGTCTCATGCTCCACTACCTTGAGTCCCATCGCACGAATCTGCTCCTCAAGGAACGGGTCCAGCTCCTCCACCACCAGCAGACGGTCCACGCTCTTGGCGAACGACGCAACCAGCTCGTGCGGCAGCGGATTCGTCCAGCCGAGCTTCAGGATGGAGAATTCGGGGAACACCTCCTTCACGTACTGGTACGCGACGCCGGAAGTGACGATGCCGAGCGACGTATCGCCCTTCTCGATGCGGTTGAACGGCGATTCCGCCGCCGCCTTCGCCATCGCCGCCGAACGCTTCTGGGCGTTGAGACGGTGGCCGCGTGCGAACATCGGCACGGGGATGGTCTTGGCGATGTTCTTCTGATAGGGAATCAGCGGATGCGGCGCCGGCTTGAAGTCGCCGAGCTCGACGAGCGACGACGAATGCGAGGTGCGCGTGGTGAGGCGCAGGAAGCACGGCGCCTCATACTTCTCGGAGATCTCAAACGCGGCCTGCACCATGTCGTAGGCCTCCTGCGAGTCGGAGGGCTCCAGCATCGGCGCGCGGGCGAACTTCGCGATGTTCCGGTTATCCTGCTCGTTCTGCGAGGAGTGCATGCCCGGATCGTCGGCGACGCACACCACCATGCCGCCCGTCGCGCCCACGTAGGTGAAGGTCATCAGCGGATCCATGGCCACGTTGAGGCCCACGTGCTTCATCGCCGTGAGCGAACGCGCACCGGCGATGGAGGCACCGATCGCCGTCTCCATGGCGACCTTCTCGTTCACGGCCCATTCGCATTTCACCGTGTCCTTGAACTTCGCGATATTCTCCAGGATCTCCGTCGAGGGCGTGCCCGGATAGGCGCTCGCCACCACACAACCCGCCTGAGCGGCGCCGCAGGCCACCGCCTCGTTCGCCGAAAGCATCTTTTTCATGTCTCTTTTTACTCCTCTAAAATTCGCCCGTATTATACCACAAAGCAGCATCCGGCGGCGCGGAGGCTTGCGCACCCATCCCTTCGCGTACGGGTTATCTTATGCGGAGCGTGGTGCCTAAGGGGTCGAGCCAACACTGGTAGCAGCCGAGATCCACCTTCCCGTCCCGGACGCGCGGATAGGCCGTGGTCCTGCGGATGTCCAAATCTTCGTCCATCCAGTCGAGAAGTTCGCCGAGCCCTCTCACGGGAGACCTGTACTTGAGCGAATACGGATGCTCGACATTGTTGACGTCAAACCGCATATTGGCGAATTTCGGATCGACATCGACGTCATAGACATTCGTCCGAACGCCGCCCGGTCCCCTCTTCGCATCCGTCGAGACGGGCTTGTCAAAGGCGCTGCAGATGATCGTGACATTCGTGTGGTAATCCGTCCCGGAGTGGAAATACTTGTCAAGCGCCGTGCCGTCCAGCTTCGTGTTTCCGGAAAAGAGGCTGTTGACGACGGTCAGTCCGTTGGAGGTCACTTCCATGGCGAAGTACGTGATGCGGTTGTCGGCAAACGTGCAGTTCACGGCGTCCTGCCGGGCAGCCTTGGCCGTGAACAGATACCGAACGGTGTTGTTCGCCACCAGACAGTTGGTCATGTGCGTGCCATTGGCGAAAAGGGTGCAACTTGTTCCGACATCAAACGTCCCGTTTGTATGCGGGCAATCCTCGGGCGTCAACGTCCACAAACCGGTCATTCCGCTGAAACGGCAGCGCGTCGCGAACCCGAGCGAAGTGCAGAACCCACCATACACGTCGCAATCCTCAATGCCCGACATCTGCCGCAACGTGTAGCCGCCTGCGGAACTGACGTTATTTGAGAACACGCAGTGCACCGCACGACCACCGTTCTGCCCGCTCGACATGCTGATGCTGTAGTTGTTCGCCACAAGGCAATCGTACAGCACGGTTCCCGTGGTTGCGTACACGCCCGCACCCAACTTGCTGTTAATGGCGCGCTGCAAAACGGCATTGCCCGTAATCGTGCAGTTGGAGATGGTTCCTCCTCCATACACACCCGCGCCACCACAGATCGTCTTACCGTACGATTCGTCAGGATTAACTTTCCCGATCGTGTTGGCATAGATCACGCTGTCATAGACGGGCGTGCTGTACGTGCCGCCGCCGATGATGTTACCATCGTTGAATGTTATCTGGCACTTGTAGGCCGTGCCATCATAAAGGCCACCACCATAGGTTGCACAGTTGCTGGTTATGTTGCAGTTGTACGCCGTAACAGCGTTACAACCACCGCCGTTCGTGGCCTGGTTACCGGTCACGAGACAGTTGGTGGCGGAACAAGAATACAGACCGCCGCCATATTGCGTCGCACTGTTTCCGGAAAGGGTGCAGTCCGTCCAAGTGCCTTTAGCCCCACCGCCACCATGCATTGCCGTGTTGTTGCTGACAATGCAGTTGCGCGCCAACGTAGGGGTGTGATAGCCGCCACCTTGTTGTATCGCCGTGTTGCCGGTTATGAGACAGTCGTAAGCAGAACCGGCATACAAACCACCTCCATGTTTCGCACTGTTTCCGGAGATCGTACAGCATCTCCATGTGCCGTTGTAACCGCCGCCGCCATATCCATCTGGATTGCTGCAGCACTTCGCGACCACGTTGGTCATAATAGTTCCCGAACCTTCCGCGCGTACGCCTTCAAGCCCATTGGACACGGTAAGATGCCGCAATCCACCGCTACGCATGAAAAATACAATCTGTGACTGATCGCCATAGACCACGACATCTTCAGCGTTGCCGGTTTTCCCGACAAAGGTGAGGTTCGTCACCGCAATGTGTGCCGTCATCTTGCCATTCATCGAATGACCGCTGAGATCATAGTCACCCTTGTTGAGGTAGATGATGGACGAACTTTTGAAGTTCAGCGCATCGATGGCATCATACAGTTCGGCGACGTCGCTCACCGTCCTTGAATCGCCGTAGCCGGCAAAACCGCCCACCACCGACAGAATCGCAAACAACGTTTTCTTCATCTCGGATGACCTTTCCACAACCCTCCCAAATCCGGGACGGATTCCGTTCTTTTGAATGGCCTGTATGATATCATAGCGCAACTTTCGCGTCAAACACTCAATCCACGATCCGCGCATCCGCGAAGGTGCGTTCAACCTCTGCGACCGGGAGGGGCGTTCTCCAATATCTCATCGGTCCCAGCGCCAGACGCGTGCCGTCACCAAGCTCAAGAACGCCCGTGCCGGACGTGTGCCAGTATGCGACCATCCTCTTCCCGTAGCGCTCAAACACGAACGCCCTTGCAGGGGTGGATTTTCCGCCCGCGACGGACAACTGCCGCCATTCGACAAGCTCGTACTCACCCGCCTCATTCACAAAGAGATGAAATTCGCGATCCGGATCCTTGAGCATCTCCTTCTGCTCCTGTGTGAGCCAATGCCGGGCTCTCACATCCTCCCATCTCCTGATCGTCTCAAAGAGATCGTCGCATCTCGGATGTTTCCGGGTCCTGCCGATTCCGTATATCTTGATCGTTGCGGGACAGTCCCACGCCGCAGCCTTGGACGTGCCGTATTCCCACATGTCAGGCTGCGTGCCGATTTCCGCCCGCCGTGTCCGCCCATCGACCTCGCCGGGCATGAACACCCCCCACCACCCGAAATCAATCCGCGTGAAATCCTTTCGCATGAGCGGCGCTTCCGCCAGCGGGTGCTGCACGATTCTCGCCTTGAACTCTCCCGGACCGAACATGTCGAAGGCGTTGGCGCCGGCCTGCAGATGCCAGCCGAAATGGGACTTCGCGGCCCCTTCGGTGAACAGCGGAGGCTTCGCGAACTTCTTCACCATCCTGTCCTGCGCAAGCGACACGTAGATCCCGCAGGGTGCGTTCACGCCCTCGGAGCCGTCAAAGTACGCAAACTCAAATCCGCAGTTCCAGATCTTCGCGAACCTATCGGCCACTTCGTCCTGCAGATCCGTGCGCTGGTCGATGTAGCAGCTGCGGGCTCCGAACTCGCTTACGTCGAGTATTCCGCCGATCTGTCCGGCGGGATGCTCCTGGAGAGACGTGTCCAGATGACCTCGTCCGATTCCGGTGAAGCGCCATGGACGTTCAGTGGAAAAACCTTGATACGAGATCAGCTCGCCTCCGAACTGCAGCACCCGGCAGCCTTCGAACATCGGTGCCCCCGCCGGGTTCTCGAACACGAACAAGTCCCCGCTTGCGCCCCGCTCGCGTGAAAGCGGCTTTGCGAGCGTGAACCGTCGCTTGAGGTTCAGGCGGGGATCGGCCACGGGCGTCACGTATCGGCTCTTGAACCCGACGTGCGTCTGGAGCGTGTGTATTCCCGGCGTGATTCCGGCCGCCTTTATCTTGGCCAGCATGTCGGCCACATCCCGCTCGCCGCGCGGAAACTCAGGACGCCAGTCGTAGTCGGGAAGCGTGGAATAGGGCAGGTATCCGCGTGAATCCGTGACGGACAAGTAGTAGAGCAGCATCATCCGGAATCCGCCCTTCTTAGCGAACGCGATGTGCTCTTCCACGTTGGTGGGCACAACATCGTTCGCCCAGTATATCGAAGCGTTGAGCTTATCGGAACGGCGACTCATCACCCCTCTCGGCAGATTGAAATCCCGCTCAAGCGCATCGATTCTGTCAAGCAGGCGCTCCGGTGACGAATCGACCACGAGCGCCGCGCCCGTGCCGGCCAGCTTCACGTCCCTGAATGCATCGACGCACAGCACCCGCGCGCCGGCGCGCATCTCGGAATCCACCGACGCCTCCGGGGTCAGGCCCAAGAGCGCCACGCCGCCGTTCCCGTCCCATACCGTGTTGAGCCATTCCCCGAAATGGACGCGGGGCTTCAGCGGCAGCCGTGCGATGCGGAACTCCGATACGGAGGGCGAATCCATCTTGAGCCAGCGGTAGGGCGAGCCTTCCGGCACGGAGAAACCCTCAAGGATGAAAGCGGCATAGTCGTCGGTCACCTTCAGGCGAATCTTAGCCTCATAGCACTCCTGCTCGAACCCGACCACAAGCGTGTCGCCCAGCCTCCGGACACGGTTGGCCTGGTAGATGGTGCGCTTGTTCGGAAACGCGAGCTTCAGCTCGTTGTCGAACGGGCGGTCCTGCGTCGCCGAGAAGAACGGAAGCCTCTCGCCGTTATCGAGAAGCTCTTCGCCCGTCGCCTTTATCCTGAGGCTCTGCGCGACCGCATCCTCGCCGATGACAAGCCTGAATTTGGCGTTCTCCACCACGACATCGCCGTGGACCGCCTCCGCCACAACCGCAATGCAGGCGATGCCCGCAACAATCATTCGCTTCAACAAGTCAACCCGCCATTTTGTCGTGTTGTTCAATCACAGTTCCTCCACGCACAGGCCGTCGAACTCCGCCATGCCCATCGCGTAGTGCACGCCAAGCTCTATCCTGGCCGCCTCCACGGCTTCCGGTTCCTTCGGACTCGTGAAGGTGAACGTCTGCCGGGTCCAGTCGAACGTGCCGATCATCCCGTTCCCGTAGGCGGCAACCATTGAAGATTTCGGGCGGCCCGCCCGGATGCCGCACTGCGCGCCGCCGTAGAGGCGCGCCACGTAGCTGTTCATCACCCGCACATAGGTCGGGTCGAGTCCATCCCCCTTTACGAAATACGTCACGCGATACTTGACCCCGGGCTTGAGATCGAGCCGGAACGACCTCGCGTGGGAGAACTTGTTCGTCATCTCCGGCGTGACCTCAAGCGAAAAAGGTTTGAAGTTGCGTGCGACGGAAGGCCGCAGACGCATCGCCTTCCGGGTTGCCTCACAGGTTCCGTCGATCCCGGAATCATACTCCTTCGCGTGCGGGATCATCGGCTCAAGGATTTCGCGGCGCATGAGCGCCACGCGGCGGGCTTCGAGCGAGCCGGGGGCCACGGCCGCGGCGGCCTCGTCCATCAGGGCCGCGAGACGGTCAACCTCCTTCATGGGATAGATCTGCGTCCACACCTTGAACGACGACGGCGCGAGCGGCATGGTGCCGATGTCCGTCTCGTAGGTGTTGCCGATCACCTTGTTCATCCACTTGTCCTCGACAACGTCGAAGAACTTCCGCATCGGCTCGGCCGCCGCCCCGAACATGAGGTTGTAATACTCGTCGATGAGCGCGTCCGAATCGAGGGAATTGTCCCACGACACCTTGCAGTAGATGTAGTAGTTGAGCGCCGAATACAGGAACCGCTCGGCGTTGTTGCTGCAGAACGCGCCGAAGGCGAGCGGGGCGATCCGCCGGTAGTACCGCCCGAACGCGCGCGGCGTGCATGACGGGAGATCCTTGATGTTAAGCCCGAAGCAGTCGTGCTTGCCCGTGTTGTTCCACAGCCAAACCTTGTTCCCGCCCATCTTGGTCTTCCACTGCGAGATGACATCCAGATCGGCCTCCTGACGGTGCGGAAGCACCCACGGCCCGTTGCAGCAGACCATCACGGCGACGTTGTCGGGGATGGCAATGTCGGGTACGCTCCTGTATGGCGTGTACGCCATCTGCGTAATCGTGCCCTTGATCCCTTCCGCCTTGAGCCGGTTCGCCACATCGACCGTATGCCCCCAGATCAGCTCGTCGGCATACTGCACCGGATCCTTCGCCTTCGCGTAGGCCGCCTGGCAGTTCGCGCATTCGCACTTCCCCATACCATCCTGCGGCATGACGTCATAGTACGCACGATAGGCGGCTTGCCATCCCCAGCCCGGCCTGTGGTTGGGGTGCTTGCCGATAATCATGCCGCGCACCTCCGGACCCTCGCCGAGGAAATAGCTGCGCGCATCCTTGTAGATCTCCTCCCAGATGCCGGAGGTGTGGCACATCTGCGCATTGGACCAGAAGGGGCGGTCCTCGGTATCCTTGAGCCAGCGCGTGCCGTCCTTCTTCAGCCTGAAATACTCGGGATGGGTGGCGCCGAAGCGCTGATAGAACTTGGCCTGATACTGCCCGTGGCAGCAGGGAATCTTGCGGGTCTGGTGACGGAGCCGGTAGCGCTGAAGCCGGTCGATCCGGAGGCGTTCCTTGGCATCGACCGTCTCGAACCATTCCCCGAGATTGTGGCTCATTTCACGGACGGTGTAGTCCGGCGCACATGATACCCTTCCCGCCGGCACGCGAAGCTCATCTTGGCGCGGAACGATCTCGCCCAGTTCGCCCGGAAAGTAGAACCGACATCCGGCGAACCGTTCCAGAAACTCGTAAGCGCCGAAGATCGTGGCGTGCTCAAAGTTGTACGAGCCCTTGAACGGACTGAAGGTCGGATCGTCCCGGCCCGCGATGCAGATCATGTTTCCGGCGGAAACGATCACGAACTCGTCTCGTGCAAGACCGGTTACGTCAATTCCCGCCGCTTCGCTCCAGACGTTCGTTCCGAGGGCGATGGAAACCTTGCCGGGCGTGGGCTTGTTCACAAGCGGCACCGCGCATCCGAACGCGCGGGAGAGGAAGTTCGTGATTTCCTGTGCGGCGAAGAACGCGGACGGCTGATTCTTTTCGGCACCGGCGGGCACAAGCGCCTCAGTCATGCCAGGACGGCACAACACGCAGTCCTTCCCCTCTGCCGCCACCGCGTGCGCAACATTGCAGGACGCCACAACCGCCACCGCAAGGCCAAAACGCACAAGGCAAGAACGGATTTCTCCGCAATCTTTCCACTTCTTCTTCATAACGCCGTCCTTGTACCACAACATGCCGTTTTCCTCAACGCGTGAGCGTGCGCCATTCTTTTACGAGCGCGGCGAAGCGCGGATCCGAGGCGACATCCTTCGTCGTGAAGAGCACGCGCGCCGAGCCGTCCTTCTCCGCGAACAGCCGCCCGCCGAAGGAATACGGCAGCGGGAATGCTTTCGCGCAATCTTCCGCCGAAAGGAGA
>CACZCD010000052.1 GCA_902779565.1 uncultured bacterium | reverse complement strand
AATTTCGATAACAAAACGGTTTAGGAGTGACTAATTAAAAAAATAAATGGGGATTTTTAATCCCCATTTCGGAAGAAAGAGGGGTTTAACCCTCTTTCTTCTCAACCTTGTAAGATGCCCAAACCGCTTTACGGCGGTCAGCAGAGATGACGGAAACGGAATCATGGAATTTCTTAGCACGGTTCTCAGTGGTAAAGATGTACTCTTTACGCTCCTTGTCATAGATGCCCTTGTTATCACTAAGGGCATTGTTGACAATAGTCAACAAGTCAGCCTTGATAACACGTTTACCGTTACGGTCTGTTTTCCAGACCTCCATACCGCTTTTAATCCAGTCAATGGTTACAACGAAAGTACGTTTATCACGCTGGTCAATCTCGGATACGCTAAGGAAAGTAGATTTAGTGTACTTGGACGGGTCAAATTCACCCTTATACTCTCTCTGAGGCTTTTTAGACGGTTTATTATTGTCTGCCCATTCAGCCTTAGTAAAGTATTCGGGATGGGTTTTCGAGTACTTGGAGAACGGAACGGCGGCCGGGTACAGATGCCCGCCGTGCGACCGCCATGTTCCGAGCCCGTAAATGCCGCTGGCCAGATCGTACATCATCTCCAGTTCGCGCGATACGCCGGCGATCTGGCTCTCGCGCCGCAGCCTGTAAACGCCTTTTCGCACGGCGATGGACTCCTTCTTCGGGACATCCCTCCCGGCGCGCCCCGGCGCGAGAAAGGCAACCCCCATCTCGTTCTCCATGAAACTGACAACGGCGCGACCACTGGCGAGCAGACAATACCGCCACCACTGGGCCTTTCGACCAGGATCCGCGAAATGCGTCCGGTCGTGCCCGAAGAGATAGACGCTGCCGTCCTTCTCCGCCACGACAGAGTCGAAGTTCTCAAGCGGCCGGTCCTTCGGCAAGAGTCCTTCCCGCTCGGCAAACGTTTCGCCGATGTAGATGCACTTCGCATTCGGGCGGGCGTCTTTCGCGGAGATGACGGGCAGCCGCATCCCCGTTGATTCCTCGATGTCGTGCGCGAGTTCGCGCGCGACGGCCGCGAGGTGCTTCGGCACATCGTCCGGGCGATCGTCCGGCACGACGATGGCCGACACGGAGGTCGGCCCTCCCACAATTGGTATTTGTGATTTGTGAACAATTGTGTCACTTGTGATTTGTGAACAATTCATTCCGGCCGTATCTTCCTTCACAAAAAGTACGCGATCGAAGAGGACCCTGTTTTCGCTCTTGGAGCCCTCCACGAAGGCAGGCCCCGTGAACTTGGCCGAGACCCACACGTCCCATTCCTCCGGCACGATGCCGATCGTCTTCTCCCAGCAACGGTAGCGCCATGTAGAATCGAACCACACATAGAAGCCCTTCAGGAGCGCGCTGCGCCCCACATGGTAGAGATGGAACTTCTCGTCTTGCGGCACATCCGCCTTCGCCTTGAACCACACCTCGCCCCGCGACTTGCTTTCGGCATGGTAGAACCCGAACGAGAACGGCAGCGCCGCCTTGGTCTTCGGAATGTAGAACGCATAGCCGGCGGCCGCATCCGGGTCGCTCACCAGCTTCGCCGCGCTCGGCGCCTGATCGATGCTGAGCCGATCCACAACGGTCTTTCCGGCAAAGCGTTCGGGAATCGCGACGGGGTAGTTCGCATAGATCATCGCCTCGTCTTCGGCCGCCTTGAGCCGCCTTTCAAGCGTCGTCTTGCCGCCGGTCTTCAACGCCGTCCAGCTCTTCAGCAGCGCCTGATGGTTCGCCTTGAGCCGCGCGGCGACCGCCTTGACGTCCATCTTGTACCCCTGCTTGAGCGTGTCCGCAAACGTCAGGAACGCGCCGCGGTCCACGATCACGCGCTCCCAGCGGACATGGCCCAGCGACCGTGCGTCGCCCGCCGCGAGCCGCTCCGCCTCATCGAGCCAGGCGTTCGCCTTCTCGAAGAATTCACGGTCGAGGTAGGCGTAGGTGGATTCCTGCCGCCGCTCGAGATAGTCACGGAACTGCGTCATTGGACGCGCCGCCGCCCCGTAGTAGGCGGACATGAAGCGTCGGGCCAAGGCCTGCTCGTCCTGATCCGGGTTCTCGGCGAGCTTCAGGAAGAGCCAGTGCTGGAGCATGGCGAACGAACGGGAAAGCGGCGCTTCGTCCTCCGCGAAGTAGTTCTTCACGTGGCAGTCGCGCACAAACCGCAGCTCCGCGCCGATGTCCGCGATGCGCTTCATCATCGGCAGCGGCTTGCCGGTGTAGTTGCGCCAGTACCCCCAAAGCGAGATGTTCGCCGCATGGCGTCCCCACTCCTCCAGCGCGTCGCCCTGCGGTGTGCCGCGGAGGAGCGGCGCGAAGACGTGCGAGTCGCAGTAGCGGACGAACAGGTTGTCGGCCCCCTTCACGGTTTTCGGCGGCTTCATGGTGTAGGAGTAGGCAAACGTCTGCACAGACACCTCGGGATGGCGCGCGCCGACGCGCCGGGCGACCTCGCTCGCGAAGTCGATCATCGGACCCGAATAGCTCCCTTCGGCTTCGGCGAGCGCCTTGCACCGTTCGCACATGCACTCGCCGGAGGAGCCGCCGTCGTCCTGACTGATTTCGTAGATGCTCGGTACCGCGTAAGACGGGTCACCGGCTTTTCGCGCCGCCTCGGCGTCCTGCTCAATGTAGCGACACATCTCCTCCGCCACGAACGCGCGCGTGACCGGATCGGTGAGGCAAAGCGTGCGGCAGACGCGACCATTGGCGGCCAGACGCTTGCCGAAGAGCTCCGGATGCGCGGCCTTGAGCGCTTTCGTGTAGGCGGCAAAGGTGTGGCAGGCGCCCGGTTTTCCGTACCGAAGCCCGACACTGTACGCCGCCCGGCGCGTCTCCTTGTTCCGCAGACGCCAGGTTGAATCCATGTAGTCGGTCCCCACATACATCTCACGGTCGAGAAAGACGGGCGCGCCCGTCTCGTCGAGATGCGGCAGCTTCCAGCCCCGCAGATCGGGCAGAACCTCCGTATCGGGGGCATACCATGCCGCGCCCGCATGCTTCTCAAGGAAGGTGAACACCCCGTAGGCGATGCCCATGCCGTCCCGACCGGAAATGACGAGGGTTCCGTCCGCCTCGCTCCTGAACCGCCACTGCTGCGGCTTGAGATCCTTCTCTTCGCGAAGGACGATGCGCCCCTCCACGTCCTTCAGCACCCGAAGCAGTTCTTTCTTCGCGAACCCCACCACCGGATCGCCGCCGGAAGGTGCCTCGACCGTCAGTCCGGCGACACTATCCCCAAGCGCCTCCGTCCCCGTCGCCGCGATCAAAGGAAGCACCCCTGCCGCGTACGCAAGGGCGCCCAACGCCATAATCCTTTTCATGACATGACTCCGACTGTTCCGTGCATTTCTTTGTTTTGCGACTGCCTCACCAATGTATGCACATCATCAGCCCCATCATTCTACCGGAAAATAACGCGCAGGCCGAGCTTCGGGCCGATGCAGAGCGTATTCGCATCGGAGAGATAGGCGCGCCAGTCCGCATCGCCCATCGACGGATCCGCTTTCGGCTTGCCCGTAATGCCACCCGCCGCCGTGAACACGGTGTAATCGCCACGTGCGAGCGCCGTCGGATCGTCAATCTTCCAGGTGGCGTTAGGCCCGAACGACAGCGAACCCGAAGCGGTGGCGTAATGCCCCGCCACCACGTCTGCCGCACGAACCGAAAACAGTCCGCTCACGGAAATGGACGTCACCTTCGTCAACGCCTCGGGTGCGCCGGTCAGGTTCAAGAACGAGAACGCCGCCGCATTTTCGGCTGAGATCTGTGTTCCATACTCAAAATCGCAGTTCTTGACGAGTCCGCAGAGATCGCCGTTGTTTGGCATGAGCCGCGCCCCATTCTTGAAGGCAAACAGCGGAACATCGCCTGAATCCACACGAAATCCCTTGCCCGAACCGTAGGACGAATAGATCGAAATACCATCCACGATCACCTTGCCACCGCCCGACCAGCCACACCGTATGCGGAACCGGAAATTGCCCCCGGAAACACCCTTCAGCGTGAGCGTAAACCCGTTCGCGTTGATGTACCCGTCATTGAAGAAAGTGCTGCTGCTCGTCGCGACGCCGTACATCAGTGTGTCACCTTCCAAAACCCATGTGTTGCCGGCTTCTATCCATGTTGTCTCCGAACGCACGGCCGGATATTCAGGCGAAAGACCCGTTCCTGAAACGTAGATGGTGCGGCTTGCAGGGTTGCCAGACAAGAGCGCCCCGAAGGTCAGGTTGGCGCCATCATGCACCCGCACATATCCTCCGGCAACGCCAAGCGTCGCGTTTGACGTCGCCACATACGACCCCTCGACAATCTCAATGCCCTCGACCCCGCTATCAGCGACACCATTGGAAGCCGGTCTAAATCCACCTCGGCCGACCTTGCGTAGCTTCTTTCCGGAATAGGCACCCGCAACAAGCCCCATCCGGTTTGTCGCCGTATCCCAACTGACACCGCTTTCGCCCTCCGCGACCTTCACGACAACCGCGCTATCATACACTTCGCTCGCCGCCACCTGCGTTCCACCGTCAAAAGAACCCTGCGCATCCCAGAGTGCCGCATCCGCCGTCCAGTCGCAGCCGCACACGTTGAAGTCCGTCACGTTGACAGCCGCGAACGGATAATGTCCGCCGGCATACGCACCAACCACGTTTACGATGCCGCAGTTCGTGACGGTCAGCCCCACCGTCCCGTTCGCGACAACCGCCGGACCCGCACAACCGTCGAACACAAGACCGTCAATGGTGACATTCGATGCGGCGCCGACCGAAATGCCAGAATGCAACACCGCGTTCCGTTCGGGATTCCACACCATCACCCCGCTTACGGTCAGGGACGAAAGATCGAACGTGTCCGTGAACCAGTAGTCGCCCGCCGGCACATACAGCACAGCGCCGTTGCCGACGCTCCCCACATGCAATGCCACCGCCGCCTTGTTCGCAGCGGCATTCGCCGCACCCGGTTGCACACCCCAATCATTCACAATGTCCACGACGGCATCCTTCACGGTGAGAACAAGCTCAGTGCCAGACTTGGAGAGCGTGAAGAAGTTGGTAGCCACGCCTGTCAGCTCGGGAGTACCGTCTATCGATACGGACGAGGTCGCGACCGAGTGGCGGGCACCTTGCGCCAGCGAAATACCGCCAAAACCATCGAGCGACAGTTTGCTTCCTTGAGCGAAAGTCAGACTGCAGGACGAGTTGAGCACATTCCCCGCCGCGATGTCCGATCCGCGCACGACCAGTTCCTCTGAGATCGTGACGTCCGCCCAGGATATCTCTGCAGGACCGATCAGTTTCTTCATGCTCATCGTCGCTTTGGTCGAAGGGCTGTCATGACCCTTGCCGATCTTCGACCCTGCCTCAAACTCGAAAGCATCCACGTAGGTCCACGGCGAGGTCGCCGAATCATTAAAGGCGGCCATAAGTGCCCCATCCTTGAACGTGATACGCGGGATGTTGTGCGGCAGGACGGTCATGGTTGCGAGATGACGCGAGAATTGGCCGTTGCTCACGATGATGGGACCCGCGTTCGTGACGGTCCAGTCATGACGTGTACGGAAAAGCGAATTGGCCGTTTTCCCTTTAATCGTGAGCGTATGCCCGTTCATGTTCAGCGTTGATGGATGTCCGCCCAGACCGGAGAAAATCATGTTCTTTGTTCCGTACGTGTAGATCGTTGCATCCCCGTCCATGATGAACTTCGGTCGGGTGGTAAATATCGCATCAGAAAGACTACCACCGACGGAGATAG
Organism: uncultured bacterium; assembly: GCA_902779565.1. GTDB lineage: Bacteria > Verrucomicrobiota > Kiritimatiellia > RFP12 > UBA1067 > UBA1731. The sequence goes on along the minus strand of CACZCD010000052.1, from coordinate 12,852 downwards.
CGCCGAGGTTGTCACCATCGCCGGTACCATGGCCGGCAAAATTGATGGGAAGATCATCTCCGTTAATCATTCTGGCGTTTCGGGCGTTGATGTTCAGAGTAGCACCCGATTGAATTTTGATGAATCGAGTAGCGTTCGCGACGGTCTCATAAACGGTGCCTGTACCATCAATGAAACAGGCACCCTCGTCAATCCGAAGCTGCAGGCGGCGAGGAAGCGGCGCATCAAAGAGAAGCGTTCCTTCCCCCGTCTTTTTGAGTGTGTCGCCATGGAGCATCGCCGCGTACTCGGGCCGTTCGATCATGTTTGTGGCGATGTTGGTCTGACCTTCCGGCACGTTGAACTCGTACGTGGCGGCGAACGACGCGAACGGCAGTGCGCCCGTCAACGTCACGAGAACCGGCAACAGCCATTTGCGGGCCGTCGTCCAGCGGGAGAGGTTTGATCTTTCTTTCATGTTATTTCCTTTCTTTTCATTTTGCATCGGGGTATGGCTCCCCTTTGCCAAGATTCTCCGGCCAGGTGCGCTTGAGGCCAAGCGCATCCTGAGCCGCGTGCCAAATGTCGGTCGCCGTTCCCGCGTGCTCGCTCGGGAGCAGGGTGACGGTGGAGAGATAGTCGAGGCATTCCCGGTATCTCATGAGATTCAGGAGTGCGCGTCCGCGCGCGATCTGGATCGGGTTCACGCCGGGGAACTTCGCAAGGTACTCATCGGCGAGCTTCAGCACCTTTTCGCTGTCCCCGACCTTCTCGAAATGCGCGATCAGCTGGCGCCCGACCCTCCAGCTGTCTGCGATCGCCTTTGCGCGCATCATGTCCCGCAGGGCGGCGGCCCCCTCGCGGCGCGTGGCGCGATACTGGTAGAACACCGCCTCGTCCGGTTCGCCACCGCATCCGTCCAAGAGCGCATCCGCCTCCCTATCGTAGCCGAAGTACGCCTTCAGCACGGCGAGCAGATAGCGGAACTTCCAGTGTCCGTCCACCTTCACCGCCCGTTCGAGCGCCGGGAGGGTCTCGCGCCTGAACGGGAACACGCCGCCCGCCTTGAGCCTCTTCGCGCCGTCGAGGTCGCCAAGCCAGACCTTGGCGATCGGATTGTCGCCCGCAAGCTCAAAGAAGCGGCGGGCATCGTCCGCAAGACCCGTCTCCGCATACCAGCAGCCGATCTCAAGATACGTCTGCGCGGGCAGTTCGTTCGCCACGAACTTCGTGAAATCACTTTCGCCTCCTGCGAGCGAAAGCTCGTAGCGGAGCGCGTGGTAGAGCGGCACGCGGTCGAGCGCGCCATCGATGAACCGCCGGCGCGCGGACGCCTCTTCGCCGCGCATGGCAACCGCAAGCGCGAGGATCGCATCGAGGTTGAGGTCGTTCGCCCGCAGCGCCTTCTTCGCGGCGGTTGCGGCTGCTGCCGCATCGCCCTCCTTCAGGTAGCCTCTTGCGATGAGGGCAAGGGCCGAGGATCGGTATTCGGGATGCATGGACGCGACGCCGAGCCGCTCCCGCGCCGTCGCCTGATCGCCTTCCGTGAAGTAGGAAAGTCCGTCCACGTAGTTGGCGAGCGCGTCGTAGGTGTTGATCGCGAGCGCCCTTTCGCAGAGCACGTGCGCGCGTTTGGAGTCGCCGCGCCGGAACTCGCTCGCCGCAAGCGCGGCGTAGGCCGGCGCGAAGAACCGGTCTTTGGCGATGGCCGCTTCGAGGTGCGTGCGCCCGAGCGTATCCTCGCGCTCCGCGATGGCCTGCGTTCCGCGCACATACTCGCCGTAGGCGCTCGACCAGTCGAAGTCCGCCGGCGCGTCGATGGGTCGCGGCCTCGGGGCGGGACGGTCCGGCGACAGATCGGCGGCGACTTCCTTCCGGTCGCGGATCGGACCCCAATGTTCGGTGAAAGTCTCGGTGGAGCCGGGGGCGAAGGTCTGGTGCTTGAACGGCGTTTTGTAGGTGTTGTAGCGTGGCTGGTTGAAGCATTTGCCCGACTGCAGTTCGGCGTTCTGCCCGTCGGTGTCGGTCTTGTACTTGATCCAGAGCCGCCCGTACGGCGACATCGTCTGAAGCCAGATCTTGCGCCCGAACTTCTCGTACGGCTCGTTCCGGTGGTAGCTGCCGAAGCCGAGATCACGCCACCAGATGCCGTAGAAGCCGTTGTGCCCGGGAAGCACGTGGTAGGACTTCGGGCCTCCCCATGCGTTTCCCGGCATGTCATCCACCTTGCGCCCGTTCCGCTCCATGATCGGCCATGTGCGCGTCTCGATCTCCCCCTGGTGCCCGATCACGGCCTTGCCGGGGAACAGGAACTCCGGATCGTTCTCCACGGAGTAGGCGGCGTTCATCCAGTGGTAGTACGGCGCGGGCAGCTGGGAGGCGTTGTACCAGATCGTACGCGTTTCGAACTCCTCCGCCTCCTTGCCCAGGCGCACCTCCACCTGCCAGAACGTGCGCGTGATGTACTCGAATGTCGCCGTGAAGTAGCTTGCCGAGCCATCGGGGTTGTTCCGCACAGACCAGTCCGCCGGCGTGCCGGAGCCGGGCGCATGGCCGATGATGCCGAAGTTGAATTCGATCCCGCCCGCCGTCCACGGGCCGCGGATCGCGATGTCGCGGAACTTCATCACATGGTTCGCGAAGAGGAAGTCGCGCCCCGTCTTCTTGTCCGTCGCGCCCCAGATCTTGCCGCCAACCTCCGGCAGCGTCACAACGCGGATCGAATCGTTCTCCAAGGTGACGGTCTTCCACTTTGCGGGAGAGCCTTCGATGGACGTTCCGTCGTGCCGGAAATGCGGATAGCGTTTCGCCGCCGTCGCAGGGATCGGATCGGGATCGCAGAAAGGATACGTCTTCATCTCCATCTCCCCCACCGTGACGGTGGAGGCGAAGAGCAGGTTGGCGAAATGGACGGCACAGAGCATCATAGGAATTTGAGCGCTCCTCTCGCGTTGGGGCTTCCGAGCGAACGGGCGTTCTCGAAATTGGGGTTCCAGAGAAGATAGAACTTGTCGGAACTCTTCCCGGTATGGTTCGCGTCACGCCCGAGATTGAATCCCCACCGATCCCCTGCGGCGGGACGGGACGCGCCAAACGTCGCATACGGCAGCGTCACCAACGAGCGCCACTTGCCGTCCTTGAGCTCGTTCTTCGCCGACCATTCGCCGTTCCAGCCGACATCCGCCTTGCCGAACAGCGGATCGAGCGGATCCGTCTTCAGTCCGGTCGCGGAATCGTAGCGGGATTCGTCGCTCACGTTCCAGATGAGGTGGAAATACTTTGTGGCGACATCCTCCGGGCTTACGATGAGCGAGTAGTTCTCCTCGCGCCAGCACGGGCCATCGCGCTCCACGCCGACCATCCGCGGGTTCGGCGGCAGCTCCGTCTCGGTTGCTATGTAGAGCGCGTCCGGCCCGGCAAGCACCTTGAACCGGGCGGAGAGGCGCGGCGTCTCGGCCTGTATGCCGCCGAGCGTGTTCCATTCGGCAGACGCCCACGCGCCGCCGTCGAAGTCCGCGAAGCCGGGCGCGGTCTCCACGCGCGGAACGCGGCACTCCGCGCGCCGCGCGCCCGGCAGGAAGCCGGCGGCCAGCATCTTCTTCACGTCCCAGCCGAGCGGAGACTTAAGCGTCGCGGCAAGCCGGCCATTCGTCATCATGCTGGCGCGCGTCGAGCCGCCGAAATGGCGAACCTCGCGCCAGCCGCGTATCCGCACGGGCTTGGCATCGGGTTTCCGGTTGCCGCCGTAGATCGCGTCAATGATCCTGTTACGCTCGTCGATGGCCCGTCCGACGGGGGCGAGGGTCTCCGGCGAAGGATCCATGCGGTAGGCGGCGTAGAGTGTAGCGATCTTGCCGAGATTGGCCGCGTATTCGAACTCCGATCTCACGAGCGCCAGGCGCGTCTTCTGCTTCTGCGTCTCGGCGAGCTTCTCCGCCTGACGGAGACAGGACTTCATCTTCTTCACCGTGTCGGGCGGATAGACGTATGCGAGCAGCTCAAGCGGATTCTCCGGCGCGGCATAGGAGAGCCCCGCCGCCCCTCTTCCGGCGACGCCGAACACCCGCGTATCCTCAATCAAGTCAACGCCGCGCAGCCGCTGGTCGAGATAGTCGTGGAACCGGCGCATCGGTGTCGCCGCAGGACCGTACGCCCGGTCGCAGTATTCCTGTACCACCTTGTCCACATCCGCATCCGGGTCGTCGATGATACGGTTGAACACGTAATAGGCCGGTCCTTCCGTGCCGAAGAGCTCGCCGAACCCGCAACGGTAGATGCCGCGCACCCCGTACCGGTGGAAGCGGCGCACGACAGTGGCGCAGTGCATGTAGCTGTGCTTGGCGGTGAAGCCCAGCGTGGGATAGTTGCCCCAGAGGTAGATGTACGTCACGAAACCATGCGGCACCTCATATCCGCCTTCTGTCCACGCCTTGAACCGTTCCTCCTGGCTGCCCGCAATCTCAATCATCACGTTCGCGGGGAATTTCTTGAACGTCTTCGGTGGCGTTCCGGTGGGGCCGTAGCTGATGATGTTCACCCGCTTGCCCGGACGAAGTTTCAGGACGCGTTCGGCCACACGGCGGTGGAGGATCCACAGCTTCTCGCCAACGGTATCCGCCTCCGGCCCGCCATAGCGCTTGCATTCGTCGCACTCGCACCACTGCGTACCGTCCTGCTGCGCGAGCTGCACGGTCTCCTGTCCCGCGTCCATGCTCGACAGAAGCTCCTTCACCAGCAAGTCCTCGATCGCCGGGTTGGAGATGCAGAGCGTCGGCTGGCGACGCGGCTCGCAGGTGCGCTTGCCGCCGACAAGCCCGAAGTACTCCGGGTGATCATTGAAGTACTTGTCCGCGGGGCACGCCTTGGGATACGTATGGCCGCCGTAGGAGCAATACTTCCCGGGACCGAAGCAGTTCGCGGCGTAGTCGTAGAGCATCGTGTCGTAGCGGCCCGGCGCATAATCGTGCGCGGGGAGCTGACGGTTCGAGAATCCGTTCGGTACCTCCACCTTCTCGATTTTCGGGATGTCCTTGCCGACCTCGCCGGGGCCAATGAACCGCACGTCCATGAACCGCTCCATGAAGCGCGTGACCGCCTTGACCGTGGGCAGCAGGCACTGAAACCACGCGGGGCTCTTATCTGTCGTCCGGCGCGGCACATCGCGCCCGAAGAGGTAGATGTTCCCGTCCTTCTCCACGATCATGTTCGCGAAGCCGGCAAGATCCTCCGGCAGCAACCCAGCTTTCGAGGCCGCGTCCGCGCCGAGGAAGATCGCCTTGCCCTTCTTGTGGTTGCACTGTCGCAGAACCTTCAGTTCAAGCCCCGCGCCCTCCTTCAGCGCAGCGGCGAGTTCACGTCCGGCCTGATGGATGTGCTTGCCAACGCCGGCATCGATCTCATCGGGTATCACGATGTGGTAAGAACCATCAATCACAGCCGCAAAGGCCGTGACGCAGGCGAACAGCGCAGCCATGCACACAACCTCTCGTTTCAGGATCATCCACATAGAACACCTCTTCATCACGTCATTTCACATTCTGCGGACACAAAGAATCAATCGGTGGCAGATGGTACTCCACGCGGTCGTCATCCAACACATAGAGGCACCACCCCTTGCAGCCCGCCGCGCGCACGGCGTCCAAAAGCTCCTTGAACTTCTCCGTGTCGCCCTCGGGACGGATCCACGCCGCCATGCCGATGCCCGGATAGACGCGTCCGCGCGCGACGGAGTCCTGACGCGACGCCGTCTCGCGCAGCTTATCGAACGTCTGCTCTGGATAGTCCATCGAGCAGATGTAATCGACCCAACCTTCCCTCAGCCAGCGCGGCGTCGCCTGCGCACACTTTTCGTAGTGGACGCCTGTCGCGCGCCCGCCATCGACGAAGAGCGAGAGCATCTGCCCGCAGGCCGAGACGAGAATCCCGGGCTTTGCGAGCCGCGCCCTACGTGCTCCCTCGCGCACGACCGTCGAGAGAGCGTCCGCGCGGAAGTTCACCCATTCCTCATGGAGCCGCTGGCCCTGCAGGACATCCTTCGGCCATTCAACCGGGACGTTGCCCATTCGTTCGATGAAACGTTGGCGGCAGCCGTCGCAGAAACACATGAACTGTCCGTTGTAGCGTATGAAGTCGAACATCACCCCATCGACGCCCGTCTTCGCCAGCTCCTCCATCACCGCAATCTCGCGTTCCTGGTTCTCGGGATCCGTCGGACAGTACCAGTCGAACTTGTGCCCGTTGAGGCTCCGCTGCAGCTTGCCCGCTGCGCGCGCCTGCGCCAACTGGTTCGAGGTCGCGTACATGTCCATGCGCCAGTTCACCTTCCAGGCGTGGCACCTGAGACCGTGTTTGTGCGCACCCTCGACCGCCTGCTTGAGCAGATCGCCGTACTTTGCCACATGGGGCGTCTGCGGAATCACCTGGCTCGCGTAGAACGCGCCGCCGCCAAAGGCCGAAAGCACATAGAGGTCGGTCATTCCTCGCGACTTGAGGAACGCGCAGGTCTCGTCCCAGTTCTTGCCGCTGCCGGCGAATCCGCGTGCATGGCTCCACACGCCGCGATGCTCGTTCGGCGGTGGCGCATGGCGCATCGTCCAGGGCTTCGCCTGCTTCCGGACGAACGTCCGCCCCGGCAGCGCCTTCCGGAAGAGTCCCTCCATGAAGTCCATCTGCATCGGGTTGCCGCCGCGGAACCAGAGGCCGCTCACGAACAGGCCGCGCGGCGTCTCCACCACCGCCGGCTCCGCGCGCTTCGCGCCGCATTCGCCCGCCCAGTACGCCAGCACCTCCCCTTCGCCGCTCGGGACGGCGATCGGCACCTCGTACTCGCCCGCCCAACGCGCAACCGGCGCATAGCGCGTTGCGGGCGGCAGCTTGCCGGCCACCGGCAAAAGCCCGGCGAAGTCGGGATCGAGCGGATCGTGCTGCACGAACGTGCCCGTCTGGCGAACGCCAAGCGAGACTTCAATCCCCTTCGGCAGACGGTTCGCCACGAGCAACCGCCCCCCGCGCTCCGCGAAGCTGCGGATCAGCTCCGCGGGATAGCGGGCGATCGTATCGTTGCAGGGGATGATGAGCAGCTCCGCCTCCTTGCAGATGTCGTCGACCGTCCACATGTCGGAGAGATCGGCCTCGGTGATCACGCGGCAGGAGAGCGAAAGCCAGTCGGCCACGTCCACGAAATACTTCGTGTAGCGCTGCCCCAGCGTCGTGGGGCTGTTCAGCACCGCCACGTCATACGCCGGCGCGCACCATCCCGCCAGCGCCAAACCGCATGAAACCAAAAGGGCAGCGCCACAGCGCGCCCGCCGTGACCCGCGCCCAAGCACGTTCACTTTCTTGCCCATCATCGGCATTCCTTATTCGGTCAGATGTTGAATCGCGGCTTCTGCGCGGTGCCGTAGTCGGAGACGATGCGCAGGTTCTTGTGGTAGCGCGCGTGGGTCACGGGATAGTCGTCGCCCGGCTTGCCGAGGGCGGCAATTCGCAGGATCGTGTTCGCCCAGAGGTAGGCCGTCGTCTCGTTGCGCGTCATCAGGAGCATCTTGCGCGCCTCAAGGCACTGCTTCATGCCCATCGTGATAGCGCGGCGCGGGAAGTTCTCAAGGTTGCCGCCCACGCCGCAGTGGCGCGTGGAGTCGATCGTGCGCGTGAACTCGTTGATCTCCAGGATGCGCGGATTCGACTCGGCGACGCCCGGCGCCGGCTCGTTGAACGCCACGTGCCCGTGGATGCCGATGCCGCCGTAGCACACCTCGATGCCGCCCGCGTCCTTGATCATCTTGGGCAGGTCCTTGATGTTTTTCGGCGTGGGGAAGATGATCTGCTCTTTCGGCATCATCAGGTCGGGACGGATGCGGTTGAAGAGCAGCGGCCCGATCTGCCCGCGGAACGACAGGGGGCTCGACTTCGGGATCAGCTCGTCCTTCTCGTCGTCCACATACTCGTCCATGAAGAAGAACCGCACGTTCTTCAGGTTGATCTGACGGTAGTTGATCTTCTCCGCCATCAGGCGGTATGGTTGCGTCGGGCCGACGGGCATGATGAAGTTGACGATCTTCTTGCCCTTGGCAGCCTTGGCGAATTCCTTCACCATCTCCTCCGCAAGGTAGTCATAGACCTCGTCCAGCGTGGGGAACAGGATAAGCTGCCCCTTCGCGCGCTTCACAAGTTCATCCGTATCCAACGCGAGGATCTCGCGTACCTCTTCTTTTCTTTCTTTGTGTGTCATATTAGAATACAATCCTTCCTTTGGTTTCGTATTATATCATGTACCACCTCGAAATCAATTGAACTTTACGCAATTCGTTTGCACAAAAGACAACAGGCGCTATCGAACTATGGTATAATGCGCCCCATGAATAAGAGCCGAAAAATCGCCGTGGCGGTCGAACGGTCGAGCGCTTACGGACGTAAGCTCATCAGTGGCGTGGCCGAGATTGCCGAACGACACCGAGATTGGGATCTTGTGCTGTTAGACCCGCTCTCCGCCCTTACCGCATCCGATGGGTATGACGGCTGGATCTGCCGCGTGATTAACGCGCGCACGGCGCGTGCACTGGCCCACTGCGGCAAGCCCGTGGTTGACTGCCTCTGCGCCATCTCGGAACCGACATTCGCCTCGGTAAAAACGGACGCGGAGCGGATCGGAAATCTTGCGGCAGAGCATCTGATCAAGCACCGGTTCCACAATTTTGCGTTTTGCGGCTATCGGCGCATCGGCTTTTCGGATCGAAGACGCAACGCCTTCAGCCGTTTCCTCGAAAGGAACGGGATAAGACCAACAATCTACCGGCCTCCGTTCCATCCGAATAACCGCTTTGGGCGGGACTTCCTGTTGGGAGACCGCGTCGAGTCTCCGCATGACGCAGCAGACCTTGTCAAATGGCTGAAGCGACTGCCCAAGCCTGTCGGTGTGTTCTGCTGCGACGACCTCCGTGCGTCTCATCTGGTATCCGCCTGCCGATCGCTGAAGCTGTCGGTCCCTTCGGATGTTGCAATCCTCGGAGTTGACGACGACCCCATCTACTGCATGTTCTCGACGCCGCGGCTTTCCAGCATCGACCCCGATCCCGTCGCCATCGGGCAGACAGCCGCCATGACACTTGCAAAGATGCTTTCGGATGAGCAACTGGCGGGAAATCCGCCGAGCCTGTTTGTGCCGCCAAGAGGCGTCATCGAGCGCGCCTCCACCAACACCTACCCGTACGCGCCGCCGTGGTTTTCAGACGCCCTTGACTTTATCCGTTCAAATGCAGTTAAGGGCATATCCGCTTCGGACGTATTCCGTCATGTCGGCCTCTCCCGTACGCTCGTTGAAAGGGTCTTCAACGAAAACGTCTCATCGCCCGTTCAGAAAAAGATTATCGAGGCGCGGATTGATGAAGCCAAACGGCTCCTTTCAACCACTTCCATCCCGGTCAAAGAGGTCGCAACGCTCTCGGGATTTTCTTCACTCCACTACCTCTCTCGCGCATTCGCATCTGCCACAGGACGCCCTCCCACCGCATGGCGCGAGCAAAATACGACTTAACTCTCGCTTGCCTGACATTAATTCGCCGGCCCCGGGTCTTCGAGAAGCACTTCTTAAGCCGATTACGCCCCGAAATTGCCCGTCAGCCAGTCCGAGCGGATGGCCTTGCCGTGCCCGCCGAAACTGTTGGCCGGCGCGACGGCGAAACGGAAACGCCGCCCCCGCACCGTGGGCACCTTGTTCGGCGGCGGCAACTCCGAGCAGGCGAACACGCACGACACGGTCTCGTCGTCCTTCTCCGCCGCCCAGTAGAAGTGCGGCGAGTACACACGCTTCGTCGCCCAGATCTTCGACCGGTCCGCATCCTCCGCCTCCACCGTCACCTCGAAGTCGAACGCATGTGCGCCACCCTCAAGCCCCCTCACGTTCGGGAAGGTGACGACCATCTGCTCCGTCTCCTCGTTGGCGCGGTTCTTGCCCTTGATCCGCTCGACCTTCACCTCCGCACCATCGGAGAACTCCGGCACGGGCGCGCTTTTCGCCCGCTCGGCGAACGAACTGGCGTGCGCGGGAAGCGGAACGATCCACTCCGGCGCCGCCGGCAGATCGTTCGCAAAGTCACGGCGCTCAAGCACGATGCGATCGTCATACACCGTCACGAGCTGTCCCTGCTGCGCGTCCCGTCCGGTCAGGGCCGGCATCTGCTGGAAATCGTTATTCCTCTCGCCGTAGATGTACGAGTTCTCGCGTCCGCCAAACAGGACGAGAAAACGGAGCGAGGCCGTGCCGACGCTCGTGAATGCACCGCGCCAGAGCGTACGGTCATCGGAAAGCGGCGTATGCGAGTGGCCCGTGAACGCCACCGCGTTCGGGAACGCGCTCAGGGCGGCGGTGGAGTAGCCGTTATCCTCCCCCCACGCCCACGGCGAGGAACACGTGCCCTTTGGATGGAAGTGCTGCGTGTAGAAGAACGGCTTGGAACCCGCCAGCTCGTCACGATGGCCCTCCAAAAACGCGGCGATGGCACCCTCTTGGTGGTAGCCGCCTTTAGGGTCGAAATGTACGCCCACGAACTTGTAGCCCTTCACGGTCTTCACGTACATCGGCGCGTAGTCCTCGTCGAATGCGCGCTTCCAGCCCTCGGCCATGTGCAGGGCGAGGATGTCGTCGCCGTCCTTCTCCTTCGTGATGCCGAACTTCCGGGCGGCGCTGTATTGCCAGCCGGCCACGTCGTGGTTGCCGGTCACGAAGATCTTCTCCACGTGTTCGCCGTCGGGGCGCCTGTCGCCGGGGAACACGCGCCGCCACGTTTCGCCCACGCGGCGCAGCTGTGAGTCAAGCCCGCTGTCGGCCAAGTCGCCCGCAATCAGCACGGCGTCCACCTTCTGGTCGCGGTAGTACATCAGCGCCTTCTCGAAGATGTCGCACGAGCCCTTGCCGCGCCGGATGTGGATGTCGGAAAGCGCGCCGAACCGAAGCCGCGCCGGCTCCGTCTCGCCGAACGCGCGATGCCCCATCCCGGCTGCCGCCAAAAATGCGAACGCACCCTGCCCGATGAACGCGCGACGCGTCTGCGCCCTACCCTGTACCGTCTGTTCTCTCATGGCCTTGTTACCCCCATTTTGCTTTGCCTGTCGATTGGATTGAACTCAAAAACAGGCGGCCATTATACCACAAAAGCCATGCGCGGGTGTGATTTCCAACAGTCCTGCCTTCACACCCTCAGTCTAAAAGCAACCGCACTCCCCGCCATCAGTGGCGATCCGGCGTTCACGGCCGCCTTCCTCGGCCTTTCCGCCAACCCCGGCGCGCTCGAATACGAGACGGTTCCCTCTCAGACAATGAGGAAAGCGACTATCTCGACTACGAAACCACTTTCCGCTACGCTGTGGTGAAGGCGTGCGAAAGGCTTCAAAAAGTGCAAAGGGGTATGGAAGTTAGGAAGTTTGGATTTGATGATTTTTATATATTATATTAGTGGTACTTATTACCATTATTACATCTACTTATAAGCCCCTTTTCATGCAAGCCAAACTTCCGTGAGGTTAGAAGTTTGGATGGAAGTTTGGAAGTTTGGATTTTGGCAAGCCCCCCCCCGCGCACTACAACCGGCAGTTCGGCGGCCGTCCATCACGGCGGAGGGGCGTGTGGCTGATACCCCTGGGACTATGAGCCGATTACTCCCAGGGATCTTCGCCTCTTACCCCTACGGCTCTTCGCGTCATACCCCTAGGACTCTGAGCCGATTATCCCTAGGAGTATGAGCCTCATGCCCCCAGGACTATGAGCCGATTGCTCCCCAGGGTATGACGGCACGACCCATCCCAAGCAAACCTCCAACTTCACGCCAAACAACACCATCTTTCCGCTCATGGAGCGTTTTGCTTTGGGCATGGACCGCATGACGTTTCTTCATGGAGCGTTTTGATTTCCTCATGGAGCGTTTTTCCTTCGGTCATGGAGCGGATGTCCGTTTGACCGCCTCATTTCCCAATCCGACCGCCGCGTTTTCTGGCCTGATCGCCTCATTCCGGTAATCTGCCATTCCAGCTGTCCAACTCGTCCCATCTGTCCCATTCGTCTCACCAAGACAAACGGTAGCGCTACCTTTCCCTCAAAGGTCAGGCTGCCGTCCAGCCGCTTGATCTCCTCAACATGTCCGACAGAACGCCCAAGAGCACTGTCATGGCAAGGTCTCCGCAAGAGAGAGGAAATCAAGACCTTTGGCGGAATCGGGCGGGCCGAGAATGATGTGGTCGATGAATTCCAAGCCGAGCCATTCGGCGCGGGACTTCAATTCTTCGGTCAAATGCAGATCTGCCTTGCTTGGCGTCAAGTTGCCAGACGGATGGCTGTGCGCAACGATGATAGCATCCGCACCCGCCCTAAACGCCGCCTTGAAGACCTCTTTCGGGTCAACCACTGTCGTTCCATCCTTGTGGCCAAGCGAAACCATCACCGGTTCCGCAAGCAACTTGCCGCCACCATCCAACGGCAACACAAAGAACCCTTCTTGCACCCCTGCTATTCTTGCCGATTCTTTGAAGAACGCGGCAGCTTGCGCGGAGGTTTCGACACGAATACATGTTGTTGTTTTCATCAACCCTATCATAATGTGCTTTTCAACATGAAAGGTCTAGCGGTAAGTCAGAAATGTCTTTCAACTCAAAACCAATGCCCTTGATCCCGTTCATTCGTTCTGCCGGAATCTCCTGATAAATGCGGATTGCTTCCTCCAAAGACAGGTTATCGTGGTATTCTCCGAGGTTTGGAAATTCCATGCACTCTGCTACATAGTAGGTCAGATCGCCGGTCTGCTGTCTATCAGATACCTTAGCGGCATCTTCTGGCTGCTCTATCGGGGCGGGTTCCGGCTCTACCTTTGCATGAGGGTCGATTCC
>CACZCD010000051.1 GCA_902779565.1 uncultured bacterium | reverse complement strand
GCCGCTTTTTCGCGCGAGGGGTCTCAGCCGTCGCATTTCGCGGCGGCGATCATCCGGTCGCAGAGTTCGGGGAAGGAGAGTCCGGCCTGCTGCGCGGCCTTCGGCACGAGGGAATGGCCCGTCATGCCGGGAAGGGTGTTCAGCTCCAGCACGAAGGGGCGGTTCTTGGCGTCGATGCGGAAGTCCACGCGCGTCACGCCGCGGCAGCCGCACGCGCGGTAGGCGTCCACGGCGATCTGCTGCACGAGCGGCAGGAACGGATCGTCCGGGAACGGGTAGCGCGTCTCGTCGGAGTTGTACTTCTCGTCGTAGCCGTACCAGCCGCCCTTGGCGCAGATCTCGATCACGGGCAGCGGTGCGCCGTCAATCACGGCGACCGTCATCTCTCGTCCTTCGATGAACGCCTCCACCATGACCTCGCCCTTGCCGCCCTGCGCCGCGAGGGCGGCGTCGAGCGCGGGCTTCCATTCGTCCGCCGCCTGTACTTTCGAGATGCCGACGGAGGAGCCGTCGCACGGCGGCTTGACGACGACGGGCAATGGGAGCGGCGAAGCCTCCGTGCCGGGCGAGGCGAGCGTCCACTTCGCCGTGGGCACGCCTTTCATCTCCAGCACCATCTTCGTCTTCACCTTGTCCATCGCGATCTGCGAGGCCTTCGCGCCGGGGCCCGTGTAGGGAATCTTCCGCTTGTCCAGGGCGGCCTGCACACCGCCGGATTCGCCCCATCCGCCATGGAGCGCGAGGAAGCAGACATCGCAGTCCGGCACGTCCTCCACGGAGTCCCGGTCGAGGACGACGGGGATCACTTCATACTTGTTGAGAGAGACAAGGGCATCGACGACGTTCTTTCCGCTTACGAGCGAGACGTCGCGTTCGTTTGAGGTGCCGCCCATCAGCACGCATATTTTCTTGGAGCTCATGGGGAGAAATTATAGCAAAAACTCGCCGCCCTTGCATGAGCCTCCGGAATCTTCGGCGGCGATTATTCCTTCTCGCTTTTAATGGACGCACATGATATAATGTGCCGCATCTTAAAGAGCCGCTCAGGCGGGAGGACCGAGAAGCTGCTTTCCGGTCCAGCGCCTGTGCAGAAGGAGAACGATGAAAGTTATCATGCGATCTGCCCTAACGGGCGCACTTCTGGTGACTGTCGCCGTCGCCACATCCTGCTGCGGGAAGGCGCTTATCCTCGCCCCGGGCAATACCGAGGTGGTGATCGCGCCGGATGCGCCCAAGACCGTCCTGTTCGCCGTGGAGGAGCTGACGAACCTGCTGTCGCAGGCGTATGGCTGCGCGGTGCCGGTGGTGACGTCGCCGACGCCGGGGAAGAAGGGCATCTATCTGGGCGATTCGCAATGGACGCGCGCCGCCGGCATCGACGTGGCGGCGCTCAAGCGCGACGCGTTCACGATCGTCGCGGACGCCTCGAGCGTCTATATCGCCGGACGTGACGATCCGAAGGAGGATACGCACAACTCCGTCTATTCGCCCCACACGGGCGTATGGTCGCAGTACCACGAGCACGCCACGCTGTTCGGCGTGTACGAGTTCCTGGAACGCTACGCGGGGGTGCGAATGTACTTCCCCGGCGAACTCGGGACGATCGTGCCGCGCACCGCCGGTCTCAAGGTGCCGCCCACGCGCTTCACCGTGGCGCCGGACTTCATCGTGCGCAACTACTCGGCCTTCAGCGACGGGATCCTTCCCGACGGCAGCGACACCACGCTCCATCCCCTGCGCAAGCTCAACTACCAGCGCAACAGGATGCAGACGCAGTACATCCCGTGCTGCCACGGCTCCAACGGGTTCCGCATCCAGCGGCGCTTCGCGAAGGAGCATCCCGAATACATGCTGCTCTTCGAGAAGGGCGGGAAGCTCGTGCGCGACGTGGACCCCCAGGAGAAGCACCACCATCCCGGCCAGCTCTGCCATTCGTCGAAGGTGTACGACGAGATCTTCAAGGACATCTGCTCGTACGTGAAGGGCGATCCGCCCGACGTGCGCGGCATGGGCTCCTGGCGCGACGGCAGCAAGAAGCAGGACTGGGCGGTGATGACGTTCCGCAAACCGTGGGTGGACGTGATGCCGCAGGACGGCTTCGTGCCATGCCAGTGCGAGAAGTGCCAGGCCGCCTACAAAAAGGGCGAGCAGCACTACGCGACGGAGCTGATCTGGGGCCGCACCGTGGAGCTGGCGAACCGGCTCCGGCAGGCGGGGGTGGATATCCGCATCACGCAGATGGCCTACACCCCGTACCGGCGCATACCGGAGTTCGCCATCCCGGACAACGTGGACGTGATGGTGGCCGAGAGCGGTCCGTGGTCGGTCTCGAACCCGACGGGTCTGGAGACGCAGTACGCGGAGATACGCGGTTGGCGCGAGAAGCTGGGGCGGCCCGTGTGGATCTGGACCTACCCGAACAAGTACGGGCAGATGCAGCTGCCGAACATCCCGAACGGCACGCCGCGCGCCTGGGCGAAGTACTACAAGGACGTCGCGCCCTGGATCTTCGGCGTGTATGCCGAGAGCGAGAACGACCGCTTCCTCTACAACGCGCTCTGCTATTACGTGTTCGGCAAGCTGTGCTGGAACGTCAAGGTTGATGTGGACGCGCTTCTGGAGGAGTTCCACCGGCTGATGTTCGGCGCGGCGGCGAAGCCGATGGCCGCGCTCTTCGACGAGATCGAGCGCAAGTGGGTGAACGAGGTGGCGGGGCGCCTCGTCGATACGGACCTCGGTCCGATGCGGCAGCCTCCAAGCCCGTATGAGCTGTTCACGCGTGTCTATTCGCCGGAGACGCTGGCGCGGTGGGACGCATGGCTCAACGAGGCGGCGTCGCTCGTCGCGCAGGGTTCCCTCGAGGCGCGCCGCATCGCGCTCTTCCGCCACGAGCTGTACGAACCGCTCGCCAAGACCGCGGGGGAGTACATCGCCACCACCTCCGTGGAGGTCGAGCTGAAGCGTCGCGCGGAAAGTGGACGCAAGAGCATTCTCGTGAACGGCGACTTCACCGCGCCGAAGTGCGGGTCGTCCAAGCGGCACTTCGGCTACTACAAGGACAAGCGTGGGTATGGCTGGCAGGGCGGATGGATCTGTGGTGACGGTGACGTGCCGCACATCTCGTTCGTGGACGATGTGCCGCCCGGCGCGAAGGGGCGGGCCATTCGCATGACGATGGAGGGCAAGCCGAAGACGGTGCAGATCTCGAACCACTTCCTTCCGACATCGGGCAAGTACAAGGCCGGTGTGAAGTACCGGATCTCGTATTTCGTGCGGCTTAACAACGTGGTGTCCGGCGGAAAGGGCGGCGGCGTGGGCGTTCGCATCTGGTGCGACCACAACCAGTGGTTCCCGAAGAACCGGCTGACCGGCAGCACCGGCTGGATCCACCAGGAGTTCTACTTCACCGCCGGCGAGAAATCGGCGAACTTCGATTCGCAGTTCACGATCTACCTGTGGAACGCGACCGGTTCGGTGGACTACGCAGACCTCCGCATCGAACCTTGCGAGTGATCCGAAGAAAGAGGAAGAATCTGTCAGCCGGCGGCTGGATGTGGTATAATTTGCGGCAACAAGTTGAGGAGAGGAGTACATGATGGAAGTGAGAATGGGCATGAAGTCACGGTGTGGATTGGTTGCGGCGGCGTTTGCGGTTGCAGGCGGCGCGTTCGCGTCCACGGAGACCGACTGGTCGCAGCTCTCGGGGACGGTCACGATCCCCGCCGGCGAGACGTGGTACGCCGAAGAATCGGACATGGCGACCGTGAACGGACTCACCTCGATCACGGTGAGCGGGGCGGTGACCGGCGACAACCCGGTCGAGGCCGCGACGCTCATCTTCCGCGACACGACAACGCCGCCGAAAGCGGGTCTCCTGCTGGGCGCGGGCAACGTGCGTAAGTCGGGCATGAGCGTGTGGCGGGCCTACGCCAACAGCCAGACGGGGTTCACGGGCGACTGGCACCTCGACGGCGGCGTCGTCACCAACACGGCGGTGGGCGCGTTCGGCAAGATCGACGCGACGACCGTCGGCAAGCTCTACATCCATGACGGTGCTGCGCTCGTGGTGAACAACGCAAGCATGGAGTTCTACTACCGCGACCTGCATATCGCGGGCGCCGGCAATGTGCTCGTGCCGCGCGCGCTTTCCATGCCGAAGATCAAGTCCGCCGGCGTGCGCCACATGTACCTCGACGACGACGCCACGATTGAAACCGGTCCCGACCATTGGTGGCTGAGCAACCAGGGAGGCACAAGCAAGGTCGGCATGCTTGACCTTGGCGACCATACGCTCACGCAGTACGGTTCGTCGCTTGAATGGTACATGCTTGGCATCACGATACGCGGCATCGGCGGGATCGTGTTCAAGGGGAAGGGCGTGTACTACAGGACGGGGTCGCTGGGCGGCACGGAGGAAGGCAGCGCGCCGTTCGTGTTTGGCGAGCCGGGCGGTGGCGCGATGACCTTCGGCTGGTACAACAGGCCGCCCGCCCTGCACCGCGACTTCCAGATGAACGTGCCTGTCACGGTGACGCTCTCGTTCAACGAAAACTCTGCCAAACTGAACCTGATGAGCACCAACTACTGCCATCTGACCGGCGACGTGGCGCTCAACGGGGCGGGGCCGCGTCTCAAGCTTTCGATGAACGCCATTGGCGCGGCGTTCACGCTTTCCGGCACGGTGTCGGGCGAGGGCGGCGTGCAGTCCGGCACCATGGGCAGCTACGAGCACAATCTCCTGCGGCTGTACGGGCATAACACTTACGAGGGCTCGACCGTCGTCACCGAGAAGGGCCTGAACGGCGTCTTGGCCGCCTGGCCGGATTCGATCCCGGACTACTCCAAGACCTTCGTCACCAACGGCTACGTCGCCGCGCGCCTCGGCATGGCGGCGGACGGCACCACGCCGCGCTGGACGGCGGCGGATCTCTGGGGCGTGATGAACGGCGTCAACTTCGCAAAGGAGGGGCACCTTTCGATCGACGCCGAGGAGTGCGAGAACGCCACATACGAGATGTCCGCGGCGGACATTGCCGCGAACGTGGCGGATCCCGACCGGCGCAGGATCGGCGTTGCGGGCGGCACCTTGAAGCTGCGCGTGAATGCGGGCGAAGAGCAGCGCATCGGCCTCGCGGCGGACCGCGGCACGCTGGAGCTTGTCGGTGGCGGGACGTTCCGTCTCGCGCCCACGAACATGCTGAAGGGCGTCATCAGGCTCGACAACCCCGATTCCGCCCCGATCGCGGAGATGCGCGTGACGGACGGCTCTACGGTGGTGCAGAGCAACGATTACTTCAGCGTGGGCGGATACCTCGACACGGGCCACGACGAGACCCAGGGATTTGCGCGGCTCGTCGTCTCGAACGGCACGTGGCGCACGGAGTACGACGTGGCGGAGGACGACGACAGCACGGGATCCGGCGTGCCGGCGCTGGGGCGCGGCGCAATCTGGTTGGGACGCCGGAACAGGGGCATCCTTGAGGTGCAGAAGGGCGGCGTCGTCTCCAACAAGGTCGTTGTCGGCGGCGGAACGTCGTTTTCTGGAGGCACCGGCATCGGCGCGATCTACCTTTCCGAGGGCGGCAAGCTCTACGTCTGCAAGAAAGGCGCCAAGGCCCATCTTACGTCAAGCATCGGCACCGCCAACTACGGATACCTGCAGCAGACGGGCGGCGAGCTGGGTGCCAGCACCCTCGTTGTCGGCGGCTACGCGACCGGCATGGCGCACGTCTATGGCGGCACGGCTCAGTTCGCGTCTAGCCTTATGCTTGGCGCTTTCAACTCCGGCAATGGCCGCCTCTACATCACGAACGGCGTGTGGAAGACCGTCACCCCCGACGGGGCCGATGGCTATCTGCAAACGTGCTATGGCGGAACCGGCTCGGATGCCTATCTTACGGTGGACGGCCCTGGCGCCCAGTTCCTCCTGAACGGCACAGGGGCGGACATCTACGGCGCGAATACGGCGAACTACACCTTGCGGATCAACGTCAACCATGGCGGGACGTTGCAGTACGGGCGGTTCCACCTGTACGACAAAGGCCTGCTGAACAATGTCACGCGTCTCTATCCGTGCGTGCTGAACGTGAACGGCGGCGTCATCAAGCGGCGCCCTGGCTGGTGCCACAACGACACCATGTTCGGCGAGAACGCCACAAACCGCTTTGCGTGCATCGTCGTGTACGAGGAGGGCATGACGGTGGACACGAACGGGAAGGATGTGCGGCAGATCGCCGAGACGCCGTTCCAAGGCGCGGACGGCAACGGCATCATGCGGATAGACCTTGGCGGAGAGGTCACGGGCCTCATCGGCGCGCCGCGTGTCGATATCGAGAATACCGAAAACCCCTCCGGCAACGGCGCGACGGCAGTGGCGGACTGGGATCCCGAGCGGCGCGTCCTGAAGGGCGTCATCATCACGTCGCACGGCTGGAACTACACGCAGGGCAAGGTGAAGGTGACGCTCAGCACGGGAACGGCATCGCAGTGGACGAAGACGCTCACCGGCATCGCGATCACGGTTCTCCCGAACAGGGCGGGCGGCTTCACGAAGCGCGGAGCGGGCACGCTTACCCTGAACGCCACGAACACGTGGGCGCAGTGGACGAAGGTGGAGGGCGGCACGCTCAAGGCCAACGCGGACTGGGCGATTCCGTCCCGGACGGAGGTCACGCTTTCCGGCGGCGGCATCCTGGACTTCAACGGCAAGACCGGCGAGGTGGCGCGCGTCACGTATGGCGTGGGCGGAGGGAGCATCATCAACGCGGAGAACGTCGTGCTGCCGCAGGGACAGTCGTTCACGCTCGACGTGGAGGACCTGCTCGCCGGACGTTCGGTGCCGGTGACGGGCAACATCAACCTTGAAGGCGTGGAGATACGTCTCACCGGCGATCTGAACCGGCTCGACCCCGAGGTTTGCCGCCGTCATACGCTTATTGCGGTTTCCGGCGGGACGGCGAGCGGAATGCCGGTGCTTGTCGGTTCTGAGGTGCCGGAGGGCTGGGTGCTTGCCGTGACGGGCGAGAGCGTCCGGCTGGTGCGTCCGAGCGGTTTCACGTTAACGGTAAGGTAGGACAATGAAAATAAGACTGATGACGGCCGCCTTGGCGGCCTTGATGGTTGGTTCGCTCTTTGGCGCGACGCGCACCGAGGCGATAAGGGAGAAGCTCGCTTCGGGCGACCGGGACTACGTGTTCGTGATAATGCACCGCGGCGACTGGCGCAACTTCCCGGAGAACTCGAAGGGCGCGATACTCTCCTCGATCCGTCTGGGCGCGGACATCGTGGAGCTTGACGTCCACATGACGAAGGACGGGCGGTTCATCCTCAACCACGACAGGACCCTCGACCGCACGACGACGGGCAAAGGCAAGGTGTGCGATCTCACGCTTGCGGAAATCAAGCAGTTCAAGATGCGCGACAAGGATGGCAAGCCGACGGACTACAACGTGCTGACGCTGGAGGAGGCGCTGGAGCTGACGCGGGGGAAGGTGCTCATCAACATCGACAAGTTCACGCTGCATCCGAAGGAGATCCTTGACGCCGTGGCGGCGGTCGGCGCGTTGAAGGAGGTGCTGGTCAAGTCCACGCTCCCGATCGAAAAGGCGAAAGAGCTGTTCGGCCCGTACTGGGCGAAGGTCGAGAGCGGAGAGCTTCTCTACATGCCGGTTGCGCACATCAGCGCGGGCAAAGGGTACCGGCCGTTCGCGGCGGGCGTTGTGCCGGGATACCTCGCCGCAGAGCCGCGCCGGTCGTCCATGTACGAGGTGTGCTTCAACAATCCGGCCGACGTGCCGGAGGCGATCGCCGCGATCAAGGCCGCGCCGGGCAGCCCGCGCATCTGGGTGAATACGCTCTGGGACAGCATTTCAGGGAAGCACAGCGACCGGGCCGCGCTCCTTGATCCCGACGCGAACTGGGGTTGGTGGCTGGAGCGGGGCGCGACGATGCTCCAGACCGACTACGCGGCGGAAATGATTGTCTATCTCATGCAGAAGGGGCGGAGAAACTTCTGACATGAGGCCTGTGGGCGGACTTTCAGGCGAGGCGCTGGCGCGCGCGTGCAAGATGCGGCGCATCCGGCAGGTCTCGGCCATGCTGTTCGTCTATGCCATCTTCTACATCTGCCGCCTGGCCTTCTCGGCGTCGAAGAAGGACATGATCGAGCAGGGCGCGTACACGGCGAAGGAGATCGGCGTTGTCGGATCGGCCATGCTGATCGCCTACGCGATCGGGAAGTTCGTCAACGGATTCGTTGCAGACCGCGTGAACGTGCGCCGCTACATCATGTTCGGTCTTTTCGTTTCGGCGATGGCCAACTTCATCGTGGGTTTCCATGTTCCCGCGCTGATGCTCGCGGTGGTGTGGTTCGTGAACGGACTCGCCCAATCGACGGGTGCGCCGTGCTGTGTGGTGGCGCTCTCGCGCTGGTGGCCGAAGGAACGACGCGGCACCTACTACGGCATCTGGTCCTGCTCGAACAATCTCGGCGAGGTGCTGGCCTACATCCTCACGGCGGGCGTCATGGTCTGGGCGGGCGCGACGTATGGCGCGGACTACGCCTGGCGCAGCTGCTTCTGGGGCGCGTCGGCGATGGGCGCGATCGGCATTGCGGCGGCGTGGCTCTTCTTCGGCAATGCGCCGGAGGATGAGGGGTTGCCGCCGGTGAGGGATGAGGGAAGAGGGAAAAGGGAAGAGGGAAGAGATGAGGGTGAAGATGTCGCTAGCGGACAGAAGATCGCGCTCATGACGCCGGCCGTGTGGCTGATCGCGATCGCGGGCGGCCTTTTTGCCGCGAGCCGCTACGCCGTGATCGATTGGGGGATCTTCTTCCTTCAGGTCAAGAAAGGGTATTCGGGGACGGACGCCGCGATGATCGTCACGGTGAACTCCATCGTCGGCGCGGTGTCGTCCGGGCTGTCGGGAATCGTGTCGGACCGGCTCTTCAAGGGAAGCCGCCAGGAGCTTGCGGTCTCCGCCGGGCTGATGAACGTGACCGCGCTCGTCCTCTTCATGCTCGTGCCCGGCCGCCATCCGTGGTTGGACGTGACGGCGATGGTGCTCTTTGGTCTTGCGGTCGGCATCCTGCTGACGTTCCTCGGCGGGCTGATGGCGGTAGATCGCGTTCCGAAGTGCGCGGCGGGCGCGGCCTTGGGGATCGCGGGGATCGGCTCGTATCTTGGCGCGGGGCTGCAGTCTGCCTTTTCGGGCTGTCTCGTGGAACGCGGCGCAGATGGTGCGGCGAAGCTCATGGGGCACACCTTCTCGGGCGGTTACACGCTCGACTGGCTCGCCCTCTTCTGGATCGGCGTCGCCGCGCTTTCCGTGGTCTTCACCCTCATTGCGGGCCGTGGCCGGAAGTAACCGCCAATGGCGCAGATGTGGTATAATTCAGCACATTAAAATTCGGGTGTGTCTTCACCCCTGTTTCGATAGAGGAGGACAAAATGGAAATCAACCGTATGAAAGTGTTTGCGATTGGCACGGCGGCGTTTCTGGCGGCCGGTGGCTGCGCGCGCGTGCCGGAGCGGGCGGCGTCCGCCGCGCTCGATGAGCTCATGCCGGTGCCGGTGAAGGTGGAGGCGCGCGAAGGGTGCGCCGATGCGGCGGCGATCGGCAAGGTCAAGGTCGTGAAGGCGGCCGTGCCGGGGGCGCGCGCCGAGACGGCGGACGAGGCCTACATCCTCGAGGTGGCGCCGTCGGGCGTGACGATCACCGCGCCGACGGCGCGCGCCGAAATCTGGGCGCGCGTGACGCTGGAGCAGCTGACGCGTCTCGCGGGCGGCAAGGCGCCCTGCTGCCGGATCACGGACTGGCCGCGCTTCAAGTGGCGCGGGTTCATGCACGACTCGGGGCGCAACTTCCTGGAGGTCGAGCACGTGAAGGGTATCATCGACGCGATGAGCCGCTGCAAGATGAACCTCTTCCACTGGCACTTCACCGAATACTACGGCTGGCGGCTCGAGTCCAAGAAGTATCCCGAGCTCCAGAAGGATTCCACCTTCTACCTGCGCTACATCGGCCAGTACTATACGCAGCAGGAGTTCAAGGACGTGGTGGACTACGCGTACGCGCGCGGCGTCACCGTGATGCCGGAGTTCGACATCCCCGGCCATGCGCTCGCGTTCCGGCGCGCGTTCGGCTACCAGACGATGCGCGACGAGGGGGTGCGCGAAAAGCTCTGCGATCTCGTCGATGAACTCTGCGCGCTTGCGCCGAAGGAGAAACTGCCGTTCATCCATCTCGGTTCGGACGAAGCGCGTCTCCCGGAGGAGAAGGTGCCGCCGCAGTGGCTCGGCCCGATCGTCGATCGCGTCCATGCGGCGGGACGCACCGTTGTGGGTTGGACGCCCGGCGAACTGGCGGGGCTCACCGATCGCGGCCCGACCGTTGGCATGCGGTGGGGACGCCCGAAGTCCACCGGCAACGTCGGCGTGATTCCGTTCTTCGATGCGAGCGGCATGTATCTCGATTCGCTCGACCCGTTCGAGATCCCCGCCGTGGCGACCTACCGCCGGATCTGCCCGTGGGACGAGTCCGAAGGCGAACGCCTCGGCGCGATCACCTGCGCGTGGCACGATGACTTCGCGGGCACGGGCGTCCGCACGATCGGCAACCAGGCGATCATGCCGGCGCTCGTCCTCTTCGGCGACGCCTACTGGCGCGGACGCGACGAAGAGCAGCCTGGCCGGAACGGCCGGCGGCTCCCGGCGATCGACGATCCGCGCTTCGCGAAGATTGGCGACATCGAGCGCCGCACGGCGGCGCAGCGCGACCGCGTGTGGAACGATTCGCCGTATCCGTTCCAGTTCCTCCGCCAGTCCGACATGCGCTGGCGCGTCTCGCTCGCGGACGGCACGCTGCTCGCGAAGGATGTCGCGCAGGCGACGATGTTCCTGTGGCAGAACGCCCTCGCGGGCGTGGAGGGCGGCAAGCTCAGCGTCGAATGCGGCAACCTCACCTCGAACCGCACGGGAACGGCGATCCTCGAAACATGGATCAAGGCGCCGGAGGCGGTGGACTGCGGCGCGTGGATCGGCTTCACGGACTACACGCGCGACCATGGCCGCGCCTATTCCGCGCCCACGCCGGGCGTCGGGCAGTGGAACCGGTTCGATGCGACCGTGGAGATCAACGGGCGCAAGGTGCCGCCGCCGAAATGGCGCAAGCCCGGGCAGCAGGCGGGCGGCAACGTGACGTATCTTCTGTATGTGCATGAGCTGGACGAGATTGCGTTCGAGGATGAGGAGTACTACATGCGCGCGCCCACGCCGATCCATCTTGAGAAGGGATGGAACCATGTGAAGCTCACCATCCCGATGAAGAAGCGGGCGGGCGGACATGCGCCGTGGGTGGGAACCTTCATCCCGCTCTTGGGCACGACGGAGCATCCGCGTGAAGTGCCCGGGCTCGAGTATTCGTCCGAGCCAAAGTAAGTCGAAAGGGGATGTGGATCCTTTGGATACTGGCGAGTTCGGTGTTTCTCGCCTTCTATGACCTCGCCAAGAAGGCGAGCGTGAGGGAGAACGCCGTCCTGCCCGTGCTGCTTATAGCGACGATCGCCGGCGCCGCCGCCTACGTGGCGGCGCTCGGCATGGCGGGCGGCATCGGGGCGGCGCTTCAGGTTTCGGCGCGCGACTTCGCGCTCATCGGGGTGAAGAGCGTGATCGTCTCGACCTCCTGGGTGTTCACCTATTGCGCGCTCCGCACGCTGCCGATCACGATCGCCACGCCCATCCGCGCCTCGTCGCCGGCGCTCGTGTTCATCGTCGCGTTCTTCCTGTATGGGGAACACCCTTCGTTCGTGCAGGGACTCGGTATGCTGCTCGTCTTTGCGGGCTACTGGGCGTTCAGCTGGGCGGGGAAGCATGAGGGGATCGATTTCCTGCGCTCCCATGCCGTGTGGTTCGCGCTGGGCGGCATGTGCATGAGCGCGCTCTCGAGCTTGTGGGACAAGTTCATCCTCCAGCGGTGCGCCATACCGGTTGAGACCGTCCAGTTCTGGTTCCAGCTCGGGCTTATGGCGATCTATGCCTTGCTGCTCTGCATCCAGCGGGGACTGCGGCTTTCGCACGATGCGTTCACCTGGCGCTGGTCGATCCCCGCGACGGGCATCCTGCTGGCGGCGGCGGACTGGCTCTACTTCCACGGGCTTGCGATTCCCGATGTCTCCATCTCCGTCGGCTCGCTGATGCGGCGGTTCTCCGTCGTGATCACCTTCGTGCTCGGTGCCATGCTGTTTCATGAGCGGAACCTCAAACGGAAGGGCCTGGCCCTCGCCGCAATTCTTTCAGGCGTCATACTTCTCTGCCTGTGATATAATATGGGCGTTATGCAGAGAGTGAATAGAGGTTTGGGGAGCCGCTTTGTCGGACGGCTGATGCTGGCGCTCGTGCTTGGGGCGGGCGGCGCGTATGCTGCCGAGGAGAAGGCGCCGGAGACGGACGGCGAGATCTGGAACCGCGGCGTGGATCTGTACCGCGAGGGGAACATGACGAACGCCCTCGCGGTGCTGAAGCCGCTGATCCTTTCGAAGACGCATGGCGCGCGCGCGTCCGAGCTGGTGGGCGCGATCGAGTTCACACAGGGGCTGAAGCGCGACGGCGACGGCGCGGCGGAGCCGCTGCGCGCGCTTGAGAGTGCGGCGGTGGATTTCCAGACGGCGCTGCGGGCGAACCCGGAGGATCAGCGCCGGAACCGAAACTTCACGCGGGCGGCGGACCGTCTGCCGGAGCTGCGCGAGCAGGCGCATGTGGAGAAGGTGATGAAGGAGCTGGGGCAGCAGGACCCCGGCGGACTGCTCGGCGCGGGCGTGAAGGATGCGCGCGCGATGATGAAGGAGTTCCCGGTGGCGCTCACGAACGAGGCGCGGGTCGCGGTGGCGAAGTGCGAGGCGATGGCGAAGCGGGCGGCACGCCTGAACGACACGTGGATCGCCGTGAAGGCCGGCGTGGCGCAGTCCGTCACGAACGAGCAGCAGGCGATGACGATCGTGGCGCAGGTGGAGGAGGCGCGCACCGCGACCGAGGCGGCGGCGAAGGCGCTGGGCGACCTCGATCCGACGGCGCAGGACGCGCTTGCACAGGCCGAGACGTCACTTACGCGGTTCTGGAAGCTCGCCATCATGCCGCCGGGCGCCTGCGACGAGGCGATCCTCTCGCAGTCGAACTCCGTTGTTGCCGCCGAGACCGTGAACGGGCGCGACTGGCAGCGCGAATCGCTCGATTTCACGCGTGCGTTCCGCGCGAAGTTCCCGATGTGGGCGCAGGCCTACGAGCAGCAGGCGCAGAGCGATACGAACAAACCGCCGTTCACGAAGGAGGCGCAGGCCGAGATCAGCGCGCTCGCGACGGAGGTCGAGAAGCTTCAGATCGAACTGTGCGGCGAGGAGATGAAGCTCGCCAACAGCAAACCCGAACGGAAGGGCGGCGGAAAGGCCGCCGACCATGCGGCCAAGGAGTTTGAGGCGCTCAAGAAGCTCCACCGCATCCGCGAGCTGCTGCCGAAGGACAAGAACGGCGGCGGCGGACAGAACCAGCAGAATCAGAACCAACAGAATCAGGATCAGAACAAAGACCAGAATAAAGACCAGAACCAGAATCAAGACCAGCAGAACCAAGACCAGAACAAAGATCAGAATCAGGACCAGGACAAGAATCAGGGGCAGGATCAGCAGAACCAGGAGCAGGAGCCGAACAAAGAGGACGAGCAGAAGAAGGAGGAGCAGCCGGCCGCCGCCGAGGAGCAGAAGGACGACCAGCAGGTCGAGGACATGCTGCGCAAGGCGCAGGAGCGCAGCGACCAGCATGAGGCGGACAAGAAGGCGCGCATGCGCAAAGCCCCTCTCCCCGCTAACGAGCGGGATTGGTAAGAATGTAAAATGTAAAATGGAGAATGGAGAATGGGGTTTTTGTGGTACAATACCAACTTTCAAGCAGAACAGATTTTCAAACAGAGAGGTGAAAACGATGAAATACACGAATGAACAGTTGAAGCGGGCGGCGGACACGGTGCGCTGCCTTGCGGCGGATGCCATCGAAAAGGCCAAGAGCGGTCATCCTGGTGCGCCGATGGGCATGGCGGACCTTGCGGTCTCCCTGTGGCTGAAATACCTGAATTTCGATCCCAAGGACGTGAACTGGGCGATGCGCGACCGGCTGGTGTTCTCCGGCGGCCATGCCTCGATGCTCGTCTATTCGCTCTTCCATCTGGCGGGCGTGAAGGGCTGCGAGATGGATCAGGTGGAGACCTTCCGCCAGCTCGGCTCCCGGTGCGCGGGTCATCCCGAGCGCGGCGTGATGCCGGGCGTGGAGGTGACGACGGGTCCGCTCGGCCAGGGCATCGCGATGGGCGTGGGTCTGGCGCTCGCGTCGCGCCGGAACGGCGACACGAACCACACATGGGTCTTCTGCGGCGACGGCGACCTCGAGGAGGGCATCTCGCACGAGGCGTGCTCCTTCGCGGGCAACCTCAAGCTCGGTGGGCTTACGCTCGTCTATGACTCGAACGGCATCACGATCGAGGGCTCCACGGCGCTTTCGATGGCGGACGATCCGAAGAAGCGCTTCGAGAGCTACGGCTGGAAGGTACTGGAATGCGACGGACACGACTACGACCAGATCGACCGCGTCTATCGCCGTGCGCTCAAGATCATGGACGTGCCAGTGGTGATCATCGCCAAGACGACGATCGGTCTCGGCGCGCCCACGAAGAAGGGCACCTCGGGCGTGCATGGCGCGCCGCTCGGCGCGGAGGAGCTGGCCGGACTCAAGAAGAATCTCGGCTTCGATCCGGAGAAGTGCTTCCAGGTGCCGCAGGAGGTCTATGACATGTTCGAGCAGCGCGCGGTGAAGTGCCACCGCATGCGCAACCTGTACGAGAAGGCGAAGAAGGCCGCGCCGCCCGCCCCGCCGAAGTACACGGCGGACGACCTCTACAAGGCGCTGCCAGCGTTCGATCCGGCGAAGCCTGTCGCCACGCGCGCCGCGAACGGCACCGTAATGAACGCGCTCGCCAAGGTGGCCACCGACCTCATCGGGGGCTCGGCCGACCTGGAGCCGTCGAACAAGACCGGGCTCAAGGAGTACGGTTGGCTCGCGGCGGGCGACCTCTCCGGTCGCAACATCCACTTCGGCATCCGCGAGCTGGCGATGAGCGCCATCGTCAACGGCATCACCGCCTATGGCGGCTACCGCGCATTCGGCGCTACGTTCTTCGTGTTCTCGGACTACTGCCGTCCGGCGATCCGTCTGGCGGCGCTCATGAAGCTGCCGTCGATCTGGGTGTTCTCGCACGACTCCTTCTACGTGGGCGAGGACGGCCCCACGCACGAGCCGGTCGAGCAGCTGGCCGCGATGCGGACGATGCCGAACGTGGCGACGTTCCGTCCGGCGGACGCGAACGAGACGGGCTGGTGCTGGGTCGAGATGCTGAAGAACACGTCGGGCCCGAGCTGCATCCTCACGACGCGCCAGAACCTGCCGATCCTCGAAGGGACGAGCGCGGAGGGCGTTGCGCGTGGCGCCTATACCGTCTATCAGAGCTCGGCACATCCGGAATACCTGTTCCTCGCGTCTGGTTCGGAAGTGGCGCTCTGCGTGGAGGCGGCGAAGCAGCTGGCGGAGACGGGACGCGCGGTGCGCGTGGTCTCCATGCCGTGCCGCGAGCTCTTCGAGCGTCAGCCGCTCGAGTACCGCGAGAGCGTCGTGCCGGGCACGTGCGCGAAGCGCATCATCGTGGAGGCGGGCGTGAAGTTCGGCTGGGGGGCGTACATCGCAGATGCCTCCAAGACGCGGTTCGTCACGCTCGACACCTACGGCGAATCCGGTCCGTACAAGGTGCTCGCCGAGCACTTCGGCTTCACGGTTGAGAACGTCCTCGCGAAGGCGAAGGAGCTTTATTAAAAAGAAAGAGCTGACACTATGGAGCAGAGTAGACGCGACTTTCTAATGGGCACGGCTTGGATGGGCGCGGCGGCGGTGGCCGCCGGCTGCATGAGCCAGAGCGCGGCGCTGGGGTCGGGCGTCGGGGCACCGATGCATGGCTTCCGTGTGGCGCCGATGAAGCGTGTGCGCGTGGGATTTATCGGAATCGGTAGCCGCGGACGGGCGGCGGTACGGCGCATCGCGCTCATCCCGGGCGTGGAGGTGACGGCGATTTGCGACATCAACCCCACGCGTCTTGCGGAGAGCCGCAATTGGCTCAAGGAGAAAGGGTTCCCGCCCGCGCGCGAATGGGGCAAGACCGAGGATGACTGGAAGGGACTCTGTGACTGGGAGGGTGTGGATGTGGTCTATTCCTGCACGCCGCGTCCGCTCCACTGCCCGATCAACGTCTATGCCATGTCCGTCGGCAAGCACGTGATGCAGGAGGTGCCGGGCGTATTCGACCTGGAGGAGTGCTGGGCAACGGTGGAGGCGGCCGAGAAGTACCGCCGCCACTGCTACATGCTCGAGAACTGCGTCTATGGCGAGTACGAGATGCTGGCGTTCAACCTCATCAAGAAGGGGATGCTCGGCGAGATCGTGCAGGCGGAGGTCGGCTACACGCACGACCAGCGTGCGCTCCAGTACAATCCGCGGGACGGCGTGTTCTGGCGGATCAAGCGCCATCAGACGCATCACGGGAACTACTATCCCACGCACGGGCTCGTGCCGGCGGGGAAGTGCCTCGACATCAACCGGGGCGACCGCTTCGACTACCTCGTCTCTATGGAGACGAAGAGCGCCTCCTTTGAGACGTACGGACGGGCGAAGTTCCCGGCGTCCGATTGGCGGCACAACGCGAAGATGGTCAAGGGCGACGTGAACACCTGCCTCATGCGCACCGTGAACGGCAAGGTGCTGCAGCTCACGCACAACGTCTGCACGCCCACGCCCTACGACCGCGGCAACAAGTATCTCGGTACGAAGGGGACAATCCGTGGCATAAAGGACGAATCGTATCAGATCTGTTTCGAGACGGAGACCGGCGACAAGGGGGCGGAGAAGTTCTTTGATGCGCAACGGGCGCAGGAGGTGCGCGAGATGTACAAGCATCCGTTCTGGAAGACTGCCGGCGATATCGCGAAGAAGGTCGGCGGACACGGCGGCATGGACTTCATCATGGATCTGCGCTGGGTCTATTGCCTGCAGAACGGGCTGCCGATGGATACGGACGTCTATGACCTCGCGACGTACAGCTCGATCGTGGAGCTTTCGGAGCGTTCCGTCAACGCCGGTTCGCGTCCAATCGAGTTCCCGGACTACACGCGCGGGGGATGGAAGACCGCCAAGCCGTTCACGGTGGAGGAGTTTGACATCTCGAAGTTCGACTTCAGCACGCGTCCGATCGCCGCCGACAAAGCCCA
Organism: uncultured bacterium; assembly: GCA_902779565.1. GTDB lineage: Bacteria > Verrucomicrobiota > Kiritimatiellia > RFP12 > UBA1067 > UBA1731. The sequence goes on along the minus strand of CACZCD010000051.1, from coordinate 1,424 downwards.
GCAGAAGGTGTAGGCGCGACCATGAACATGAATTCGAACAGAAGGGATTTTCTCAAGGGGGTTGGAGGCGTCGCCGCGCTGTCGGCGTTTGGCGGATGCGCGAGTGCGCTTTGCGGCCGGTGCCGTCCGCAACTCGCGGCGCAGCTCTACTCCATCCACAAAATCTTCTGGAAGCGGCCGGAGTGGTGCCTCGCGGGACTCAAGGATGCGGGCTACGCGGGCGTTGAGTTCGCCGGCTACGGCGGCCACACCGCAAAGGAGATCCGGAAGTATCTCGCCGAGGCGGGGATCGTCGGCATGGGCACGCATGTGAACGGATTCGTCGATCTCAAGGGCGACGGCCTTGCGAAGACGCTCGACTTCTGCGCCGAGGCGGGGATCGGCTCCGTCACCACGCCGCACGCGCTCTGCAAGACGGCGGACGAATACCGCCAGTTCGGGCGCGACATGTCGGTTGCGGCGGAGAAGGCGGTCGCCTACGGAATCAAGGTTGGCATCCACACCACCTACGATCACTTTCGCGTCAAGTTCAACGGACTGTCGGCGTGGGAGACGATCTTCTTGGAGGCCTCGCCGCTTCTTCAGCAGCAGATCGATACCAGCAACACGTTCCACGTGATCGGCGACGATCTTCTGGCGCTTCTCGAAAAGTATCGCGGACGCCACCACTCCGTGCATCTGAAGGAGAATGTGCCCTCCGCCACGGCCACGCTCGGCGAGCCGCCGAAGGACGGTGGGCGCACCGTTCCCTGGAAAAAGGTTCTTGACTGCTTGGCGAAGGAAGATGTTGCGTGGTATGTCGTTGAGGCCGAGGCCGTGCCGGACTCGCTCGAACCGCTTGCGAACTCGCTCAAGTTCCTGAAGCCGCTGCTTCCCGGTTGATCCATCGGCGCGGTAGCGATCTGTTGACGGTGAATCATGTCTTAATGAATCGTGGAGGGACAATGAAAGAAACAGATTGGACAATGCAAAATCGGCGGCAGTTCCTTGCCGGCGCAGGACTTGCCGCGATGACCCTCGCGGCGGGCGGATGCGCGGGCATGCGGATAGGCGGTGGCGGCGGCACGATGAGCGGCTATGCCGCACCGGCGCTCAAGCGCGTCCGTGTGGGCGTGGTGGGCGTGGGTTCGCGTGGAACATACGCGCTGAAGCGGCTCGCTTTCATGCCCGGCGTCGATATTGCGGCCTTCTGCGACATCAAGGAGGCGGCGATGAAGCGTTGCCGCGACTTCCTGTCGCAGAAGAAGCTCCGTCCGGCGCGCGAGTTCTTCGGTCCGGAGGCCTACCGGGATCTCTGCCAGTGGGACGGCGTGGACGTGGTGTACGCGTGCGTTCCGTGGAAGCTCCATGCGCCGGTCGCCCTTGCGGCGATGCGCGCCGACAAGCATGCGTTCGTGGAGGTGCCGGCGACGATGGACGTGGAC
>CACZCD010000050.1 GCA_902779565.1 uncultured bacterium | reverse complement strand
TGTCTGTGCCGCGATCTGCCTTCTCCACCTCTTCGATGGAAAAATCCCGCACTTCCGCCACGCCATCACGGCTGGCCCAGAACCTGAATGTAAAATCGCTCTGGAAATTTGCTTTGTCGCAAACGGTCATCACGGTCGATTCGCGCATCCATCCACGCGAGGTGCCATAGTGAAACGCACCGTTCGGCTCGTAGACGACCGGCTTCCTGTCCGGTTTCCATACGTTGTCGTAGGTGGCACTGAAATAATAGCCATGACTCGGGCGCTCTGAATTCACGTTCTCCCAACGTGTAAGCCATGAAAGGCGGTATGTCTTCCCGGGGCGCAATCCCTGTTTCTCGCCTATTCGGGCCGTAACGCGCACATGCTTGTTGGCACCCTGTCCGAAACGGAATCCGGTGCCGTCTGGATAGGGCTCGAAGACAACCCCCGGCTTGCGATCCTCACTACGCAACGCAAAGCCCGTAAGCGGCTTTAGTCCTGCGGCCTTCAGCTCCGCCGCACGGGCTTCCGGCGTCATCGACTCATTCGGAACGATACGGTACTTCTTCATGTGCTCGGCATTCCATTCAAGCGGAACCTTTATCGGAGCGCCAAGCCGTCCATTCACCTTGAAATGCTCAAGTGGCGGGTTCCCAAAGAGCAAGATCTCCGGCCAACCCTTGACTTTGCGCACTCTTCCATTGGGAAACAGTCTGGCAACCATCGCGTTGCGCACGTCCAATGCATCGAAGATCCTGAAGCAGAGATCCTTCGTTGGGTTGTCGCGGTAGTTCCTGTACAGATAGGCGATGGAACCGACGTTCCTGACATAGTCCCACTCGGTTCTCACCAGCTCAAGACGGCGTATCTGCCTATCGGAGAGGCCCGGAGTCTGCTCCGCCTCCTTCAAGGCGGCGTCCATGCGGGCGATGCGCTCAGGCGTATAGACAGTCGCGAGAGCATCGATGGGATCACGCCTCTTCGGCCGGCTGATGGTACTTTCGACGAGATCGGATGCCTTGATCGAGTTGCGCTTCTCCACCTCGGCGAGCGGCGCTTCAAGGTCTTCATAGAAGCGCTTCATCGGCGAGGCCGCAGCGCCGAACGCCCCGCTGTAGTACTGTGCCAGAGCTTCACGCACGTTCACATTGGGATTCTCGACGAGGTGGTTGAACACCCAGTACGCCGGTCCCTCCATGCCGAACATCTCGCCGTAGCCGCACCTGTAGATGCCTTTCATGCCGTAGCGGTGGAAACGCTGCACCTGATCGACGAGACCTGAAATGGAACGCTTGGGGGTGAAACCGAGAATCGGATACCAGGCCCAGTTGTAGATGTAGTACGTGAAACCATGCGGCACCGTGTAGCCGTCCCACTTGCGCATGTCCTCCTCGCCATAGCGGCAAATCTCGATGAGGACGTTCGACGGGAACACCTTGAACGTCTTCGGCGGGTTGGCGGTATCGCCGTAGCACATCATGTGGACGATCTTCCCCGGACGGTCCTTCATTATCTGCTCGGCGATCTCCTTGTGGTACAGCCAAATCTTCTCGCACCAGTCGTCGCCCGTGCCGTAGAGGTCGTAGCACGCCTTGCACTTGCATTCATGGGCGCTACCGTCGTTCTGCCCAAGCTGGCATATCTCGGCCCCTGCGTCATAGCGCTTCAGCATCTCCTCGTACACGAGCTTGCGGAACCCCGGGTTCGAGATGCAGTACGCCTGGCAGCCGTTGCTGCCGCCCCAGATCACCTGGCCCTTCGCGTTCTTCGCGAAATACTCGGGATTCGTCTTGAAGTACTTCTCGCGCGGGATCGCCGCAGGGTACGTGTGCCCACCATAGGTGTACGCGGCGCCACCTCCATAGATGCAGTTCGCGATGTTGTACGGGTAGTCGAACGCGCGCCCGGTCTGGATTGGCGCTTTCACGCCACCTCGGCGAAAATAGCCTTTGGGCACCGCAAGCCGATTGAGCTTCGGCACCTCCCTGCCGATCTTGCCCGGCATCAGGAAAAGCACCTTCATGTCGTCGCACATGAACTTCGCCGCCGCAACTGCGCTTGGGATCTCGCATCTCATGTCGTTCTGCGGATTCGAACCGGGGCGATCATGGCCGAAAAAGTATAGGTCGCCGTCCTTCTCGGCGATTCCCCAGTCGTAGCTCTTGAAGTCCGCAGGCATAAGACCCGCCGTCTCGGCAAACTTCCCGCCGAGCAGGAACCTCCGCCCCGGCGCTGTAGGCATCTCCGAGTCGTCCACGGCCTTTGCCTTCACGCCCACGGACTCCTCAAGGCACTCACACAGCGCCGTGGACATCTTACGGAGCCCCTTCATGATGCCGTCGGTCTCCTTCGGATATTTCGGATAAACGACGGTCCACTCACCATCAATCACCGTCTCTTCGGCGTGAGCTGTCACCAACGCCACAAACGCTCCAACAACCGCCACCGCAGTTGCAATGCCATGTGAAAATCTCATTTTCTCCTCGCCTTTTCCCCACCGCTACCGAACCATAAGCATGAAGCCGCGGGAGACGAGGCGCAGCTTGCCGTCGCGACCGAACGTCAGCACCCGGTTCGCCGCCCTTTCGCCGCCTATGGTGAGTGTCCATCTGGTGAGATTCTGAAGTCCCGTCACGTCCTCGAACGCCATGTCGAACGTCGCCTCTTTCACGCCCGCACCGAGGTTCACTACATCCACCGTTCCGCTCTCCGCAAACGCGAAGCCCTTGATCGTGCCATTGCCGGCCGCGTTGAGCGTGAGCGCCTTGAGCGAGAGGGAACCCTCCGCCTCGAGCGTGCAGTTCGTCGCCACGGATACCGTCACCACGTCGTCAAGCACCGTCGTCGGCACCTCACCGATGCCGCTGCGCTCAAGCTTCATGCCGTTCAGGTGCGTGGTGTCGCTCGAGTTGCCGGAGTACGCCACACCGCTCCCGACCCAGACGTCCTTCATCGGCTGCGCGTTGTTCGTTATGGAGAGCACATCCCAATGGACGCCGTCCACGCTACCCTCCATCGTCCAACTCGTGAACACGCGGTTCTTGTCGTCGCCTGAACTGTTGTATGACTGCCCAACGCATACATCGTACGCATCGGCGGCGGCGGAACCTTCCGGCAACCGCATCACGAACGGCAGCCACGTCGTCGGATCGCCCGGAATTGGATTCACTGTATCCTCATCGCGGAACTCCAGAATGGCAGTCGAGCCGTTGATTATCTGCAGCAGGCTGTTCGCTCTCCACCAAACGATCCTGTCTCGCCCATACGCAATCTGACCGGGGGCGAGCACAGCGTAGTCCGTGTTGTTCGTGGAAAGGTTGAGGTTGAGCCGGTTTCCTTCCGCGTCATATATCCCCAATTCGTTGAAGTGAAGGTAATGTGTGGTCGAACCATTCTTCTCGCGTATCGTGAACCTGAACCACGTATAGTTGCCGCCCTTCGCCTCGCGCACCTTCAACGTGCCGCCCTCCACGGAGATTGCGCCGTGGAGGGTGTTCGAGCCGTCGAGCGTCCACGTGCCACTCCCCGTCTTCGTCACGGAGATAGGCGCAGCCTTCGTGTCGCGGATGCCGTACAGCTCGTTCGTGGCGGTCCCGCTGCCGGTGAGGTCGAGCGTGACGGCCTTGCCGGTGGTGTTGCCCACGCCGCTGAAACGCCACGCTTTTGCCGTATCGTTCCTGAGCGAGAGGTTGCCTAGCAACCCGATCGGACGCGTCGCCACAGCTATGCTGCGTTTCGAGCCAGTATATTCAAGTGTGGCTGGTCTTGCGCTGCCGTATGCCGCCCCCGCGAGGAACGCATAGTTCGTAGCGTAGGCCTTCGTGTGTGCGCCATAGTACGCCGCGCTCCAGTTGGTGGATACGCCGAGCGAACAAAACTGTCCCGCATCCGTGAGCGAGTCGAACTGGAGCGTGCCCTCCTTCAGCGTCACCGTTGTGGCAAATTTGCGATTCCTGCTATCGGTGGTCGTGTCGGCGAAGCGCCATGCGCCGCTCCCCACCTTCACGAAGAAATAGTCGTTGGTCCCCTTTTGCGAGATTGGGCCGGAAATGACGCACGGATACTCATTGCTTCCGGCGAAGGCAACCATCGCCATACCGATGTAGCGGGAATCCGTTGACATGTCAAACGTCCCGCTCAGCGTAAGCTCCCCGTGATGACCGCCGTCGAGCACCGCTATTCCGTCATTCGGCGAGCCGACGGTAAACGTACGGTCGCACTCGTCCGCCTCGTCGCCGATGTACAGGAAGCGCCCCCCGAACACATACGTCTGGAACGACGTCACCGTGGGCGATAAAGTAGCCCGCTCGCCCTTCTTGCCGAACTTCATTATGCCCGTCTTGCTCCTGTAAGACGAAAGGTCGTCCACGTTGGTGAACCGTGTGCTTGCGTACGCCGCGACCGATTCCGTGGTGAACGTGTTGTCCGTGCCGGTAAGCATCACGTTCCCGTAGCTCTGGTAATAGATCGGTCCGCCGATCCTACCGGAAAAGACACAGGGAGCAGCTAGGACACCCTGCACTCTCAACGTAGCCACTTTGCTGCCGTCGTTGGTGATTACGCCATCGCCCCATAACTGGCTCGGCACCGTGTAGTTGCCGCCCTTCACGGTGTACACGGTCGCGTTGTTGGAGACGGAGAGCCGCCCCATGAAGTGCGAATAGCCGCCAGACTCTGCGCTCGTCGGGAACTTGAGGCTTCCCTCCTCGCAGGTGATGCATGTGCAGTATGCATACCTATCGGTGTAGGTCGGTGCCCGGCTCTGCTGCTCTTGATGGCCGTCGGCACGTGCGAGGATCAGCGTACCAAGCCCGCGCTTGACGATCTCGCCCGTCATGGAGTCGCTGTTCGCGTGATACGCTGCCGAACAGATTGCGCAGTCAAGGGATACGGATTCGTTCTCTGCCACGCTGAAGATGATGCGCGCACCAGAGACTGTGAGCACCTGCTCAAGCGTCGCGACGAGCGAAAGCGATGCCGCGTTCGTGACGAAGATGTCGGTGGAGGTCGGGAGCTTCACGAAGTCGCCTGCAACAGGCGCTACGCCCTCCACGAAGTTGCCCGGCTCGGTCCAGTCCCAATCGTTCACGCGGCCGGCCGATTTCCAGCTGTTGGTGGATACGGCGAATGCCGTCGAGGCGAACGCCATCACGGCGTAACCCACCACGATGGCGAAGGTGCAAGCGCCCTTTCCGGGTTTTACGTCAATCCCAACTAATCTCATCGTCTTCTCCGATGCTGTTAATTACCACAAACACATTGAACTATACCATATGCAGTGGTTCAAAAGCAAGCAAAATCGTGATGGACGGCAACTGACAAATGATGGATTTGCGTCCCTCTATCGCGTGGAACTACATGTCATCTTATGGTACAATACGTGCCATGAAAGGCAACTCCGATGAATGACATCAGAAACTTCGCCGCGGCAATCGCCACGGCAATCGCCATCTTCGCCTCGGCCACACCCTTTCCGGAAAACAAGATGCCGCTTGCGTTCACGGGCGACAGCGGCCTGCGCGCCTTTCAGGTGGACGTGACCGTTGACAACCGCATCCGCCTCGACGACCGCACGAAAGAATGGCTCCCTCCCTCCGAGTACGGTAAGTACGCGGCAGTGGTCATCGAAGGCAACCTTAAAGGGTACATCAAGAAAGCGACGTTCTGGAAGACCCCGGAAGACCTCGCGGCCGTGAGGGCGTATCTCGAAGGCGGCGGCGTGATCGTCCTCTCGGGCTGGGCGGGGCACATCATCGCAGACGGCAATCCCGGCGGACGCAAACTCATCGGCGTGAAAAGGTTCTCCGGCGGCGCCAACTCCGCAACCGGCGTACGCCTCGCCGGAAAGGGCGACCTGCTTCTCTGGAGCGACGGGCTTTCCTGCTCCGCAGACAGCCTTATGCCCGGCGCGGTCGCGCTCGCCGATGCGGAGTTCAAGGACGGACGGAAGGCGGCCGTCGCGACACGCAACGCCGTCGGCCGCGGCGCGGTGTACTGGTCCTCCGCCACCTGCGACCTGCTGGACCGCCGCTTCTCGTCCCTGAACAAGTCGCTTGGCGAAGCGGACGCCAACGGCGTGTTCGTCCCAACGCCGGAAGGAAGGTCGATGACGGCTCTCCGCAGGTTCTTCGCCGACATCCTCCTCTCCGTGCCCGGCCTCGACAGGTCCGCGCCGCCGAACGACTGGGCCGTAAAGCCGCTCGGCGCCCCCGGCGGCATCGACACCAACGGAACGTTCGCGGCAAAGCCGGAATGGCGCAAGCCGCCGAAGTTCGCGCCCGGCATCCCGTTCCTCGGCAACGGCGCAAAAGGCGTGGTGGTTGCGTTGCCGGGCGTTGGCGCGTGGCAGCGGATCGAGCTTGCCGAAGAGGTCGCGTGGCACTTCGAGCGCATGTGCGGCGAAAGGCCAAAGATCGTGAAGGCACCGCCCGCGAACAAGACCACGCCTTCAATCGTCATCGCCGGATTCGGGATGGCAAAGGAGCTCGGCATGGATGCCGGGACGCATCCCCACGGCACGAGCGTGATACGCAGGTTCGGCAACTGCCTCTTCGTCGGCGGCTCCGGCTCCGGCATGTCCTACGCCGTCACCTATCTGCTTGAGGCGCTCGGCTGCCGCTACCTCTGGCCCGGCCCGCTCGGGAAGGTCATCCCCAAGCGCAGCGCCGTGGTGCTGCCGGATATCGACTTCACCTACACCCCGATGTTCAAGTTCCGCAAGGTGCGTCAGTTCCCGATAGGCTACACGCCCGACTTCAGCATCAAGGAGTCATGGGGCATCGACCCCGCCGAATACGCGCCGCTCCACCGCGACGGACGCTTCGACCGCAAAGGCAACCGCGAGTTCTTCAGGTGGCACGGCGTGAACGACAAGCCAGACCTCCCCGGCACGTGGCAGTGGGGACACCACTTCCGCGACTACTGGCAGAAATACGGCAAGAAGCACCCCGAATGGTTCGCGCTCCAGCCGAACGGCTCGCGCGGACAGGAACTCGGCGCACCCTCCGGCCGTCCATGCCTCTGCCTATCGAGCACGGGTCTCGTTGAGCGGACGGCTCAGGACGCGATAGAGGCGTTCAGACGGTACGAGGACCTGAAGTCATTCTCAATCTGCCTGCCGGACGGCGGTCCCTGCACACAGTGCATGTGCTCGAAATGCCGCGCGCTCGACCCCGTGAACGCGGTCTACAATCCCTTCGTCGTCGGCAATCCGTGGTGGCGCGCGATTCCCTACGTCGCCCTCTCGGACCGCGTGATGCACTTCAACAACGCCGTCGCCGAGCGTGTGGTGAAGGAATTCCCCAACGCGAAGCTCGGCGTGTACGTGTACAGCCTGTACGAGAAGCCGACCGTCGCTGTAAAGCCGCACCCCGCGCTCGTGATGCTCACCGTCGCCGGAAGCTACGGCACCGAATCCATGCGCGACTACGCCCGCTCCAACCTCGCCTACTGGAGCCGCTACGACAACATGCTCCTCTGGCGCCCGAACGTCTTCTTCTCATACTCCATGGCAATGCCGCAGAACTACGCCCGGCTCGTCTTCGAGGACATGGAGCTGTTCAAGCGCAACCACGTGATCGGCACGGACTTCGACTGCATGAACGAGCAGTTCGCCGTGAAAGGCCTCATCTGGTACATGACCGCCAAGGCGCACCGCAACCCCGACGCCCTCTCCTACGACGACCTCGCGGACGACTACTGCCAAGCCGGGTTCGGCGCGGCGGCGAAGGAGATACGCGCCTACTTCGACGCCCTTGAGGAGATGTGTAACCGCGCCGCAAAGCTCGGCAAGGGCAACAGATCATACGTGCAGACATTCGATCCGGACGCGCTTGAACGCATCCTCTCCGCCGCCGAGAGGAAAGCCGCCGGCGACGCCGACGTGCTGGCGCGCATCGCGTACCTCCGCATAGGGCTTGCCGCCGGACGCATTGAGAAACGCCTCGGCGAAGCATGGGCGGCGAAGTCGCGCGCCGGAGTGCTTGCCGCCCAGAAGGAGCTGAAGGAACTCGTGCGCGACACCTCGCTGAACAAGGATCCGTTCGCACTCTGCCCCGTGTGGGCCGCGGGGACCTACCACTCCCCGCAAATGAAATCCCCTAACTTCTAATTCAGGGTCTGTCCCGTAGTTTTCACGAACCGCGGCGGCAGGATACGGGGCCGGAGGTGATCGCATCGCTCCTGTTCCCGAAGAAGTCGATGGCGCAGACGTCGAACACACATTTCGTTTCGCTGGCGAGGGCGTCCGCCTCGAACAGGTATTCGCAGAGGTTGCGCATGTACCGCCGCCCCATGAAGAACTCCGTATAGAACCTCCGCTTCGCCAGCTCCGCTCCGTCGTCCGCGCGCCGCGCCACCGCCTCGTAGCACATCACCAGATCGTCCGTTCCGCGCGGCTCCGCCGCCGGGAAGGTGAGCACGATGCCGCCCGCGCCCTGCACCGCCTTCTTGTTCGGCGGCACCTTCCAGAACACATTCTCGCCCATGCCGACGTTCGCCACGACCTTCGCGCCGGACGGGAACACCGGCGCCGCGCCGCGGGCCTCGATTTTCTCCCGGGTGTACGGGAACGTCGCCTTGTCTAAGGGCAACGGTATGCGCCAGATCTCGCCGAGCTGATCCCCCGTCCAGACACTCTTACGCTCGATCTCGATCTCGTCGTCATACACCGCTATCGTGCATTGGCTTTTCGCGTAGGCCGAGCCTCCCGGCAGCTCCTTCGGCCAGCCGAACGGCGGAAAGCTCGTCCAGGTGACCACGCCGGCACTGAGCGCCGTGTACCCGCCCTGCCAGATGTTGCGCGGATGCGTCAGCGGTTTGTGGACATGGCCCGAAAGCACGAATGCCCGCTCATCATCCCCGAACAGCTGCTCCGCCGTACCGAACCCCTTCTTGCCGCTGCAGTAGCACGTGTTACTGATTGGTGCGTGCTGCAGGTGGAACACCGGCTCGCCCGGCTTTGCGCGTGCCTGCGCCTCCTTCAAGTGCGGCTCGAGGATCTCGCGCCTGAACGCATCGGCGATCGACTCCTTCGGATAAAGTCCCCAGTTTATGCCGGTGAATTGGAAGCCCTTGATCTCCTTTCGCCACGCCGGCGCGTATTCCTCATGGAACAACCTTTTCCAGTGCTCGGCAATCTTCGGCGCAACGTCTGTGGCGGGATCCTGCTTTTCCGGCGGTTTCCAGCAGGCGACATCATGGTTGCCGGTGACGAAAAGCTTCTCCACCCGCTTCCCGTCCGCACCAAGATCATCCGGAAACACGTCGTACCATATCTGCGCGAACTCCTCCCACTGCGCGATGGTGCCGCTGTTGGTGAAGTCCCCGAGCACCGCCACCGCATCGACGCGCTGCTCACGGAAGTCGCGGAACGCCTTTTCGGTGGCGGGCGAGTTTATGCCCATCATCCACTGCGTGCCGATGTGCGGATCGGCGATCACACCGATCTTCAGGCGCGGCGGAGCGTCATGCCGCGCGGACTTCGCCGCGCCCGCCGCCGCCACGCTCCCGAAGAGCGCCGCCCCGCCGCCCAGAAAACCGCGCCTGCTAAGATTCATGTACGCCTCCACTTATCGGATGGTGAACACCGAGCCGGGGATCGTGCTTACCACGATGTTGTCCACCAGCACGTTGCCTGCATCCATTCCCGTGACGTTCCAGTCGCCCCGTGCGCCGTAGGAGTGGATGTAGAACGCGCCGATGCCCTCTTCGCCCATCTCGTTCAGGAACGGTATGTCCCTCTGCTCGGCCACGAACGTGCCGCCATTCGCGCCGCCGCACTCGGGATGCGTGGCGCCCATGTCGAACACCCGCACGGAGTACGTCCCCGTCTCCGGCCTCACCGTCACCGCGAACCGGTACCAGTGCGACGGATTGATCTGCGCCGCCGTCCCCACCAATGACGGACCTTCGCCGCCCAGCGCGAACGCCGCCATGGTCTTGTTGTAGTACGCGCCTACCGTTTCCGCCACCGTGTTGCTGATACCGAACGCCGCCTGCCGCGCCGTGTCGAAAGCGGAGACGCCGATCTCCGTCTGCTCCATGTGCGACGAACCGAGACCGAACATCACGAACCCGTTCTTCCTCCCCCACGCCTCCGGCGGACGTACGTCAGCGCGGAACCGGAACGCGCGCTTCAGGTACTGCCCGAACGTGTTGGAGACCTGCACGCGCGTACCTTCGGCCTCTGACGGACCGAACGCGAGGAACTGGTTGCCGCCGTCGTCGCGCACCGTCGCCGTCATGATGTACCCCGCCGCGCCGGTGATGTTCCGGCGAATCCATCCGTCCGGGCCGTCGTCGCGGTCGTACTGGTCCGCGATGTAGCCCGCCGCGCGCGTGCAGTCCTCGCCGGTGCTGCGTGTGCGGACATCGAACGTGTTCTCGTACACCAGGTTGGTGACCGCCGCGCCGCCTTCCTCCTCCGCCGGCTCGATGTGGTACACGCCGATGTTGTCCACGCACACGCGCCGGTTGATGTAGCTCGCCGCGTCTGCGTTCCCGTAGCCGAAATAGCGCAGGTAGAAGCTGCCGACATCCTGCACGTCCGCCGCGAACGGGACGGCGGCCGCCGTGTAGATCGCGTCGTTCGTGAGGGCGAAGCCCGGCGTCACGCTCGCCGTGCCGATGGGCGTGATCGTGGCGTCGTACGTCTTCGTGTCGAGGTCGGCGGTGATGTCGTAGCGGTACCACGTGGCCTTCTCCGGTATCGTCGGATTCTCCTCGAACACGAATCCCGGCTTCTCCGCCGAGACGGAGGTTCCAAGCCTGTACGGGACGTCGTTCGTCACCTTCACGCCCTCCACGGTCTCCACCGTGCGCAGGTAGCCGATGCCGGCGACAAGGTTTGCGCCAAGCTGGCTGCGGTCGGACGTGTACAGCGCCGTGCTGCCAAGGCCGATCGCCGCCCGGCGCGTGTTCTCGTGCCATGTGTTCAGTCCACCGAGCGGCAGACGCACGTCCGCGACAAGGCGCACCTTGCCCGTGGTGTACGTGGCGCCGAGCGTCTGCCCCATCAGCCCCCAAGACCCCTGGTTGCCGAAGGTCAGCATCTCGCCGCCCACGCCGCCTACGTCATATTCATTTCCGCCGTATGCGATCACTCCGGGATGGCAGCCGGCGGGAGAACCGTTTAGGTCTGCGTACGGCAGGACGCGCCAGCCGTCGTACCCGACAGGCTGGACGCCGTCGTTCGGCGATTGCAACGTCGGCAGCATCCGGCTCGCCTCAAGATCGGCCGATATCGGATATTCGCACTTGCTCGCCGTGTTCGTCGTGACGGTCACCGGCGCGTAGGATGCCGTGGTCGCACGCCGCGGATAGGAGAGCGTGCGGTAGCGATGCGTGGTGAAGTCGTTCTCGTAGCACACCTCGAAGTCCGCCGCCTCTGGTGCCTTCCACGACACGCGGATGTTATCCACCAGCACCTTGTTCGTGATCGTGCTGTCGAGCGTGTTGAACGATCCGATGCCGTCTATGCCGATGCCGGAGATGCCGCCCTTCTCGCGCCAGAGGTCGGCAAGCGGCACGGTCAGTTCGCCGGCGGCGTTTGTCGCGCAGTTCTGCCAGAGGGCGTTGGAAAATGGCGTGCATCGTTTCCACGTTTTTGTGCTTGCAGAAACAAGGTTGTCATCCAACAGTTCCGTATCGAAAGTTGGGTGCCCGACGGCGTTCTTGATCCTGTACACCTCGCCGCTGAAGTGCGCCGTATCAAGGTCGTACGTCACGATGAACCGGTGCCAATAGTTGAACGCTGTGCCGTAGTTGTTTCCGAGCTGCGTCGTGCCGCCGTTGGAGTTCCGCACGTCATAGTACATCGGAAAGGTTCGCTTGCAGTTGTTGGTGTACGTTGAAGAGACCTTATCCGTTGCGTTGGTTCCAAGCCTCCCCGCCGTGCTGCGGAAGCCGAACTTGCCTGGAGTGACCGGCGAGTTCGTGATGGACGCGTTGGCGAGCGTGTTCTTGTCCCTGTCGCACCAGCTGCCGTTCCAGGCAAGGATGTCCATGTACTTGTCAAACACGGGGAATACACGCACGTAGGAATATCCGCCCGCCCACCAATCTGGCGCGCGCATGTCCACCTGGATGCGCAGCTGGCCGTTCGTGAACTCGTTATGCAGGGAATTGAGCAACACGCCTGCACGGCGAGTGGCAGATCCATACACCCACGTAAAACACATATTGCGGCCATCCGACAGCAAGTAGGGCGAAAGCTTGTAGGCGCCATCCGTGCCGACGCTGCAGCCTGAGACATCTGAAAACAGCGTGTATGCTGCCTTGTAGTTGAAAAACGGCATGAACCAACCATCGATCGAAGGGCGGCTTGAATAGACAGACTTCCAGTAGTACGGGAACCGCGTGGAGAGCTGTTCGTAGGTGAGAACGAGCCATCGTCCGTATGCGTCGTGGGCCGGCAGCACAGCATACCGTTGTTTGTGCGGTACGGGGACGCCTCGTGCCAGACGCCGAGCACCGGTATCGGCTCCTGCGACTCGCGCGTGTTGAAATCGTTGCGGTACACGACGTTGGGCGGCAGCGCCGCCTCCGCCGCGAAAGCAGCCAAAGTCACGGACGTGGCAAGAAAGAGACGTGCCATCTCGTCCAATCCCCTCATGGCGGACAAATTTACGGGTTTCATCGTTTTGCGTTCTCCTTGTTTAATATGCAATCCAAACTCTATACTGCCAACACGGATGCAGTATATCACATCCCGCGCCAAACGCAAGTGCTTTTTGTGCGTGCTTGCAATGCGCCAGTGAAATGCAGGGTGCTTTGGCCGTGTAGAAGTGTCGAAACTATAGATGAATTCGGGGCAAGATTTCGCGCCCCAATCTAATGCCGACCGACAACCTCTATCCCGTCAGGGACGGAAGAATCGACAACCGGTTTGCCGCCCTGCATCTTCCAGGACACGCGGATTTCGCCATAGGGCGTCTGGTGCGTCACCGAGAACGCCTCCACCCCTTTCGGGAAGTGCGGACGGATCGCGACCTTCCGGAACCCCGGCTCAATCGGCACGATGCCGGCCACGTATTCGTACGCCCAGGCGGAAAGGTCGCCGAACATGATGTGGTTGTGTGAGTTTTTGTCGTCCCAACATTCACGAAGCGTTCCGTCGCCAAACGTGAGCCAATGCATCCATCCCGGCTGCTCCGGCTGCGTGAAAAGCCGCCAGGCGTCGTCCACATAGCCATAGTCGGCAAGGACGCGCGGCACCCACTTCGCGCCGAGGATGCCGAAGTCGGCCTTATGCCCGTTCGCGCGCACCGCCTCGGCGAGCCGCGCGGCCACGGCCGCCTCCGCACCGTCCGCGCAGAGCCCCTTGAAGAAGAGCGGGGCGGCAAGCTCCGTCCACCGGCCCTGCGCATACAGGCCGTCCCCTTTGTAGAACGCCTTGTTGAACGCCGCCCGGATCGCGTCGGCGCGGCGGTGCGCCTTGGAGGCGTAATCGGGTTCGCCGAAGCGCGCCGCCCAGAATGCGGCGCGACGGTAGAAGGAATAGACGTAGGCGCTGTCGGTGACGCGCAGATCGGCGATGCGGGAACGGTCTGTGGTGCACCAGTCGCCGAGCCCGTAGGCGAACAGGCCGTCCGCATCGGCTTTCGTCTCAATGAAGTCCAAGTACGACTTCATCGCCTGCCACGCCATTCGCGCGGCGCGGTCGTCGGCGAAATGCCGGTACAGCTGCCAGGGGATCTCGAAGAGAATCGCATCCCACGCCGGTCCCGATCCCCATGCATAGCCGAACTTCTGCGCGCACGGCACAATGCACGGCACGGCGCCGTTCGGACGCTGGGCGTCCACCATCATCTGGAGGAAATGCTCGTAGCTTCGACGCGACGCGAAGTTCCAGAGACCCGTCTCCATCGCCAGTTGCGCATCGCCGGTCCATCCGTTCTTCTCGCGGTGCGGGCAGTCGGTGGGGATGCCCACGAAGTTCGAAAGATAGCTCCGCTCGGTGGCGGCCTGCAACGCGGCGAACGCCTTGTCCGAAGTCTCGATCGTGCCCGCGCGCGCGAAGGCGGAATGGACGAAGCGCGCACGTATCGCCTTGAGCACAACGTCGCCGCGTCGCGTCACCTTCACGTAGCGGAACCCGTGGTACGTGAAGCGCGGATGCCATGTTTCGCCGCCGTCGCGTCCAGCGAGGGTGTATTCGTCGTGCTGCGCGGGGCGCGGGTCACCATGGCGCACGACGTGCCCGATCACGTGTCCGAGCAGCGTGTTCGACGGCGTGAGCGATTCGTCGTAGTCGAAGGTGAGCTTCGCGCCGGGCGCACCCGACACCTCGATCTCGCACCAGCCGGCGATATTGGCGCCGAAGTCGTAGATCTCCGCACCGTCGGGCGAGCGCAGCGTGCGAACAGGTTCGAACGTCTCAAACTCCCGGCATGGCACGGCGATCTCGGGCGATTCACAACCGGCGGGCGAATACTTCTCCACCTTCGCCGTCCGCTCGTGGGGACGCGTCCCCTCAATCCGGGCGTCATACCACTCGCCATTGCGCAGCGCGTTGAACACAATCGGGGAGTCGTAGGCGCGCCACGAACCATCCGTGACCAGCACCGTTTGCCCCTCGACCGTCAGGCGGCCGCGTATCTGCGGCGCGGCGAGCCAGGCGGCCTCCGCGAACTTCCAGGAGCACAGCGTAAAGCAATTGAACCAGCCGTTGCCGAGCAGCACGCAAATCCTGTTCTCGCCCGCGCCGAGCAGTTCGGTGACGTCAAAGCGTACACGCGACAGGCGACGGTCCGGCTGGCAAGTGACCGGCGAAAGCACGTCCGATCCGACCTTCCGGTCGTTCACCGAAACCTCGCACCAGCCGGCCACGGCGATCTCGAACACCGCGTTCGACGGCGCCGCAGGAAGCGAGAACGTCCGTTCCAGCACGGGCGCGGGCTTTTCCGGCGCCAGCGTATCGCCAGAAATCCACTGCGGAACCGGTGCCGCCGAGGCCATGACCACACACAAAGCGCACGCAACGAACAGAGATGTCATGCTTAATGTTTTCATGGATCAATCACCCCCGAAGGACGAATGTACGGGCTGGGACGGTGGAGCTGCCGCCATAGAACACGGCGGCGATGCGCGAAGGGCCAACCTCAAGCCGGAAGTGGCCGGCGGCGTCCGCAAAGAGATAGTCGCGCATGAATGGGCGGTACTCGTCAACAAGCGCGCGTAACTCTTTTTTGTTGTGCTTGGCTCTCTTCACCCTTTCGCCGTACGACGATGCCCCGTGAGCATGGACAGCGGGCACGGCAAGTTTCGGGCTCGTCCAGACGCTGCTGGCCACGAGTTGCGTCACGCGCCCTTCCGGGAGAACGCAGTCGTAGTATTCGAGGCGATGGGTATGGCCCGCAAGCACGATGACGTTGCGCGACGCCATGAGACGCAGGAGTTCGCGGCGCTCCGCGTCGCGCGTCTTGCTACCGAGCAGAAACCATCGTGATGCACCGCTGGGGATCGCCGGACCGTGCGTGATGAGAAACGTGTGCCGCGCACCTTCGCTCTCGGCGAACAGCCGCTTCAACCGCGCAAAGTCCGGGCGCGGCGCGTTGAAGTCCACGACGATGAACACATCCGGCCCCTGGCGGAACGCAAACGTCGTCTCCTTGACCGGCTGGCCCAATTCCTTCTCCATCATCGGCGGCTGCCAGGCATCGAAAGCCTCGCGCGTGCCGTCGGTCGGGAAGTCGCCCCGGATGTCGTGGTTGCCGACAACCGTGACGAGCGGGAGCTTTCCGCCGTACGTCCCTTTGATCAAACTGAAGGCGTCATTGAGCATCCTGCGGTGCGTAACGGGGTTGTTGCAGTCTCCCTGCACGAGATCGCCCAGCTGGAGGACGAAAGCGGTATCGTCCGTCACGCAGGCGGCAGAGGCACGCAGGAGCGATGGCATCCGCTCGCGCCACATCTCGGCGTTGCGCACATGCTCCTGCAGGTGCGCCTCGTAGCGCGTCTTGCTTGTGCTGAACAGATACTCGGAATGGTAATACTTCGTGTCGGTGGAATCGAAATGCGTGTCGCCCAGAAGCGCCACGGAATACGATTCACCGTCGCCAACAGTCCCCGTCCGCGACAGGCAGGCTCCCCCGGCCGTGCAGAGCGCAAGGCCGAGGAATCCTCTTCGGGTCTGCATCATTTCTTCACCACGGGAATCTGCGCAGCGGCGACAGACTGACCGAGGCGACGCGCCTTCTCGTCCGGCATGAACACGTCGATCTCCTCCGCCAGCGCGGGGTCGATCGCCTCAAGCCCCATCTTCGCCGTCTCGAGGATAATGTCGCCGCCGAGACCGGAAGTGACGCGACCGAGGATCATGAGGTTCGAATAGTCGTAGAACTCACGGTACCAGCACACGGCATTCGCGAGGTAGCGGCCGATCATCAGGTAAACCTTGAGCGCCTTCGTGTCGTGCTTCTCCATAGCGGCCTGCACCACCTTGAGACGCTCCGGAAGCTTCATCGACTTCGGGAACTTGAAGCCGAACTTGCACGCGAGGTGGTTCACCGCCTGCTGCGAGAAGTACATCGCACCCACGCCGGCGTCGCCGGACCATTCATCCTTCGGCGCGTTCGGGTTGAGATCCACAGGGGCGAACGCCAGCTCGGAGATACGTCCCGTAAGAGCGCCCTTCTGATTGATGTAGCCGACGGCCTCGGAGGAGCCCATCGCCACGCCCAGGATGCCCGCCTTCTTGGTCACGATCGCACCGGCCAACGCCGTGACGTCACCATCGTTGAACACCTCGAACGGGCACTTCCACTCGTCCTCGACGCGCGCAAAGATGTTCTGCGCGAGCTCGTACTTTGACGGATTCTTCTCCTTCACGCCACGGATGAGCGAGGCAACGCCAAGCTTCTTGCCGACGAACGTGCCGGCGGAGGAACCGCCGATCGCATCGACCTTGCCGCCGAGCGCCTTCGCCGCCGCCTCAAGGCCTTCGGAGAGTTTCGTATAGTGATACTCGGGGTCGGCCTGGTTGCGCGGATCCCACGGGAACTCCTTGGAGAACACCACCTTGCCGCTCTTGAGCGCGGAGATCTTGAAGTCGGACGCACCAAGGTCGAAGCCAATGCGGTTGCCGTTCGTGTTGTTCTTCACGATCACCTCGCGCTCGAACGTCTCGGGCATCTTCTTGAGCGGAAGGATGACCACCTCGAACGGCTTGCCGTAGAGATCCTTGTAGAAATTGTAGTCGAACTTGCGCGCACCCTTCGCCGTGTAGTCCTTCGCGATGGGCTTCACGATCCAGTCCGGCCCCGAGAGGTAGAGCTTCCAGCCGCCAGCCGCCCAGAGGACGAACTTCACGCAACGTTCCACGAGATGCACGATGCCCGCGCGCATGGAGGAATGAATCCCCTTCGGCAGCATGACGTCATAGCGGAAGATGTATCCATCCTCGCGCTCCCATGCGATAGCCACCACCTCCGGCTTCGCACCCGCGTGCGCCCGCAGGAAGTTCAGCGCGCGCGCCGGCGCCTGAAATCCGTCATCCGCTCCGCAGCATCCACATCCACACTTCTTCGACATATCGTTCTCCTTTTTTCGTTTGTTGGTTTGGTGAAATCAGATAAGGCCGCGTATGATACACGAAACCGCCGCCAATTTCAACCTTCCTCGCACGATTGTGATATAATTAGCGGCTGAAATGAAAAGACTACTTACCATTCAGGACATCTCCTGCGTTGGGCAGTGCTCCACCACCGTGGCGCTGCCGCTCGTCTCAGCCTGCGGCGTGGAATGCGCCATCCTCCCTTGCGCCGTGCTCTCGAACCACACCGGTGGCTTCCCGAGCTGGACGTTCGCCGACCTCACGCCCGAACTCTCGAACGTCGAGCGCAAATGGATCGAGCTCGGCATCAAGTTCGACGCCTTCTACACCGGCTACGTGTGCGAAAGCCAGATCGATCCGATCCTCTCCATCTTCTCAAGCTGCGCCAACGACGGCGCGCTCCGCATCGTCGATCCGGCCATGGCCGACAACGGCAAGCTCTATGCCGGCTTCGCGGACGACTTCCCGTCGAAGATGGCGCGGCTCTGCCAAGGCGCTGACTACATTCTGCCGAACCTCACCGAGGCGGCCTTCCTCGTCGGCGAAACGCCGAAGCTCGAGGGCTACACGCGCGAGGAGATCGAGCGTCTGATCGCGAAGCTCCACGGCATCGGCGCGAAGAACGTGATCCTCACCGGCGTCTCGTTCGATCCAGACCTTCTCGGCAGCGCCATCAGCGACGGCGGCAAGGTGGAGTACGACTTCAATCCGCGCCTCAAGAAGATGAGCCACGGCACGGGCGACGTCTATGCCTCGGTCTTCGCGGGCGCGCTCCTGCGCGGACGCTCCGCCTTCGATGCGGCGGCGCTGGCGGCGGACATCGTCTGCGAGTCGATCCGCCACACGGACGACGACCACTGGTACGGCGTCAGCTTCGAACGCGCGATACCGCAGCTCGCCACCGCATTCTGATTGCTATGTAGATGGACGATTTGTGCTGACGCTACAGCGAAACGGCAAAGGTATGACTATGAAACATTTGGTCAATCTTTGTCAGGAATTTCGGCTGCGGACTCCATCGCTCGAAGAACTGCAACAATCGCATGCGCAATCGCCTTGCGCCGCAGCGCTATCTGCTCATCTTCCATATCGCGGGTGGAGATAAGCCCATGATCCTGATGCCAACCCGTGCTGAAACGTGAATCCGAAGGTTTGCTAAATGGCATCAATGCCCCTGTCGCTCCAAACAGCGATGTCCACGATTCGTTGTATGCATGCAATGTCATCCTACGGCCATGTGAAGCCTTGTCTGGCACTACTTCGCAAGTGACCACAGAATCGTATGCATCATAGATTGGTAGAACGCCAAGCGTAGCATATCCCAAGACGTTCAAGACCGCGGTTCCAAAACCGAAGCACGCTACGGGTTCATCCATCGCATCATGAAAATCGTTATTTCTGCCGTCAAACAGAGCCACAAGGCTTGGGCGCCAGAGGTTAACGAGATAACCGCTTTCGACAAGTTCATAGCTAAACCTTGTTCTGCCCGCAAGTATATTGCCCATTGCTACGAAGAGATTCCTCGTACCTATTTATTCGACGAGTTGCGCAAGCCTTCTGATATTCAGGATGCTGTCGTGCTTGTTGGTCCAGAGGGCGATTTCTCTATCGATGAGGTGCGGTTTGCTGTC
>CACZCD010000049.1 GCA_902779565.1 uncultured bacterium | reverse complement strand
CGCCGGCATGTCCCTGATCCTCGCGTCCCTCTGCGCCAAGGGACGCACCACGATCCTCAACGCCGGCTCCATCGACCGCGGCTACGAATCCGTTGAGAAGGAGCTGGGCGCCCTTGGCGCCGATATCCGGCGGATCTAGTATTCCCTTTGACATCGCAAGCGATCCGACTGCAATTTTATGCGTGACAGAACACGCATTCCGGTTGCGTTTGTGATACAATAGCAGGCATGAAAAACAGCATCCTCATGTTTTGCCTGCTTGTCTCGTCCATCGGTGTCGCTTTGGACGAGGTCTCGTTCAAGAAGGGTTCAACGGTTCCGCCATCGGACGCGCCGAGCGGATACGTGACGGAAATCGAGTTTCCGACCTACGGTTTCTCAGATCCCGATCCTGTACCGCGCACGGAATCTCCGCTGTATCCGTATTTCCGCTTTGACGGCTCGACGGAGAAGTCTGTGCCGAAGAAATGGAAGGCGGTCATCCTTGAGAACGAGAAGATCCGCGTGACGATGCTGCCGGAGATCGGTGGCAAGGTGTGGGGCGCGGAGGAGAAGGCGACCGGACGTGCGTTTCTCTACTACAACCATGCCGTCAAGTTCCGCAATATCGCGTTGCGCGGTCCTTGGTGTTCGGGCGGCATCGAGTTCAACTTCGGCATCACGGGGCACGCCCCGACCTCCGCCACGCCAGTCGATTGGTGCGTGCGGACCAACGCTGACGGCAGCGCGAGCTACTTCGCGGGCGCGACCGAATACATCAACCGTACGACCTGGCAGGTGGAGGTGCGTCTCGCCCCGGGCGACGACCATTTCACCATGCGTACGTTCTGGTTCAACGGCGCCGGCGTGGAAGTTCCGCTCTACCACTGGATGAACGCCGCGTTTCCGCTCCCCTCCGCCACCGAGTTCGTTTTCCCGGGACGCAACTACGTCGGGCATCCCGGCGATGCGCATGTCTGGCCTGTGGACGGCAAAGGCCGCAACCTTTCCGTCTATGCCGAAAATGCCTTCGGCGGGAACAAGTCCTACCATGTCATCAACGGCGACAACCGGATCTTTGGCGTCTGGTGGCCGGAGGCCGGGATCGGTGCCGTGCACCGCAATGCGCCGTACGGCAAGTACGGACGCAAGATCTGGCTCTGGTCGCCCGCCCGCAGCGGAGCGATCTGGGAAGATCTACTCACCGACCGCGACGGCCAGTACACCGAACTGCAGTCCGGTCTCGCTTTCCAGCAGCCGTCTCTTCCGTGCGACCGGACGCCGTTCAAGATTCCGCCGTTCGCGCCCGGCGCGACCGAGACGTTCGACGAGTTGTGGGGCGTCGTGCGGGATCGCGACGGCTTCGGGCGTCCGGAGATGGATGTCCGGCCGCGTCCCGTGGAGATGCCGAAGGATTTCGACTGGAACTCCGCGCAGGGGCTTTGCCTACGCGGCGTTCAGAAACTGCGCGCAAAGGGTGATGACGGCACGGCCGAACGGTTGCTCAAGGCCGCGCTCGAGAAGGACGCGAACTGCACACCAGCGCTCAACGCCCTCGCCGCCCTTGCCGCGCGTCAGGCTCGGTACGACGCGGCGATCACATTTGCCGAGCGCGTGCTTGCGGTGGATACGTATGACGGCGCCGCGAACTACACGGACGGCCTTGCCGCGTTCGCAAAAGGCGATCTGCCGACGGCGAAGGAGCGGTTGGGCCTCGCCTCCATTCACCCCGCTTTTCGTCCGGCGTCCTTCTCCCTGCTGGCGAAAGTCGCGCTCCGGGAGGGGCTCTGGGCGGAAGCCTATCGGCTGGCCGGAAGTGCAATGGACGCCAATGCGAATTCCCTTGATGCCTTGCTGGCGCGGATTGTCGCGGCGAGGCGATCTGGCGACCGAGTGAGTGCGGCGAAGCTTGCGCAGGAGACGTTGGCGCGATTGCCGCTCTTTCATGCTGCGCGTTACGAGCTTGGAAAATGCAGCGGGAAGGGGGATTTTCGCGCGTTCGTTCGCGGTGAGTTCCCGCATGAAACGTTTATCGACCTCGGTACGTGGTATGAGGAGGCTGGGCTTGCGGATGAGGCGCGCGAGCTCTACGCATTCGCCGGGGACAAGGTCGTGGCGCAGCTGCGGCTCGCGCATCTCAACGGCGACTCGGCCGCGCTGAAGCGCATTGGAAGTCTGCCCGCGGCGTTCGTGTTCCCGTTCCGGCGCGAGACGCTCCCGACGCTGGAATGGGCGGCGAAGGAGAGCGACAGCTGGAAGTTCAAGTACTATCTCGCGCTCTTCCGGGCGGCGAACGGCAACGCAGATGGTGCGGATGCGCTTTTGGACGCTTGCGGGACGGAACCGGACGAGGCGGCTTTCTACCTCTACCGTGCGGGCCGACGCCTTGGCGTGAAACGCCTCGCCGACGTGGCTGAAGCCGAGCGGCGCGGCGGCGGATGGCGCGCCGGTCTTATGCGGTGGCGCGGCGAATCCGAGGCGGGCGAGACGGAGGCGGCGCTTGCCACGGCGGAACGACTCATCTCCGCCTATCCGGACGTGAACCCCGTCAAGCTCGCCTACGCCAAGGCGCTTCTCACGGCACAACGCTTTGCCGCCTGCGTCCAGTACCTTGAAGGATGCACGATTCTTCCTTCCGAGCATGGCGAGAACGCCAACGACATCTGGCGCGAAGCCTGTTATGCCTTGGGGGATACGGAAAAAGCGGAGTCTTATCCCGAAAATCTCGGCGCGGGTCGGCCCTATCCGCAGGACAGGCGACCCTACGAGTTCAAGGCGGCGAATCGTGACAAGGACGACGTGCCGCCGCTTGTTGATTTCGAGGACGGTGTGGCGTGGCGTGTGCAGACGACGGACGCGGCGGCGCGATGCGACGTGACCCAGATGGAACAGCTTTTCGGCACGAACACGCTGCGGCTCTCGTATTGCGGGAAGGGACCGTCTCCTCGCGTGTCGTTCGCGCCGCCTCGGCCGGTTGCGCTGCCGACCGGCTTTGACACCCTGTATGTGTGGGTGAAGGGCAATCACTTTGGGCGTGGTGCCAATACGGATTACAGTCTGCCCAATCCTGAACTTTCCGCGGTGTTCCGCCGGACATCGGGCGACGATGTGAAGATCTCGCTGGCGAAGGTCGCCTGGCCCGATTGGCACCAGGTCAATTATCGTTTCACTGAGGCGGAACGCGCGAAGCTGGCGGGTGCGTCGTTCGTTGGATTTGAGCTTTCCGGCGGCACGCAGAAGCATTATCTCCAGATGCATTTTGACAACGTAGCCGTGTTCGCCGATGATCTCAAGACGCCGCTTGCGGTGAAGCCGCGTGCGCGCCGCAACCTTGTGCCGCTTCCGGGCGCAGACTCTGGCATCAACACGGGCGACGGGACGTTACCGTTCCCGACGCGAGAGGAGGCCATCATTCCGAAAACCGCCGCGCCCAAGGAAGGTGACCTCCTTGCGCAGTTCAACGGCGGCGCGGCGAAGAAGGAAGAGTCGTCGAGTCTTAAGACGAGCACATGGCGGTGCGGCAAGTCCCTGATTGTGGATTTCCAAGCGCCTCCGGGCAAGGTCACGGAGGTTTCGGCAGGAACGACCTGTGAAGGGAAGGTGCTGAAGAGTTTCACGGTGCCCTATCTGGCGTACGGTGACGGCAAAGGACGGCTGCGCATTGACCTCCTGGAGGGTGGTTGGTATCGAAGCGCCGTGTTCGACTGGTACCGGTCGAACGCCAGCTGTCCCGGATTTTCGGATGGCGCGTTTACGATGCAGTACCGCCCCAAGACAGACGGCACGTACAACCCCGTGAGTGAACGGCTCGTGATAACCGTGAGCCACGACTTCGCCGAGGTCTTGCCGGAGATCCCCAATCCGGTTTCGCCGTACAAGGCCGTGACGGGGAAGAATGCCTGGCGCGCGCACGGCAGCTTCGATCATGCGTTCGACCGTGCATTCTGGCGTGAGGTGAAAAAGGCCGGCATGGAGCATGTGGTCGTCAACGATCACGAGACAATGTGGCGTGACGGGGGCGAAAGCTTCACATTTCGGTCGGATGCTGCACCCGGACGCGGGGGCGATGCCGGCGCCGAGGCCTATTCGCGTTTCATGCGGGACGAACTGGGGTACGTGTATGGTCCGTACAACAACTACACCGACTTCTCGCCGATGAACGGATACTGGTCGCGGGACCGGGTCACGCGTCACAGCGACGGTTCGTTTGTGACGGCGTGGGTGCGCTGCTATGGGCCAAAGGCCATCTTTGCGCCGGAGATGTGCGAGTGCATCGTGCCCAAGGCGCAGGCGAAGTTCGCATTCAACACCGCTTACTGCGATGTCCACACCGCGGTCCCGCCCTGGGCACGTGCGGACTACGATGCGCGTGCGCCGGGGGCGGCGACGTTCGCGCAGACGTTCTACGCCTGGGGCGAGCTGATGCTGCTCCAGAAGAAGCTGTGGAACGGTCCCGTCTATTCGGAGGGTGGGCGGCAATTCCTCTATTCCGGGCTGACCGACGGCAACTATGCGCAGGATGGTGGCTACAAGTTCCTTGAGCAGCCGTGGATCGTCGATTTCGATGTGCTGAAGATGCACCCGCTGGAATGCAATTTCGGCATGGGGACGCTTGCGATGTTCGCGCCGGGGCAGACGCCCGAGGAGAGACGCCGCCATCGGCCGCACGCGCCGTCAGAAAAGGAGCGGGATGAACTGATCGACCTGTTCCTCACCGCGACCGTTGCATTCGGTCATGCGCCGTATCTCGTGTTGGACTACTGCTTCAGCCCGCCAAAGGCGTTCGGTCCGGCCTACCACGGACCGACAAAGACCGATCTGGAGAAGGGCTTGCCGATTGCGCTCAAGAGCTATGCGATGGCGCAGCCGATCGCTGCGCGGTACACGCAGGCCGATGCCAAGAGGATTGCGTATTTTGATGCGGATGGCAATGTTCTGCCGTCCTCCGTCGCGATCGCCTCCGGCGCTGTGGCGCGTAACCAGGTGTTCGTGGAGTATGACGATGGCACCTGCGTCGTCGCGAACGGGAGCACGACGGAGCGGTTGCGGGCGAAGGTGAACGGTCGGGACTGCGACCTGCCGCCGCGCGCGTTCAAGGCGTGGACGAACGATGGAAAGGTGTGCGCGGAGATCTCCGAGGGGGCGGACGGCAAGCGTCACTACTTCAGCGACGGCCCGGAATTCACGTTCCGCGACGGCACGTTGACGAAAAAGGACAAGCCCCGCAATGGCCTTGCGACCCGCTGTTCTCTGCCGTAGCAACCGCATGGATCCGGCATTCGCTGACAATCGCCGGATATGATATAATTCGCAGTCAACAGGATGACAAGAACATGAAACTCAACACTATCGCCACGCTCGCGGCTCTCGCGGGCGCCACAGCAACCTACGCAATGAAACCAAACGACACAATCCACAACTTCACCGTCCAATCCGTCACCGAACTTCCCGAGGTGCCCGGACGCCTCTGGCGCATGACCTACGAGAAGAACGGCGCCGAACTCGCATGGTTGGAGCGCGAGGATGAGAACAAGACCTTTGCGATCGCGTTCAAGACCGTGCCAGAGGACAGCACGGGCGTGGCGCACATCCTGGAGCATTCCGTCCTCTGCGGCTCGAAGAAATACCCCATCAAGGAACCGTTCGTCGATCTCCTGAAGAGTTCGTTGGCGACCTTCCTGAACGCGATGACCTATCCGGACAAGACCGTCTACCCCGTCGCCACGCGCAACGACACCGACTTCCTCAACCTGATCGACGTGTACATGGACGCCGTGCTGCATCCGCTCTCCATCGAGAACCGGATGGCGCTCGACCAGGAGGGCTGGCATTACGAGTTTGATGAGAAGGACCGGCTCACCCTGAATGGTGTGGTCTATTCTGAGATGAAGGGATCGTTCTCGAACCCTGACACCATCGCCTTCTGGGAGACGATGAAGCTTCTTTTCCCGGACAACTGCTACTCTTACGAATCCGGCGGCGATCCGGCGCACATTCCTGATCTGACGTTCGAGGCGTACAAGGCGTTCCATGCGCGCTACTACCATCCCTCCAACGCCCGCATCTTTCTCGACGGCAAGGTGGACGTGCCTGCCGTGCTGGCGCGGCTCGACAGCTTCCTGAAAGACTACGACCGGGTGGATGTGCGAGCGGACATCCCAATCCAGAAGCCAACGGCGAACAAGGCCACGGTGCCGTATGAGGTGGAGGGGGACGCCGCGCAGAAGTACATTCTCACGGACGGATGGGTAATCGGACGGTTCGATGAGCGTGAGCGCCAGATGGCGTTCGCCGTCCTGTCGGAGGTGCTGACCGGCTCGAACGAGGCGCCGCTCAAGAAGGCACTTTTGGAGAAGGGGCTCTGCGAGGATGTCGAGATCGGTGCGGAGAGCGTCCAGCAGGCGGCGGTGCTGCTCACGATCCGCAACACGTCGAAGGAGAAGGCGGCGGAATGCCGCCGCGTCGTGCGCGAGACGCTCGAGAAGCTGGCGCGCGAGGGACTTGACCATAAGCACGTCGAGGCCGTGCTGAACAAGTGCGAATTCCTCGCACGCGAAAAAGACTCCGGCTCGTATCCGCGTGGACTCGCGTTCCTGTCGGCGGCGATGGAGATGTGGCTGTACGGCGGCGATCCGGCGGAAGGGTTCCGCTACCGGAAGGTGTTTGATTCGTTACGCGCCCAGATCGCGACCGGTGGTTTCGAGCGGTATCTGCGGGAGCTGATGATCGACAATCCACATCATGTGGAGCTGACGCTTGAGCCCTCGACGACGCTCGGCGAGGAGCGCACCAAGAAACTTGAGGCGTCGCTCGCGGCGGTGAAGGCGGGCTGGAGCGAAGAGAAGATTGCGGCGGTGAAGGAGACGGCGGCGAAGCTCAAGGCGCACCAGAAGGCGAAGGACCGTCCTGAGGATGCGGCGAAGCTTCCGATGCTGGCCGTGAAGGACATCCCCGTGAAGGGCGAGGAGATCCGCCGTGAAATCGTCCCGATCGAGGGCTGCACGGTGATCCGTCCAACCGTCGGTGCGGACGGCATCTTCTACTTGGAACTGTATTTCTCGCTCGCGGACCTGAACGGCGACGAGCTTCGAGAAGTGCCGTTCTTTGCCTCCTTGCTGGGTGATCTCGCGACGACGCATTTCAGCGCGCTGGAACTGAAGAGCGAGGTCGATGCCAATCTGGGCCGTTTCTCGGTTGGCACGGCGGTGTATGACGCCAAGGGAACCGCCACGCCGTACATTTCGGTGACGGTCGCGGCTTTGGAATCCAAGCGCGACGAGGCGGTGCGGATCGCCCACGAGATTCTGCTGGGGACGAAGTTCGAGGACGTGAAGGCGGCCGAGGATATCCTCAAGCAGGAGCGTCAGGGTCTGGAGCAGGGGGTCACTGCAGGCGGTCATTTGTACGCGATGCGGCGCGCGGGGGCGCGTCTGTCGCGTCAGAACGAGATTGACGAGATCTTCTCGGGTGTGGCCCAGCTCCGTTGGCTGCAGAAGGTGAAGGTGGATGCGCCGCTGCTGGCGCGTTATGCCGCGCTGGCGAAACGCGTGTTCACGCAGGGACGGCTGACCGTCTGTCTCACGGACAACATGCCGAAGGATTATGCGGCGGCGGTCATCAAGGCTTGGCCGGCGGGCGAGACGCCGAAGGCGTGCCCGAACTGGTCGTCCGGTCTGCCGGCGGCGGCGGGCGGTGAAGGGTTCTCGATCGCGGCGCCGGTCGCGTACGCGGGCGTCGCCTCGCGTCTGCCGGCGGGTGTCGCCTATCACGGCTCGCAGATTGTCGCCACGCGCATCCTCTCGCTCGACTACCTTTGGAACGAGATTCGCGTTTTGGGCGGTGCGTACGGCATGGCGCTGGTGGTGCGGCCGGACGGCGACGTGCAGTCCATGACCTACCGCGACCCGAATCCGGCCCGTTCGCTCGGGAAGATTGCGGAGTGCGGGGCGGCCCTTGCGAAGTTCTGCGCCAGCGCTGCGGCGTGCGACAAGTATGTCGTCTCCGCGATTGCGAAGACGGAACCCTATCTTTCGCCGCGCTTAGAGGCGCGCCGGGCCGTGGAGCTGTTCCTCTCGGGACGTACCCCTGACGATCTGGCGCGGTTGCGCGCCGAGATCCTGGCGACGACGAAGGACGACCTGAATCGCTTCGCCGAAACGCTCACGCAGCTCGCGAAAGATCCCGCCATCTGCGTGGTGGGCGGCAAAAAGCCGCTTGCTGACTGCAAGCTCCCCCACACGGAGAGCATTACTGAAGAAACCAATTGACGGAAAAGGGAAATGGGTATACTCCAGGATGGCGTCCGCTTGACAAATTCGAGCGGCATGGTCTGTTACCTGCCAATTCAAGGTGAGACAACGGGGACTTATGCTGGATAGACGGCGATTTATTGCGGCGGCGTTTGCGTGCGCAGCGAGTGGCGGATGCACGCCGATGTGCGCGGCTTGGCGGCGGCGTGTGGCGACTCGCGGCGTTGTGGTTTCGGCCAAGGACCTTTCGGGCGGATTTGACTGGCCAAAGATGGCGCATGAGGCTGGGCTAACCACGATTGCGACGCATGTAGGTCCGGAGGACGTGATTCCGTTCATGCAGAGCGACGCCGGAAAGCGTTTCGTTGACAGCTGCGTCAGATACGGGATATCCGTCGAGCATGAACTGCACGCGATGGACTATCTGCTGCCTCGCAGCCTGTTCGACCGCGAGCCGGAGCTGTTCCGGATGAACGAAGCGGGAGTGCGCGAGCGCAAAGCGAACTGCTGCGTGACGAATCCGCGCGCGCTTGAGATCATTGCCCAGCGCGCTGTCGAGGTCGCACGCATCTGCAGGCCGACGACAGGACGCTACTACTTCTGGCCATCCGACAGTTCGTTGGTTTGCAAGTGCCCCAACTGCCGGGAGTTCTCCGCCAGCGATCAGGCGCTGCTGGTGGAGAACGCGATCGTGGCGGCGCTCAGGCGCGAGGTTGAGCCGTTCGCGACGCTTTCCCACCTCGCGTACACCGTGACGCTTGGCGTGCCGAAGGCGGTGCGGCCCGATTCCGGGCTGTTCCTCGAGTTCGCGCCGTTCAGGAGGTGGGGCGGAACGAAGAAACGCATACCGCTCGTGGAGGGAGGCGAATGGCTGGCGCGACTCGATGCGCTGCTGGAGGTGTTTCCGCGTGAATCTGCGCAGGTGCTGGAGTATTGGCTTGACGAATCGCTGTTCAGCGGATGGAAGAAACCACTCGTGAAGATTCCGTGGGATGCGGCCCAGACGCGTGCCGACATGGAAGCCTACTCGAAGCGAGGCATCAGGCATCTCACCACGTTCGCCGTCTCGGTGAACGGGGACTACGTCAAGGAGTTCGGCGAGGATTCGCTTGAATGCGTCAAGGAATACGGACGGCTTTAGGCCGGCCAACATTCATCCTCCGGCGGCGGCGCCAAAGTATGGTATAATAAGTGGACCAAATAAGGGAGAAACCAATGCACGACGAAAGAAGTAAAACCGGCAACGTAAAAACAGGCTTCAAGCTTGCGATGGCCGCCATTCTGATGCTTGCGCCTTCGGCACTGGAGTTCGCCGTAGCGGCGCCGCAGCCACCCGGACCGGCGCTTGAGCTTAGCGACGGCGACGTCACGCTTGGCTTCAGCACGAAGGGCGCCACGCTCGTGAAGGCCGTCGTCGGAGGCGTGGACTATGCGCACGGAATGGCCTCCTTCGGCGACCGCGTGATCCAGGAGCGCAAGGCCGGTGTGGAGATGATGGAGGACCTGTTCTCGCGCACGTTCAGCCAGGATGAGCGCTATGAGAAGGACGGGCGCAAGGGGATCATGTTCTCGATGGATTCCACGGGGTTCAAGGGGCTTCAGTACAGGAAGCGCTACGAGCTGACCCGCGAGGGCGACACGCACGTCTTGCGCGTGGTGTTCCGTGTGAACAACAATTCTGGCGCCCCGATCACGCTGGTGCACTCCACGCGGCTCTTCCTTCTCGTCGGCGACGGGCGGAACACGTTCCTGATGCCGACATCCACCGGTGAGGCGAGGCGCTACGAATATCCCGGATGCGAGAGCAAGCAGATAACCGAGTTTTCGCCGAAGCATTGCGGGTTCGGCGTGATGGCGGACAATGGCGCCGGCGTGGTGTTCTACGCGCCGGCGCGCCGGACCGGCGGATTCGATTCGTGGCTTGCGCAGAGCGGAACGCCGTGCGTGACGGAGGAGTACTGGGGCGTGAACGACACCATCGAGCCTGGTAAGGGGCTTTCGTATGTGATGAAGCTTGTGTTCACGAAGGACGTGAAAGGATACCTTGCGACCAAACAGACACGGATGGGTTCGCTCCTGGGCGCGCCCTCCATGCACCTGAAAAAGTTCGCGAGCCCGCCGATGAAGGTGAGCACGATCAATGTTGGGCAGGAGATGTCGGCGTCGTTCAAGAGTCCGCGAGAGTATCTCCAGAAGGCGTTCAAGATACCGGTGGACCTTTTGGAGCACGTAAACATCGCGGACGTGGGCTACCACGAGGAGTGGTTCAAGCCCGGGGCGCCTGTGGACATTCTCTACGTGTACAATCCCGGCACGGCGATCATTCGGAACGGCAAGCGGCTGATGAGCGAGCTCGCCGCGCGCATGGATCTCACGTTCGAGACGGTGCCGATGATCCTTGAGGTGATGGGAACACGCGCCGGCAAGCCGTACAGCGTGTACCCAACGTACCTTGGCGAGAAGGTGGACGACTGGTCGGTGGATCTTCTCCGTAAGGCCTCTTCGCGCACGCCGAAGGTGGTGCTGCTGCAGGGGCACGACTTCGCCTTCGTGCAGAAGGAGGTCCAGGACATGCTGGCGGCGTTCGCGAAGAAGGGCGCGGGGCTGGTGTTCGTGGACTGCAAGAACGTGCCGGAGACGCTCTGCGGAAAGAAGCGGATGCGCGCGCTCGAGTCCGCCGCGATGA
Organism: uncultured bacterium; assembly: GCA_902779565.1. Lineage (GTDB taxonomy): Bacteria > Verrucomicrobiota > Kiritimatiellia > RFP12 > UBA1067 > UBA1731. The sequence continues at coordinate 8,455 of CACZCD010000049.1, read as the reverse complement.
TGCTACCGAAGATGAACAACCGCCGCGCCGGGATCGTGGAGTTCCACGCGCCGCCGGCGGGTGGTACCTTCAGCGTGCTGATCAAGACGGAAGCCACCAGCCTTCTTGCGAATCCGTCGTACCCGGAGAACATCCCGAACCTCGGCAGACGCCAGCTTGTGCAGAGCCGCGAATTTCCGTTCGGGGATTATTTGCACCTTGCGATGGTGAAGGCGATCCGCATTGCGGCGGGCATGGAAGGGCCGGTGGCGTTCGACCAGGCCGCGGAGAATGGCATCCGCATCAAGGCGAAGGCGGCCGGCCGCTTCACGCTGAAGATGAAGTTCAAGGATCTGCACAGGTTCGTGGACGCCGAGAAGGATCAGGCGCTTGAGCTGAAGGAGGGGATGAACGAGGTTGCGTTCGCGCCGCCTGCACTGCCGGGGGGCGTGCACGTCTGCGAGGTGCGTCTTGTGGAGGACGGCGGCAAGGTGGTTGATGCGGCGGCGTTCCGTTTCGATACGCCGCTCACAAATCCCGTTTCGCTGGCGTTCGCCGAATCGAACCGGATCTTCGGTGCGGAGGCGCCGGTGGCGTTCAAAGTGACGGTGGGCGGCGGCGTTCCGCAGGGAGCGAAACTTGCCGCGGAGCTTGAGGATGGCGACTTCCGCGTGATCCGGCGCGAGGAGCGCGCGGCGGCGGATTGCGTGGAGTTCGCGTTTGCGCAGGCGATTAATCCGGGACGCCTCGAGCGGGTGGTGGTGCGCCTCGTGGCGGCGGACGGCAAGGTTCTCTCGAAGGCCGTGGAGGAGGTGAGCGTGAGGGCGCGTCCGCGCGATCTGCGCGACACGTCCGCCTACATCACGATCGACTCCAACCCGCAGGTCGCGCCGCTGCTGCGGAATCTCGGCTTCGACTTCATGATCAACGGCTTTGGTGGCCATCCGGAGGCGATCCGGCAGACGGCGAACCTTGGAATGATGTCCATTCCGCGCGGTTGCGCCGGGCCCGACCACTGGTTCCGTCCGTACCGCGACGACAACCCGAACGGCAACCCGGTGCGCAATCCGTGCTTCTCCAGCGAAAAGTACAGGGAGGAGCTGCTCAAGCGCATCGAGGACGCGGGCAACCGGGCCGGCTATGACTTCTACAACGTGCGCTACCACTGGCTCGGCGACGAGTGCTACCTCGGCTCCACGGTGTGCTACTCGCCCACGTGCCTGGCCGACTTCCGGCGGGCGATGGAGGCGAAGTACGGCGACATCGCGAAGCTCAATGCACGCTGGGGCAGCTCGTTCGGGTCGTTCGCCGACGTGATGCCGATTCAGCTGAAGGAACTGAAGGACCGCAACAACCTCGCGCCTTGGCTCGAGCACAAGATGTTCATGGCGCGGCAGTTCGCGGAGAAGTGGGTGGGCGGCACGAAGGCGGCCCTTAACGCCGTATCTCCGGGCAGCTTCACGGGACCGACCGGAACGGCGGTGCCGGGCTATGGTTGGGACTGGTCGCAGATGATGAAGCACATTGATGCCGTGGGCTACTACGGTGGTGCGCAGCGGAAGCTGATCCATGACTTCGCCGAGCTGTACGGACGGCAGATCCTCGCGGGTCAGTGCGGTGGCGGTTACACGCATGCCCAGTTCGACTACGAGCCGTACAACTACGACATCATGTGGAGTGGCCTGCTCAAAGGCTCGAACCTCGCCTACCACTACTACGGCGCGGCCATCGACGGCGACATGACTCCCACCTCAAACATGGTATACTGGGCGACGTCGCTTGCGGAGCTGAAGGGCGGCATCGGGAAGATGTGGCTTTCCGGCACGTACGACTCGAAGGTGTCGGTGCTTTACTCGCAGCCGTCGCTCTTCACGGCGATGGCCACCATTGGCAAGGCGAAATGGCAGAACTCGCTCAACTCGTGGTGGCGGATCCTCTCGGAGATGAAGGTTGCGTTCCGCTTCCTGCCGTACGAATATCTTGCGAAAGGTGTGCCGGCGGGCGTGAAGGTGCTCGTGCTGCCGATGGCGATCGCGCTTTCGGAGGCGGAGCGCGCGGCGCTGGCGCAGTTCATCGCGCGTGGCGGCAAGGTGCTGGCGGACGCGGCCCCGGGCGCCTACGACGAGGCCGGCGTGAAGATCGACCGCGCCGTTGACGGCGTGGAGCTGCTCGGCGAGGCGATTGCCGACTACGTGTCGATTGACCTTGGCGGCGCGGCTGGCGAGACAGCGAGCGTGAAGGGTGCCGCCGTAGATGAGGCGAAGCGGCTGCGTGGAATTGTGAGCAAGGCGCTTGCGGCGGCCGGTGTGACGCCGGAGGTGTCGGTTGTGGGCGCGGACGGCGCGGAGTTCGCGTGCGATGCGCCGCTGAGGCGCGACGGCGACACCACACTCTTCGCGATGCACGTCGATACGTTCGGCAGCAGCAACAACGGCTCCGACAGCAAAGTGAAGGGCACGGACATGGGGCGCTTCAACCTTGAGAAGGCGCCCAAGGTGGTGGCACACCTTCCGGTGAAGGGGCACGTGTATGACGTCCGCGCGCGGCAGTATGTCGGATTCACCGATACGATTGCGACCACCCTCGCGCCGGGCTATACCCGGATGTACTCGGTGCTGAAGACGAAGCCGGAGCCAGTGACGGTTGCGTGTCCGGGTTCGGTCAAGGCGGGCGATGCGATACGCCTCTCGTTCGCGGCGGCGAACTCGGTTGGCCCGCAGGTGTTCAACGTGCGCATCGTGGATCCGGCCGGCAAGGCGCCGTGGCGCTTCCGGAAGAACGTGCGGAGCGTTGACGGACGTGGCGAATACGTGTTCGAGACGGCGTTCAACGACACGCCCGGCGAATGGTGCGCCGTGGTCACCCATGTGAACACCGGCTCCTCGCGCGAAGTGCGCTTCACGGTCGGGTTGTGATGCGGGGTGTGACATCTTCTGGCATGATAGGCCCGAAGACGGACAGCCCCCGACAGACGCCAACCATAAGGTCAAGGGTGGGAGGAAGGGAAATGGCAGAGAATAAAGGCAAATCGTTCGGGCGGCGCGACTTCTTCAAGGGAGCGTGCGTCGCCGGTTTCATGGTCGCGACCTCAAGGCTTCCGGCGGTTGCCGGCGGCAAGTTCGAGGTCGGCAAGCGCGGGGCGCACTCCCGGCTGGCTACATCCTACGCGGTCGTTGACATCGGGCTGGAGAAGCCGTTTTCGGTGCTGCACATCTCCGATACGCATCTTGCGGATGCCTATCCTGACGAACATCCCGACAAGGTTGCCGCCGCAGCCAAGCGCACGAAGGGCATTGGGGCGCGTTAGGAGGAGGCGCTTGCGGAGTCGCTCGAATGGGCGCGGCACAACACCGACTACGTCATCCACACCGGCGACCTGATCGACTTCCAGTCGCGCGCGAACTTCGACCTCGTGCGAAAGTACTGGGGCGACACGGTCTTCGGCGCGATGGGCAACCACGAGTTCTACTCCTACCTGAAGACGAATGGAACGGGGCGTGGCGAGGAATACAAGAGCCAAAGCTGGGAGATGTTGAGGGCGGCGTATCCGATGGATCCGCGCTTCGCCTCGCGGATCGTGAACGGCGTAAACTTCATCGCCATCGACGATGTGTTCGGCTCCGTGCAGCCCGACCAGGTGGAGAAGTTCAAGGCCGAGGCGAAGAAGGGCCTGCCGATGGTGCTCTGCATGCATGTGCCGTTCTTCACGCCGCACATCGAGCTGGCGACGTACAAGTTCTGGAAGCGCACTGGCCAGAAGTTCACCGGCCGCCTCGATGCCGCGCGGCCGATCAAGAACGGTGGTGACCTCTGGAACCAGCGAAACGATCCGACAACCGCCGGCTTCATCGCGTATCTCAAGGAGGAGAAGCTGCTGAAGGCCATTCTCTCCGGCCATGAGCACATGACGATGGAGGAACGCTTCTCGCCGACCGCCGTGCAGTACCTCGTGGGCGGGAACTTCCTGTTCGCCGCGCGCGAACTGCTGTTTGTGTAGAGGCGAGTTGTGCTATAATTCACCTTCATGAAAAAGATAACATCCCCTGTCGTATTCCTCGCGTTGGCGATCGCGGTCGCCCCTGTTTTCGCCGGAGACGCGGACCTGTCGCCGCTTCGGCTCACTCCCACGAAGATTCCCAAGTGTCCGAAGGCGTACGTGTGCCATAATCTTGCGTACGGCGGGCGGCAGGTGGGCAAGGGGGCTGTGCATGAGAGTGTCGCGCAGGTGTACGACCTCTACCTGCCCGGGAAGCTCGGCGAGATCGAGCGCTCTGCGCCGTTCTACCTCTTTGTTCACGGCGGCTCGTGGAAGGGCGGCAGCAAGTCAGGGCGCGCCAAGATGTTCGCCGAAATGGCCGAACAGGGGTTCGTGGTCGCGTCGATGAACTATGTGCTCTGCAATGAGATACGGGGAGGTGATCATACCTTCGCGGAAATGCTTGCGGATATCGACGCGATGGTCTCTCATCTCCCCAGTCTCGCGAAGGCGTTGGGAATCTCCATCCCGCGCATCGCGCTCGGCGGCGGTTCGGCAGGCGGCCATCTCTCGCTTCTCTATGCGTACGACGGAGCGAACCCCTCCGTTCTCGGCTTGGGCCTCAAGCATGACGTTCCCGTCGCCTGCGTGTTCAGCGACTGCGGACCGAGCGACCTCGCAAGTCCCGAGTTCATGGTGGCGATACAGGACTGGAGGATGCGAAAGGGTAAGTTCGACGACTGTTACAGAAGGCTTTGCGTTCTGGCTGGCGGACAGTCCGGGCAGGAGGATATCCGCGTGACCATCGAACGGCTTGTGAAACATTCGCCGATCACGCTGGTGAACGGGAAGTGCCCGCCAACCATCTGCCTGTATGGAGAGACTGGCAGCGTCAAGACGAGCGGGACGTTCAAATGCGCGCAGGACGGCTCGCCGAAGCCCTATGCGTCGATCTGGAAACTTGTCGGCTCAAAAGAAACGCCTCCGGAATCCGTCGGCACGGACGGCATCGTTACCACGCAGAACTACGTGACGCTCACGAACGGCCTTACGCGGGCGGGTGTGCCATTCGCCGCCCGTCTTGAGCCCTGCCGGCACTGCAAGATACTCGCCAGTATGCCTGAGACGCGGCAGTGGCTCTACGAGAACCTCCGAAAATACCTCAAGGCAAGCGAGTCGAAATGAAACGGTGGGGTCTGTCCCCATCGCATCCGCTCATCCGCCCTTGACTGGAAAATCCCTATGTGGGAAAAAAGGTCAGACCTGGTTTCCCACTATGGAACTTGAGTTTTTTGGGGGGACAGACCCCGCAAAACCGCTGTAAATTAGGCCTTTCGTGGGGTCTGTCCCCATCGTACGTGGGGTCTGTCCCCATTGAGACCAATTACTTCTGCTTCTTTTTCGGCTTGGCATTGGCGGGTTTTCCGCCGCCACCGGGCTGGCCACGGAAGAGAAACGCCTCGGCTGGCACGAAATGGTGCCAGGCGAACGCCTGCTCGTATTCGTCGCAGGGTATGACCGGTACCTGTACTGTCTCGCCATCGATGTTCGCCTTCGCGTAGAGCTTGACGGTCTGGAGTTCGGCCAGCCGTTTCTTGGTGTAGTAAAGTTCTGCCGTCACGGTGTCCACGCCCGATGTTGCCACGGCGTTCCGGGCACGGATGCCTTCCGGGAATTCAAGTTTCACAGTTCCGGTGAAGCCGTCCTTGCGCAGGATGCGGAAGCCCACCTTCAGCGGCATGCCGCCTTTGAGCGGCAGGGTCGAGCGTGTGGAATAGACCTCGAAGTGCGGCGAAGGGCGGCGCACCTCCAACCACCAGACGTAGTCGCTTCCGCCGTGGCGCGTGCGATCCGTGATTTCGGCGACGTACTCGCCCGGCTCCTTGAAGTCATAGAGTCCCACGGGATCGCATTCGCCCTGCGGGATCGTTCCGGTGAAGACGGTGTTGGTGGCATCGTCCCACTGGGCGAGCGGTTCGCCGCCCGATGCTTTCCGCAGCGTTAGAACGGCATCAAGCGGTGAACCCCGGCGGCGTGCCGTCACCTCCAGCACGCGCGGACCGGGCGTATCGATGATGAATGTCTTGGTCGAGACGGCGCCTGCTTTCGCCACCACGCCGTCGGGTGGTGGGAACGGCGCTAGAGTTCCGTTTGGCGTATCGGGCGGCAGCGGATCGGCGTCGATGGTGATCTGATAGACGAAGTCGGCGCGTCCGCGGTAAAGCACATCATGGATCTCCAGCCAGTAGTCGCCCTCAAGGGCGGGCGTGAAGGTGAGCGTCGGGTCCGGACGGAACCGCGCTTCGTCGTCCGCCGTCGCCACGACGTTCCCCGCGTCATCCTTCAGCGTAAGAACGGCATTGAAGAAGCCGGGAACCGCATCGCCGATGTAAGGCTGGAGTTCACGTGCGACGATGTTGAACGCGTAGGACTTTTCGGCCGCGAGGCGTAGGCGGAAGGTGTCGGTGGATCCCGGCATGATCTGTCCATCCAGAATGACGCCGCCCCGGCGAAGATCCGCGAAGGTCGGATCCGGCTGCGGACGGTGCGGCGGGATGTAGAGCGGCTCGGGGGCGTGGGGACGCGCGGTGATGGCGAAGGGGCGCGGCGCGGACATGCCGTTCCAGCCCCAAGCCGAGAAGGTGCCCCAGCCCGGACGCGCATCGGCGTCCGCCGCCACGGTCACCAGCATCATCTGCCGCAGCGACGGCGTATCCTGAAGGGCGTTGCGCGGCGTGTAGAGATCGCGTTCGACAATCGCGAGCTGTCCGGCGTCAAGCGTGTTCAGTGCGCGCCACCAGCTGTTAGACCGCCATTCGTTGAGATGCGGATCGTTCGGTTTTGGCGGTTCCTCCCGCCGTCCTTCCGCGATGCCATCCAACCAGTTCTTGAGATGTTTCCGTTGGAGACCTGTGGGCGGGGCGAAGCCCGGCACGCGTTCGATCTTCAGCACGTGGAGTCCGGGTTGGCTGAACGCGACATCCCTGACGCCCCAGAGATTCTGTCCGCCCACGATGAAGCGGTTCGTGGTGCCCGCCTGAATGCCGGCCGGATAGATGTAGCCCGCGTAGGGATCGGCGGCCGGGAGAAGCGTGGCGCCCGTGAGGACGAGCATGGAAAGAAGGATGCGTTTCATGCGTAGATCTCCTTCAGACGTCCTTCCGCAGAGGGCGGCGGGAGGACGGTCATCTTCTTTCCCTTCTTGTTGGGGAGGGGGCCTTCGGGATCGATGCCGCACCGTTCGTAGATGCTGCCGAGGAAATCCTGCGGCGAGACGGGACGGTGGATGGGCTTGCTCGCCGTTTCGTCCGACTCGCCGACCACGCAGCCACCCTTGAAGCCGCCGCCGGCCAGGAGCGCCGAGAAGCAGCGCGCATAGTGATTGCGTCCGCCGTTCCACGGCGCCTCCCATCCCACCTTCGGCGTGCGGCCGAACTCGCCGCTCATCCAGACGATGGTCGAGTCGAGCAGTCCTTTCGCCTTGAGATCCATGAGGAAGTTCGCCACGGCGCTGTCGGTTTCGTTGCTTCGCCGCTTCATCGTCTCGAAGTGACGCTTGTGCGAATCCCAACCCGAAATGTTCACCGCGATGTACGGCACGCCGTATTCGACCAGACGGCGCGCGGCGAGAAGCGACTGCCCGATCTCGTTGCGTCCGTAGCGGTCGCGCAGCTCCTTCGGTTCCAGGGCGAGGTCGAACACCTTGGCGGCGTCACCCTCGGCGATGCGGCGGGCCTCCACCCCCGCCGTGTCGAAGGCGGCGGCGGTGGCGGCGTTCACGCCCGATTTGTTCGGTTTCCAGAGGTCGAGTTTGGAGAGAAGGTTGAAGCGCTGCTGCGCCCGTTCCGGCGAGATTCCCTCCGGCGGCACGATGCCGTCCACGGTGAAGTGCGGGGCGTTGGGTTTGCCGCCCGTCACGAGCGGGGCGGCGTCCGGACCGAGGAAGCCCACTTCGCTGAAGCGCCCTTTGGCGCGCGTGAGGATCACATAGGGCGGCAGATCGCCCTTATAGGTCTTGCGTTTTTCCTCGGCGATCACCGTGCCGATGGCGGGACACACCTCGCCGCCGCCGGGCAGACGCCCTGTCTGCATCAGATAGGCAGCGCTCTCGTGGCCGAACTGCGTATGCGTCATGCTGCGGATCAGGGAGTAGAGGTCGGCGCATTTCGCCAGCTCCGGCCACCATTCGTGGATCTCCATCCCCGGCACGTTGGTGGGGATGGCCTTCAAGCCTCCGTTATAGTCGTGGGGGGCGTTGGGCTTCGGGTCGAACGTCTCGATTTGGCTGGGGCCGCCCCACAACCAGATTTCGACAACACTTTTCGCAGGTTTCATGGTCAGATCCTGAAAAGAAATTCCTTGGAGTTGACGAGGCACCATGCCACGTCGCGCAGCAGACCGAACGGGCGCGCGTTCCGGTTCTTTCCGCCGCCCTGCGCCTTCCAGAGTTTGATGACCAACTGGCGCTCCTGCGGCGTGGCCGAGGATCATCTTTTCTTC
>CACZCD010000048.1 GCA_902779565.1 uncultured bacterium | reverse complement strand
ATTCGGTGCGCATGAGCCGCCACGGACGCGGCGCAGGCCGCGCCCGTGCCGAGCGAATCCCCACTGTGGAGGCGCACCGACGAATGCCGCCTTGAAGGGAGGGCACCCCGAAAGCGTATCCTCCCGAAGCACAGCAGGGAACAGGATCATGGGATTTATCGACGTTTTGCCGCTCTGTGGCGCAGTACGAACTGTGGTGGGGCAGGTGACCGTTTCGGCACAATCTAATCTGCAGGGGAGAACCGCCACACGACGGTCCCGTCCTTCACCGGTGCACGGAAACGCACCGCCAGGCGCAACGGCGACGGACGGCCCGGGTTCTCGATGGTCTTCTCCATGAGATCCCATTCGCCACCTTCTACCTCGAACGCAACCTTCATGCGTGCCTTGCCCACCGTAAGCGTGAAGCTGCGGCCGTCTGCCCCCTTCTCGACCTTGGCATACGTGACGATCGGCGACTCAAACGAGCCGGGCGCATCGAAGGCGAACGTGTCGCGTATCGTCACGCACTCCACCGCCCGGTCGAACGAAACGCAGCGCACGAGCGAACGAAGTCCGTTCGTGGCGGCGGGATACGCCCCCTTGAGATCGTACTGGATCGTGTCGCAGGTGTCGTTGAACGCACTCATCTGAACCGTCGCCGCGAACTTCGCCCCCGTCCCTTGCTTCAGACCATCGACGAGCGGCACGGGGTGCCCGTACGAGTTGAGGACATCGGACTCGTACCGCCTCGACGAGAACGTCCGCGCGGTATAGACCTCACCTCCCGGATCGCCGGCCATCTCCACCCCGTCAAGCGTAAGCGTCCAGCTGCCGATGTCGTTGTGGTTGTGGAGCTCCGCGTTATTGCCGCCCTTCACGCCGAACGCCATCCGCTTCCCCCGCATGATATACACCTGCGCCGCCGGGAAGCAGGTGCGCGGCTGCAGATCGCCTTTGACGAGAGGCTTCATCTCCGGCCAGAGCTCTACGCCGATCTTGAGGAAATCGAACGAGGGCGCGCCTGCGCCACCGTCGGCGAACACCGGGCACTTGTGCCGGGAGAGACGGTAGCCGAAGCCGTATTCCAGCGCCTCCTTCGCCCGCGGCAGACGCGTAAGGTCAACGAAGCCTCCAGTCGCGCCCTTCACCGTCCTGGCGAGGTAAAGGAAGTGGCCGAAGCCATAGTTCCAGTAGCCGCCGCCTTCCGTGCAGTAGCCGTCCTCGAGGAAACTCTCGAGGAAATACCGCATGCCGCGCTCCGCCGCCTCCACGAACGCGGCGCGGTCCTGCCGGTCCTCGATGAGCGCGAGGGCGGCGCGCACCACGTTCGCGTGGCACACGGCATTCCAGTTGGACCGCACGTAGAACCACCAGTTCCCGTGCAGGTCCTTCGGACCCTTCGAGTCGCGGTTTGTGGCCCGGTAGAGCGAGAAGATGCGCCGCTCCATCTCAGCCATTGCAAGCGCCCTCGCCTCCGGCGAAAGCCGGTCCCCAAGACGGCAGAGCACCTCCGCCATGTTATAGGCCAAATGGGAACTTCCGAGGTCTATCGTGAGAGCCGTCCCTTTGAAGTTGCCAAGGCTCCCGTCGTGTGCCGGCATCACCCAGCTGCGCTCGGCGCAGATGATCCGCAGCAGCTCCTCCGTCTTTGCCAGATATTCACCGCCCTCCTTCTCGGCCATGGCCGCGAAATGGCGGAACATATCGATGCGCTTCCCGTGCGCGTTCTGGAATTCGGAGCGGTTGCCGTCGCGCTTGAAGCGCAGGTAAAGCTCGTCGGAGCAGTCGGGAATCGCCATCTTGAGGTAACCGCGCGCGCGGCCGGGGTTCGCCGGCAGGTACGCCTCTGTCCATCCGGGACGCTCCGGAAGATGCGCCGCGATCTCCGCGACGCGGGCCGCGTCCGGGCCGGGCGTATCCTTGGGCATCACCGGCAGCGCCCCAAACGCAGCGCCCGCCGCAACAAAAACGCCTGCGGCAACAATTCCACGCATCATTCTCTCTCCTCCTTACCTATAAGTTGGTAGTCAATGGTTTCAGTGATTGGAAACTCCCCCTCTAAGATAGAGGGGGTGGCCAAAGGCCGGGGGAGTATGACAATCGGGAGAATCATACCCCCTCGCCCCTCCGGGGCACTCCCCCTGTCTCAGGGGGAGAGTTTGTGGCAATCCTTCCCCTAATCCTTGTGGATGTTAGACTTGTCCTCATGTACATTCCAATGCGAAGCGCTGTGGGTGGGCTAAACTCTAAACTCTAAACTAACCACTAACCACTCCAAACTCTAAACTGGAAACTCTAAACTCTAAACTAACAACTATCCACTAATCACCTTATCACGATACAGGCGCCGAGCGGGCACACGTCAAGGACGAGCGCGTTCTCCGTAATCCGCAGCTTGGCGGAAGTGTTCTTGCCGGCCCCGGCGTTCTCGAAGTTCCAGCCCCGCACCGCCGCGAGACCTTCCGCGTCCAGCTCGCTGAACGTCAGAAGCGCCCGGCTCCCGACCGTGCGGCGCTCGGTTTCGCCATACCCGAGATCGATCGTGCCGCCAGTCCCGAACGACACCTTGTCGACCGCAATCGCGGCGTCCTTTGTGGTGACGAGTCTTTCGGTTACCACGATCTTGCCGTTCTGGACCGTTCCGCCGCCGCTCACGGTTCTCACCGTGGCGGTCGATGCGTTCATGTCCCAGACGGCTCCCTCGACGACGATCAGGTCGAAATCCCAACTCTTCGCCTCGCCATGGCGGCCCAGCTCCGCAATATCGTCGTCTGTAAGGGCGCGTGCATACAGCGCCACCTCGTCAATCATGCCGCCCTTGTTCATGAACTCGTTGTTATACGTGCCCTGTCCGAGCGTAATCAGGTAGTTCGCGGGAAGGAATGTCGGCGTGGACGATGAATGCCTGTCAACATAGCGCACGCCATCGAGATACGACCGGTAATGGCCATTGTCGTTGACCATCACGATATGGTGCCATTCGTTCACGGACGGCGCGTGCCCCACAACGTCATCCCAGATCGACGCCTGTGCGCTATCCCATACTGTCGCAAATCCTTTTGCGCCGCCCGCGATTGACACGCCGTTCGTTGTCCATACGGTCTTATACGCAAGGTCGAAGCTGCTTCCGGTACCGCTCCAATCGTTCTTGCAGCGCGTACTGATGATGTTGGCGTTGCCTTTATCGGCATTAAAGGACTTGTACCGCACCCATACCGAGACCGACTGCCGGCTACACGAGGTGGACGCGATGGTCGTCGCCTTGAGCGCGCCGCCGACGGTGCTCTCGGACCACTTCGCCGCCTTGCCGGAGAGCGCGTTCACATCCGTGAAACCGACGTCCACAACATCCGGATGCGCCTGGGCGAGATCGAACCCGTGCCCCGTCCTGTCGGCGTAGGGATCATCGCCGTCGAAGTCCCAGATCGCCATCGCGCCTTCGGGATACGGACGGTGCGAACCGGTGTCGAACGCCGCGACGAGCGTGCCGTTCGAGACCAAGAGCGTGCCGCCGATTACGTTCCCCGTACCGGACATGGTCAGCGTCCCCTCACCGAGCTTCGCGAACACCCCCGTCTCCGCCCCCGTCGGCAGAAGCGTCTGCGTGATGGTGGCGTCGTAGCCGCAGGTGTCGATGGAACCGCCGCCCGCGCCGATTGCGAACGAGGTCACGCCGGAGAGGTAGTCGTCCAGACTACCGTCACCCGCTCCCGCCACCTTCAGCCGCGCACCATCGAGGATGAACGATGTGCGGTTGGCCGGCGCGGTTGGGTTGACCGCGGCGGAAGGCGTGGCCGCGGCAAACGAGAAGTCGGTGTCCTTCACCGTCAAGCACGTGAGCGGATAGAGGAAGAGACTGCCAAAGAAATCGTCCGGCGAGAGCTCGGGGCCGAAGATGAAGTTGCCCGAGTTGAAGGAGAACTTGCGCCATGCCGACGCGCGAGGCCAGACGGGATCGAGCCATTCGCCCGCGAAGGAGAACGCGTTCGTGGCGCCCGAGACGAGCGTGAGGGAGTAGTCGGAAGAGAACACCGTATCAACTCCGCCCGTGAAGGTCACATTCCCGTTGCCGTTCAGCCGGAACGTGGAAGCCGCCGAAAGGCGGAAGGTGTCCGGCCCCAGTGTAATGTCATCCTCCCCGGCGTACGCCAGCGTGCCGCCGGACGCCGCAAGCTTCTCCCATCCCTCGTCGCCGAACGTGACGGTTCCCGATGCCGCGATGAGCTCGGGGTCCTCGCTCGCAGGATACGTCGGCGCCGCCGGCGCGTCACCGTCCGCAACCGTGAGCACGAGCGAATTGCCGCCCTCCACGGAGAAGGTGCAGCTCTTGCCGGAGACGGGCGTCTTCACCGCGCAGAGCGACGCCAATTCCCCTGACATGCCGGGCGCCTCGATAAGCGTATAGGTGCCGTTCGCGACCGGCACGTCGAAGACGAGCAGACCATCGACCGACGGCGCGGCGGCGAGCGAAAGCCGCTGCCCGGACGTGAGCTTGACGATGCCGCCCTTCGACGAAAGCGACGCAAGCGCAAGCGTGGTGCCCGTGAAGGAGAGCGTCGTTGACGGGCGGAGATCGACGCCGCCCGCAATGAAGCCACCGTCGTTCACCTGGAGCGTTCCGCCCTTGACGACGGTCGTTCCGGTGAACGTGAAGTTCGTGGCGACGGTGAGCGTACCGGCTCCAAGCTTCACGAGGTCGCCGTCCTCGCCGCCGTCCAGGTCGCTGCCGCGCAGCGGAATCGCGTTCCATGTAAGTGTGCTCCGGCGCGTATCGATCGTGAAGCCGCCCGCACGCATGTGGGCACGCAACTGACCCGTCGATGCGTTGCACCCGTTGGCGAACTCGAACGCATTGCCGGTCGCCGTGCAGTGCCAGACGGTGCCGTCGAGATACAGATAGACGGGACGCGAGAGGAGCGTGCCAGATACGGTGTCGTTCTTGAACCGCGTCATGTACAGTTCGCCGCCCGCGAGGTTGAGCGCGCTCGGATCGAACTCCGTGGTGTACGACGCTGCGCTGTAGCCAAGCTGGAAAACGCCCCCTCCTATTCGGTCGTTGCCGCATATCAGCTTGCCCCCGCGAAGGTTGAAGAGGGTCTGACCCTTCTCCGCAAATGCTTCAGAGCCACTGTTCCGCTTGAAGAACTGGGCGGAGTCATAGATGTTTATCGTCGCCTTGCCGTTGTTTCCAAAACGCAACCCCTTTGCTCCCGTATCCAAGACCGACGTTCCATACAGGTTGATGATCGTGTCGGAATCCGCTGTCTGAGCCGTGCAGATGGACGACGCCGGAAGGAACTTCCCGTCGATGATGTCGAACACGCTCTTCCCCCTGAAGAACGAATTGAGCGTCGCGCGCTCCGTCCACTTGCTCGTGTTCTTGAACGTCGCACCGTTCTCGAGGATCACATGCGCGCTGCCCTCGAAGCTGAACGACGGCACCGTCACGTCGGACTGGATGCGCACTGTGCCCGCCGAGAACTGCTGGCGCGTCTCGTAGCCCGTCTCGGTGGGGATGGTCATGCCGCCCGCTATTATCGTCTCGCCCACACCGTTGAACGCGAAGAGCTTGTTCGTGCAGTTGTTCGGGTCGCCATACACGCCTATCGGGCCGTTGAACCGCAGGCAGTTCTGGGCGTAGGGCGTGATTGGAATCGTCGTGTTCGTAGCGATGTTGATCGCCGTATTGAACACCTGGGTGACCACGTAGGAGGCGTCCGAAGCCGCCGTCCCCATGCTTATGCCGGCAATGCCGATGTTGAAGGGATTCCCGTCAATGCGACCTCCCCTGTCATTAGGGGCGGCGGTAAACTGGATGCCTCGCAGGAGATAGTCGAACGGCAGGTCGTTTTCGGCATATTTCCCACCCATGAACACCCTGAGTAACGATTCGTTTATGTCCGACGGCGGCACCACCCTGCTGTAGTAGTTCAAGGGATCGGAAAGATGCACATGGTCGCCGGAATAGCCGGTGGAGAATGCGTATGTCGTCGCGGCATTGCCCCGGATCGGCGCGAACGCGATCACCGCAGCGAACGCAGCGGCGGCGGCAAAGCCGCATGTTGCATGTCGCAGTGTTTGATGTTGCATGGCAGTTTCTCCTTTTATGTCATCTTGCAATCTTGAATTCGCAGCCGGCGGAGCCGACCTCCACCGGACCGACGGCGAACGTCTTCGTCGCCTCGTCCCAGGCGCCCTCCGCCGCCTTGCCCGCCACCTCCGCCGCCGACGGCTTCGCGGAAAGTCCGTGGACGCGCAGCGTCACGGAACGCGTCGGGGCGCCCTTGAAGTTGCCCGTGCGTTTCCCCACGAGCACCGTGACGTTATTGCCGGTATCGGTGAGCGTGAGCGGAATCCGCGCCCCCGCGCCCTTCTCGTAGGCGAGCGTCAGACCGTCATCCTCGTAGAGTTCGCTCGCGCCGCAAGCCCCTGCGTACGCCTCGAGGATCAGGTCCTTGTTCCATCCGGCGTCGATGCACTCCACCTCCGGCCATGTCGGGATCACCGCGCCGGCCTTCACGTAGAGCGCGCCGCCCCAGTCGGGCGTGACGTCCACCGGCTTCTTCGCCGGACCCTTCACGAGCTCGTCGGTACGCCATTCGTACCACGCGCCGGCAGGAATCGTCGCCTCCTTGGTATACGCCGCCACGAGCAGGTTCGGCCCGAGCATGTAGGAGGTCTTGCACGAATCGTACTCCGGCACGTCCGGATACGTGAACGGCAGCGAACGCATCACCGGCCAGCCGGTGCGGTTCGCCTCGGCGGCGGCGGTGTAGATGTACGGGATCAGGCGGTAGCGCAGCTTCAGGTACCTGCGGAAGTTGTCGAGCCCCGCCTTGCGCTGATACCACGGCTGGAACCAGTACGCCCAGTTGTTCTGCTGGCTCCACGTTTGGAGCATCCCGAAATGGAGCTGCTGAGAACTGAATATGCCCATGTCGCAGCTCTGGTTGGCGTGGCCGCTCATGCCGAGGTTGAGGAGCGAGGCGCACGGCTTCGCGCCGCCGCCCGTGTCGCCCGCCCACGTCGCCACGAACTGCTGCACGCCCGCGTAGCCGCCGGCGGAATAGACCATCGAGCGCTTGCGCGTGTACTCCTCGTAGCCGCGCGACATCTGCTTGTCGTACACAAGCGGATACAGGTTGTGGTTCTCCTCGTTCGAAGCGCCGTTCGCCCACTTGCGGTTGGGCACGCCGTTCCAGTCCGTCACCTGGCAGGAGCCGTCGAGCTTGAAGCACTGCGCGCCCTGGTCCACGAACTTCTTCAGGTGCTCGAACCACGGCAGGTCGCCCTCCTTGAACTGGCCCTCCTTCGCGCCGAGCTTTGTGTACATGCCCTTCCGCGCGCCCGTGAGCCGCGGATCCTTGATCTCGCCCGTGATGCGGTCGTCCTCCCACGTCTCGGTGACGTCGTCCGGGATGTCGGGCTTCAGGCCGAACTTCTTCGCCTTGCCCGCCGCACACTGCTCCTCGTAGCGGAAGAGGTCGTACTTTATGCACAGCCACAGCGAAAGCTTGAACCCCATGCGGTTCAGCGCCCCGATGAAGGTGTTGCCGCCTTTCGGCGACCAGTACGGGAAGATGAACTTCTTCGGGTCCCACGTCTTGCGCGTGGTGTTGTCGTAGAACGTCTCCATCCATCCCGGCTCAAGACCGATCACGTCGCAAGGAAGGTCGCGGTCGCGGAACTCGCGCGCCTCGTCAAGCAGCTTGAACATGTCCACGTTCTCGTTGCAGACGAACGTGAACCCGTAGCCGAACGCCGGGAGCATCTTCGGCCGGCCAGTGAGCTGCGTGTAGATGTCCATGAGCGCGCGGTAGCCGTCACCCGTGAAGAGGTAGAAGTCGAGCTCGCTCTCCGGCGCGGAGCAGACGAGCGCGGACTTGTCATCTTGCCCCACGTCGAAAAAGTTGCGCCACGTAGTATTCATCAGCACACCCCACCCCTGTGAGGAGATCGCCATCGGCATCGGGATGTAGCTGTTCACGTTCTTCACCCAGATCTCGTACTTTCCGGGGCGGCGCTGGATGTTCTCGCGGCTCACGTCGCCCAAGCCGTATATCCTCTCGCCGTCAACGAGCGGGAAGCGCACCTTGTACCCCTTCCCCTCAATCTTCGCCGCTATCGCGAGATCGGCTTTCGAAACGGACGACCTGAACCGGATTGCGCCCGTCGCGGCATCAACCTCCACCGCGCCGGCGGCGGTCTTCACCGACGTTGCGGACTTCTCGCACTTCACCGCCGCCCAATCGCTCTTCAGGATTCCGTAGCGGTTC
Source organism: uncultured bacterium (assembly GCA_902779565.1). Classification (GTDB taxonomy): domain Bacteria; phylum Verrucomicrobiota; class Kiritimatiellia; order RFP12; family UBA1067; genus UBA1731. The sequence goes on along the minus strand of CACZCD010000048.1, from coordinate 11,230 downwards.
ATCCCGCTCTCCGTCCACGCCCCGTCCTTCGCCACGCGCACGCGGAAGAGGTTTTCGGCAAGCGGATCGATGCGGATATCGCCGCCGGCGGACTTCACCACCAAGGCATCCTTGCCCAGCGGAAGTCGATCCTTCCATCCCGCCTCCACCTGAAATACGCCTGCCGCGGTCACAGCCGCCGCAAACGCCGCCATGCGCAATCCGCGGAGAACTGCGCCCTTTCCAAGAGCCGCAACTTTCATTACAACATCCTTTCCCTTTGAGTGACCCGAATTATACCACAACTCTCCTGCAAAAGTAAAACCCACGACGAGAAATCCGACACCTTGTCTCGCCATTCCCATAGTGGGAAAACAGGTCAGACCTGTTTTCCCACTTGGCACCCCGCAATTACCACCGGATTTATATAAATGCGGTGGTAAGCCGTTCATCCACAAATCATTTTCACCGGTCGCTCTTCATGCCGTTGCACCGTCGGCAGAGCATCTGAAGGTTCTCGGGGATGGTCTTGCCGCCCTTCGACCACGGCACGATATGATCCCCCTCCATCTCCTCAAGCTCGAAGTGCCGTCTGCATTTGGCGCAGATGCGCTTCTGCCGCTCATACGCCGCCCGCTTCTGCGACTCCGTGAACGCCCGGATGTTCAAGGCGCGCTCGTTCTCTCGCCCCGAAAGCAGGTACTCGTAGATGCCGCTTTTCTTCTGCACGTCGTCATCCTCCATGAGCTTCACGATCTCCTGCTCCATCGCGGCGGGATCGTACTTGTTCTTGCCGTACAGCCGGTGAAACTCGCCCCACTCCAAGCCCTTCATCTCGCGCCTGTACTTCGGGAACAGCGCCTGCACCCAATCGATCACGCCCTTGAAGTACAGCCATTCGTCCATCGCGGACGGCTCGTTCTGCCGGAGCGCCATGTAGTGCGCCACATCGCCGCCGCTCTTCCAGCGAAGCACCGTGCGCAGATACTCCTGCCGGATCGGGTCGCCTTTCAGGTATCGGCTCCCAAGACCATACGCGGGGCCGTTCGACTTCGAGAAGTACCGCTTCGCGTCTGCCGTCCACGGCCCGGCATAGACCGCGTTCAGCAGTTCCTGTTCCGTCAATTCCTCACCCGCGATATTGATCGTCTTGAACCACTCCAACTTTTCCGAGTCCGTCCCTTCGCAAAGGTACACCATCAACTTGTAGTCGAGGAACTTCCTCTGCTCGTCCGGCTGCAGATTCCCGAAGTAGCGGAAGATGTACGCGAACCGTCCCGCCGCAAACTCGCACAGCGAAAGCGTCCTCTGCTGGCCGTCGATCACCTCATACGTGCCGTCGCCCCGCACCGCCCAATACATCACGTTGAGCGGATAGCCCTTCGTCACCGTATCGACAACCGCCTGCTGCTGCCTGTCGGAATAGATGAACTCGCGCTGGTACTTTGGACGCACATCCAGTTTGCCGCCATACGCGACAACGCCCTCTTCCTCGCTGTTCACATACCCGTCCACAAGCTCGCGGACGGTAATCTCGTGCAGATCAATCTTCATTTGCGTTCCTTTCTTTTGTCTCACACGGAGTGGAGCATCATTGATGCGACAAGACACGGCAAATTTCTATCCGCCCCACATTCTCCGTACCTTCGTGTCTCCATGTGAAATCACTTTCTTCTCCTGCGTATTGCTATGCGATTATAAAGACGAATTAAATGGCCGTCCTGTTCAATGTAAAATGTCGGCCCTCCATTATTACACCCAAGCCGTTTTCGTATCACTGACATATCAGCCAAATCAAGGCTCATGCCAAGAATCTCAAACTGATCAGGATTATGTTTATACATATACGTTATTGGAACGCCCATTACTCCATTGAAGTCATCAGGTATCTCGGATGTTTTGCCAACTTCTATCGCATCATAATTGACGTATGTTGGATAATCTAGTGGATCATACTTGCGGTATAGCACCATTTCCTCGTGCCGCTTTGGAATCTCCAAGTTTGTGAACCACGTCACGCTTGGAACCCTGATCATCCCTTCTCGATGGTCGGCATCGGTCGCCGTGTCTTCGTAGTGCGTTATGAAATGCGCGCAGTTCCGCTTGAACCCGTAGCCAAGCCAAATCTTGTTAGACATGAAAAGTGGAAATATCTCCTTGTACGTGATGGCGTTCTGGTTGCCGATGATGAGAAACTTCTTGTCATACTTCACGAGCTGCGCCACATATTCCCTGAACAGCGAGAATGGAGGATTGGTGACGACGATGTCCGCCTGTTTCAAAAGTTCGATGCATTCCTCGCTTCTGAAATCGCCGTCGCCCTCGAATTGGCGGATGCCGATCTCTTCAGGGTCAGGGATGCGGTTGCCGTTCTTGTCGCCCGTGTACTCCAACCAGATTGCACGCTCAGAATCGTTCTGGCTGAAAAGGTCGCGCTCCTGGTTTTTGTAGCAAGTTGTTATCAGGCGCTTCAGTCCCAACGCCTCAAAGCGATAGGAGAAGTAATGGAAGAAGTTTGACACTCGCGGATCGTCGCAGTTGCAGAGCACCGTCTTGCCCTTGAAGTGGTTTTCGTAGTGGCGCAGCTCTCGTTCAATGTCTTCGAGACGGGTGTAGAACTCGTCTTCCTTCGCTCTCCTCGCTCTTCCGAGCTGCTTGTTTCCGACTTTCGCCATTTAGGGCCTCTCTTCGATGCTTGAACGAGGCCCTGAGAGTGCCCACCAAAAACAAACGAAGAGAGGCACGCGCTATGCGCGTCCCCGCAACGCATCGTTTTTGGTGAAATTTCTCAGGTTTCGTTCAAACGATTTGCTGCAGTTACCTGCAATCTGGACCTTTTGCGGGCCGATGCCCGCCTAAGGCTATGTCATGTCCCCGGTCAAGGTCGCCCCCAACCGAAAACGCCACGAATTATACCACACTTCCCGCCAACAAAAAACCCCCGCCGAAAATCGGCAGGGGCCTTCCACCAATCCACCAACCAACAACTACGGCTGGGGCTCGATTATGTCATTCCAAGTCTTCATTATCGAACACCGCGCTGTTTTCCCGTCCCGCCCGCTTTCTGCGCACGCCTCTTTCCTTTCTTCTGCTCGTCCAGATACCAGTCGGGACAGCGGCCAATAGCCTTGTTGATTCTCCATACCACCATCTTCTTCTTCCACCATGGCAGCGTAGCGCAATACCGCGCCGCCACGCTGTCGTCCCAAAGTACAATCGGAGCCATATCGTACTCATGCCAAAGCTTACTTTGTTTCGCACTTGTCTCCCATTCGCACAGCAATCCTACGGCGTCGTTAAAATCTGGCGGCAGCTTGGCTTTTGAAGTTCTGCTGCCCGTGAATGCGGCATTGATGTCGGCTGCCATCGCATCGCAAAAGGCGGCCTCCTTTCGAAATGCCTCAACTTCCGCAAACCACATTTCAAGACGCACCCTAAGATCGTCACCTTCCATACCAAGACCATCGGACGCCTTCTCCCTGAAATTGTGCAGATTCGTGTAGTTGTCCTGTCTTGCAAGCATATCTGCACCGCTTGGCTTGGCATTTGCTATGGCATCGCAAAAAACCGCAAGCCATTGCCTCCTCTCCTCGTGGTTTGTAATTGAGGAAACTTCTACGAACGTCTTCAGACAGTCATCAATTGGCTTTCGGTCTCGTCCGCAATCACATACCGCACCAACCAAATGTCGTATCTCATCAATGCGTTCTTTATGCGCCCGCTCAAATGCCGATTTCCCCCCGTCGCATCCAACAACAACGGCAAGCATCAGCACAGCGCCGATGCATTGAATCGTCTTTCTGAATCTAAATTTAGTTTCCATTGCTTCCCGCCCCACCCGCTTTCTGCGCGTCCTTCATGGCCTTGCGCTGACGGCCTAATTCCTTCAGCTTCTCAAATTTGCGCCGCTCCGCTTCGCGGTCGTACTTCAGCGGATTCTCCTTGCGCTCCTTCTCCACAAGCACCGCCGCCGCCGTGTCGGTGATCGTGAGAACAATGTTTGACTTGGAACCATCGCGATATTCAACATCAATATCAAACCTTATCGCGCCGAACACCGAGCGAGATCGCGCCACTCCAAAGCCCGCACTCTTCCATGCCGACTCATCACACACATGACTACCCAATTCGAAGAAAAATTTACCAAGTGTTATCCCGAACCGTTTATCGATGTCCTCCTTTATTCTTCTTGCCTGCAAAATCAATTCTTCATGTGTATATACTTCACTCCATACAATCATAACGGAATACGCAAGTTTCGATCTTGGCGCAAGTTTTGCAAACATGAATGGCTTGCCGAAATATGGCGGCTCAAGTTTGAATGTTTCATTCCAGCACCATATCATATCACGAGAAGTCCCTTTCCCCATTTGCTTATACCCTTCGTGTACCGTCCCAAGCGTGCATCCGAAGAAAGTGAACGGATGTGGCAGCACATCGCCACCATCATACGGCTTACGCATAGTCACATCGCGCACATGCTGTTTCCCTTCTTCGGAGAACTCGAATTTCATTCCAGATGCAGTCTCTATCCGATTCCGCCACACCTCCTGTCCATTCGAGGGCAGATCATGGTAGAAGATGGCAAACTGTTCACTTGAAGCGAATGAGAGGCGGATCAATTCTGAAAGGCGGTACCGAAGCAAACCACGGACGGAAGACAAATCATGATGCACACCACAGAAATTGGGCGGACTGAGCTTGGGCTGGGCATCGGCTATCCGCTCCAACTCTTTACGATATACGCCCATTTGCTTCAATCGAAACTCCCATAGCCATTGCCAATCACGCGTCTGTTTCCACATTGTGGTTGAACACCGATCACACATATCGTCAAAACGATCTATTGAGCGAGCCCAATCATCATACGAATCCGCAAGCGGCCCCTCCCTGAAGCGAATGCCAAGAATCGCATTCTGCATGCTTTCCATGTGTACACGAAATGCATCGGCATCGTCTTCTGACGCAATCCTCGAAAAGAGGCCTGCCGCCGTATCATGCATGGCATGAACATCCGCATTCCCTGCCAATCCGGCGGCGACTACCTGAATCGATGCCTCAATCGATGCGTTTGCATTGGTGGTCTGATTCGCATTGGCCGACATGGTCCCATTTGTCGCAGCTCCGTCGCACAGGGCCATAGCACTTGACATCACGGCGTACGCAAGCACCAACACTTTTCTGCATTTAATTTCCATTGTTTGGTCCTTCCTTTCTCACTTGCCCGTTTGCATCCTTGATGACTGTATATCCATGTTTTGACTTGGAAATAGAGCCGTCGCCCATGATTTTCCACTTGGATTGATACCCATCATGGAAATTCCTGATTTGTTCTCCAGTTGTAGTGCCCTTTGCATTCCACCCAATCGGTATTTCCCAAGTCATCTCTCCCTCGCTCCATGGCATAGGCCACGTGCGAAATCTTGATGTATCAACCCCATATTTGTTATTGGTCTGAACATTGATCCATCTGCCGGCCCCCATATCGCATGTATGCGACCAGAACGCCGAAAAGTTCAAATTGGTGAAAAATCCTGAATGTGTACCCTGTGTACATGGCACCTCTTCTACCGCTATGTTTTCAAAGGAGACCTCCATAGGAAGCACATAAAGGGTTAGCGCCATTCCTATGCCACCAAATTCATTCGGTGGTATCGCATTGGTGACGATCACCACGTTATTCGAACACCAAAGACCAGTCGGTTCCTGTATCGTTACTTGCGGATGATAGTTTGCGTCCCAACAGTTTGCCAAAAGGTTAGCGTTTGCGGAAATCAATGGAGCAACAAAAAACGTCTTCGGATTATCGTTGCTAATGCTCGCACCACTGCTGCTGTTCACACTCCAAACGACCGGAGCCGTTGGTGGATAATGCTGGCATTCAACAATCTCGCGCACCCCGACAGTATGCCTGTTCGGTCGCCCGTTCCGCTGTATCACTGGCTGCAATTTAACTTCTACGGATGTTATATTGCCATCGACCAATTCTGTAACAAAGGTCGCGTTATCGGTATATGTTGCAACTACCGAGGCACCATCTATGTCAACGCTCGGCCCAACGCCTTCACAGGTTATTTCTTGCGTCACTGTTTCATGGGCCGCAACACTTGTCGGGAGTTCGCCTCCATTGGACTTTCTGTCGATGCCGCCAAGAAATTGGTATGATATCGAAATGCCATGCGCACCCCCGTATGCAGTTATTGTGAGCTTTGCGGTCGTGGAGTTGCTACTGACCCATTCTCCAAACGCATCTTCGTACCCCGCCTCAAAGATGACATAGGACTTGTCGAAGGACAGTGTCACGCTCGGCAGATCTGGATCGGGTTGATTGCCGCTACCGCCGCCTGGCGAGTTGCCGCCGCTACCGCTGGAGGGATCCTTCATATCTAGTCCGATTCTTTCGGAATGTCCTTCGTAGTCGTACTCGCCTTCTGCGGAACAGTGTTCGCAGCTGCATGTCTTGGAATGAATGAGGTCAAGTCCGTCACGCACAAGGCAACCACATAAGCACGAATCACCGCCGCTACGCATTGGTGGCGCGCCTCTCATCGGCGGCGCGTTGGTGTCCATGATGCCATGCCATGTCACCACACCATCGAGCCAGTCCGGGGTGATTCGGAGCGCGTAGGTTGTCGCTTCCGGTGCAGCGTCGATCTCCTCCAGCGCGAACTCGACCGGCCACTGGATCTCCACCAAACGGTCGGTGATGTTAGTCTGTGTCAGTGCGTCACCGAACGAAAGACGCTCCACGGTTCCCGTGTCATCGACCAGCGGCACGAACGGCGGCGGCACAAGCTCGAACGACCCGAACGCCGACTCAGCCGTTACCGCGTACTTCGGCCCGATCAGAAGCGGCAGCCGGTTCGTCTCGCCCGGCATCGCCACGATCTCGTACTTACCAAGCAAGCCTTGGTTCGTCTCGACCCCCAGCGGCTCCACGCGAATCTTCGCCGGCCCCTTCTCCACCACCACGTCCGCGCAGTAGTATGCATTCGAGTTGCCGCCCGCAATCCTCGCGTACACCTCGCCGATCAGGTTCGTGCCAGTTATCGGCAGCGCATCGAAGAAAGAGTTTAGTTGGTAGTTGGTAGTTGATAGTTGGTAGTCGATGGTTGGCAGTTGATAGCTTGACGCAAGCACGCCATCCCGCCAAATCTGCGCCTCCGCGTTCGACAGCGCGTTGATGTCGCCGATGCCCGAAAAGTCGTACCGAAACGCCGCCGCACCGTCCGGGAACAGCTCCGCCTGAACGGTCACGGGCAGATTCGTGTCGCGGCGGACAAGCGCATTCTCCCATGTGAGCAGCAGCGTGTTCGACGGTGTCGCCGTGTGCCAGAAAAGCGAGCATTTGGGGTTGAGCGTTGAGGGTTGCGGATTTCCGTTCCCCGTTCCCTGTTCCCCGTTCCCCGCGATCAGATGCCAGTTCGCCGCCGGGACGATGGAGAGCGGAATACCCAGAAGCGAAATGCGGTTCGATGCGCCAAACGGTGCCGACGAGATCTCGCCGCACGAAAACACCGTCAGACGCTCCACGAGATTCGACCCGAACCGGAAGCACCATCCGCCGTCGCCAAGGTAGAACCAATCCTCGTATCCACCGGACGCCAGCCAGTCGGAGTTGGTGGTCAATGTTACTATTGTGAAATTGTTGCCAGTTTCAATGTTGCCATTTCCCAATTCCGTGCCCGGCACCAATTGGATATTGGCATTGGCCATTGGCAACATTTGCACATTGGCAACATTTGCTCCGCCACCCAATCCGCCGCCCGCACCATTGACCCCGTTCGTGCCTTTCGTCGCGCCATGGTGGATCAGACCGACGGCCACCAACGCCACGAGCGCCACCTCCAGCACGGAGCAACGACGCATCCACTCCGCCATCTTCCGCATCGGATGAATGTCATGCTCGTTCAGAAAGGCGGCGAACCAAAGCGCGCCGAGAAGAAGAAATGCGATTATCACCGAAAGCACCAACATGACGTCACCTCACGATGAACTTCAGGCCGCCGTGGTCGCTCGCCACGAGCACGATCTCGCCGGGCGCATCCACGCCGCGCCGCGTCACCTTCGCCATGTCCCAGCCGCGATTGTAGAGCCATTGCAGGTCACCGCCCAGCGCCTCGCCGAATCTCGCCGCACCGTCGCACAGCACACGCGCAGAGCGCGCGCCCGAACCGTCCGTCGCCGCGCGAAGTTCGATACGGTGCAGGGCGTTGGTTGCGCTGACGGCTTCGCGGAAACGCCGCCCGCCCTTCACGTCCTCGATGAAGCAGTCGCCCGCGCGCCAGCCGAGGACAAGATCCGTCTCGACCGCCGAAAGGTCTCCGTCGCCGTCCGCATCGCGACCGAACGCGACCTGCACGCAGTTCGACTCCGTGCCCGCGAAATCAATCACCGCCTCAAGCTCCCGCACGTCGGAAAGCAGCGTTGCGCACGGTACGTTCGTGCACACTTCCGTATCGGCATACACCGGCTCCGGCAGCTGCGGCATCACCGCCCCGAACGCCGCCGCGCACATCATAAGCGCACCTGTCACAGCCATCATCTTCATGCCGTGAATTATACCACAAGTCGGCGGCGGTCTTCACCGACGTTGCGGACTTCTCGCACTTCACCGCCGCCTAGTCGCCCTTCAGGATTCCGTAGCGGCTCATCCCGCTCTCCATCCATGCACTATCAACTATCCACTACTTCAAGGGTGCGCAGTTCACGCCCATGCTGATGAGGCGGCGGCGCTCAACGGCGGCCCTGCGCGAGAACGCCTCGAAGTCACGCTTCGCCGGCGCGCTCCAGAGGATCTCCGACATCGCGAACGCGCGCGGCCACATCCGCCACGCCAGGTCGTACTCGTTCCAGAGATACTCGCCCCACAGGCAGCACTGCCCGCCCAGCACCTTCCCGCGCACCTCTTCCGGCACGCCCGCCAGCGGATCGAAGGTGTACGCCGCCTCTAACGAAAGACCACCCTTCGGTGCGCGCCGGAAGGGATCCTCCTCGAACCCCTGCTGGTAGCTGTAATACGTCAGGTTGTGGGGCGACATCACCATCTCATGTCCCTTGACGGCACCCTGAGCGCCGGAGACATGATCCGTCCCCGCCCCCTCCTTCGCTGCGACGCGCCAACTCTGGCCGATCGCCGTCTTCGGGACGTCGCCGTTGAGGATCTCATCCCATCCCATGATGCGACGGCCCTTCTTCGCGAGATGTTCGGCCATGTGCTTCGTGATCCAAATCTGAAGCTCGGAGAGCTTGGTGAGTCCCTCCTTCTTCATGCGCGCCTGGCACTTCGGGCACTTCGACCAGTTGATGGTGGGGCACTCATCGCCGCCAATGTGTATGATGGGGGATGGAAACAGCTCGCACACATAGTCAAGCACATCCTCAAGGAAGTGGATCGTCTCGTCGTTTCCCATGCAGAACACATCCCGGAAAATGCCCCAGTCGTCGGCGGCGGAACCGGCCGGAATCCGCTCCGGAAAGCAGGAGAACTCCGGATAGGCGCCGAGCGCGGCCCTTGCATGGCCGGGAAGCTCGATCTCGGGCACCACCCGGATATGGCGCGCTTCCGCGTAGGCGAGGATCTCCTTGACGTCGTCTGCCGTATAAAAGAACGGCCCGTACTTCTGGGTGTTCATCTCCGAGCTCGTGTAGGTTCGAGCGCCATCCGCGTCCTTGCCCCTCTGCAGATGCGACCCGTGCGCCGGCGAACGGAGACGCATGGAAGCCATCTGCGCCAGCTTCGGGTACTTCGGCACGTCCAAACGCCACCCCTGATCCTCCGTCAGATGCCAATGGAAGACGTTGAACTTGTACATCGCCATCAAATCGAGCAGCTTGCGCACCGTCTCCTTCCCGAAGAAATGCCGTCCTTCGTCGAGCAGCACACCGCGCCAACGGAAAGCCGGCGCATCACGGATCTCCACGCACGGGTAACTCCATCCCTTCGCCTTCTTCTGCGCGAGCTGCCGCAACGTCTGACGCGCATAGAACGCGCCGGCGTCATCGGACGACCAGACGGTGATGCCGTCCTCGGCGACGACCATCCGGTATCCCTCGGCCGGAATGGTGGCATCGGCCAGACGCTTGACGCCAACCGTCTCCGCGCCCTCAGCCGAGAGGTAGGCGCCCGTGCGCGGGGACACCTCGCGCGGCATCGGAATCAGCGCGCAATCGGCACACGTTCCTTCCGCAGCAAACGTCGCCAAAAACGCCGCCAGAACAACGCACGCACATATTGTCAGTTTTGCTCTTTCCACTTTCATCTTTCTCACCTTTCAACCTTTCAACTCTTCAACCCTTCAACTTTTCTTCATTTGAGCGCGCCCGGCGCGAAATCGAGCCGGAGGACGACGCATTCGTTGGCCAGATCGTCGGCGGGGATTCCCCAGACGTGAAGCGTTTCGTGTCCCGTGCGCAGCGCGCTCCAGGGCATCAACTCCAGACGTGCCTTCAGCGGTGCGCCCGTGTTGAGGAGCGTCGCCTTTTCAGGCTGAACAGCGAACGGCGCCATGTCAAGCCCCGTCGCATCCACCCCCTTCGGGAAATGGAGAAAGAGCGTATCCCCCTTCCGCGTGACGACAACCTGCTTGTTCGCCACCACGCCGGCGACCGTCTCGACGCCCCGGTAGGACTCGCGGACGCGACGGTACCATTTGCCGACATCCGCCATGAGCGCGCGCGACTCCTCCGGAATCGTGCCATCCGCCTTCGGTCCCACGTTCAGGAGGAAGTTCGCCCCCGTGGAAAGGTAGCTGTCGATCTTCCGCGTGAGATAGCCGTGCGTATGGTAGTCTTCATTCTTGCGGAAACCCCAACTCTGCACACCCACGGAATCACAGGCCTCGATGTTGCGCCCGCAGGAGACATCCCACTTGTAGTCGCGTTCGGGGGTGGAGTAGTCGCAGGTCGCCTTGTTGCCCCATCCGCGGTCGTTGATCTTGATGCCGGGCTGGAGCCGCCGCACCAGCGCATCCATTTCCGGTCGGTCCAGATGCGTCGGGATGTCCCAGAAAAAGCAGACGATCTCGCCATAGCGCGTGAGGAGCTCCGTGACCTGCGCCTTCACGTAGGCGATGTACTTCTCCATATCCGGCACGTCGCCGGGCTCCATCGGAAGCTGGTGCGAGCTCTTTTCGTTGTGGGAATTGGGATGGTGCCAATCGGGATTGGAATAGTAGAATCCCAGTTTCATCCCCCGGCGGTGGCAGGCGGCGGCCAGCTCGGCGATGATGTCCTCGACGTTCTCGATGCC